>CAZQOV010000035.1:0-22434 GCA_964595055.1 uncultured Bacteroidaceae bacterium | reverse complement strand
ACACCCATTTTATCGGCTTTCAGAAACTCGGTGCCAGATTCGATTTTGATCCGGTTAAACAGCAATATATGGTAGATGCTTCATCACTGAAGGGAACCTATATGCTCCTTGATGAGGCATCGGTAACCGGAACCGCCAATATCCTTATGGCTGCTGTCCTTGCTAAAGGAAAAACCACGGTATATAATGCCGCATGTGAACCTTACATTCAACAATTATGCAGCATGCTGAACCGCATGGGAGCCAAAATCAGCGGCATTGCCTCCAATCTGCTCACCATCGAGGGCGTAGATGAACTCAAGGGAACGGATCATACCATACTCCCTGACATGATCGAGGTAGGAAGCTTCATTGGTATGGCCGCTATGACAGGATCGGACATTACCCTAAAAGATGTAAAAATAAAGGACCTGGGGATCATCCCGGATTCATTCAGAAGACTGGGAATAACGGTTGAAGCGGAGGGAGATGATCTTCACATTCCTTCTCAGGAACATTACACGATTGAGACCTTTATTGATGGTGCAATAATGACCATTGCAGATGCACCCTGGCCAGGGCTTACCCCCGATCTGATCAGCATTATGCTGGTGGTTGCCACCCAGGCAAAGGGCACGGTGCTCATTCATCAGAAGATGTTTGAATCCAGGTTATTTTTCGTCGATAAACTTATCGACATGGGTGCTCAGATCATCCTGTGCGATCCACACCGGGCAAATGTTATCGGCCTTGACAAACAGATCAAACTCAGGGGCACAATCATGACCTCTCCCGACATTCGCGCAGGTGTAGCACTGCTTATCGCAGCTATGTCAGCCGAAGGGACCAGTACGATCCATAACATCGAACAAATTGATCGTGGTTACCAGTTTATTGAAAAAAGGCTGAACAGGGTTGGAGCGAGAATTGAGAGGATGGAGTGAGGAACGGTGAACAAATGCCTCTATCCTGAAAAAGACGCCCACCCTGGGCATCATCGTCCTGGTCTTTTACTTACACCGGTGCACCTTACCATCTCACTTCATTATCTTCACCTCATTATCCATCCTTTCACTCTTTCTTCTTCCCAAAATAATTTTTTTATATATATTTGCACAAATTTAAATATATAGATAACAAAATTAAATTTCACGAATAATGAAAAAAGTATTTTTTATATGGTTTATTAGCTCGTACCTCATTTTTGGTGCATGTTCTGCTGACAAAACTAATGGCAAAGAAAAAACCGGATCGCATGCTGCTGAGGATACAAAAGAAGTAAAAACTGAAGCAAAAGTTGGGTTAAATGTAGGAGACAGAGCTCCCGACCTGGAATATCCTTCCCCTGACGGAGAACTCATCAAGTTGTCTTCTCTGAAAGGCAAAATGGTCTTAATTGATTTCTGGGCCGGTTGGTGTCCGCCGTGTCGGAGGGAAAATCCTAACATTGTCAGAACTTATGAGCAGTTTAAGGATAAAGAATTCAAAAATGGGGATGGATTCACGGTATATTCTGTTTCTCTTGATCAGACGAAAGAAATGTGGGTAAATGCGATCAGAGAAGATAATCTGAAATGGAGGTACCACGTGAGTGATTTGAAATACTGGCAATCTGTTCCTGCCGCCATTTACCAGGTCAGAGGCATCCCTGCCAGCTGGCTAATTGATGGTGATGGGATTATTATTGCCCGCAACCTCAGAGGAGAAACACTTCCGTCCAAGCTGAATGAGCTGGTAAAATAAGTGCAAATATCCGTAACTCTTGAAAAAAGATTTCGGGTAAAGGCTCTTGATAATTTTTTACTATCTGTATTGAACAACCTGAGCGATGTGAAAAAGCATTCTAACATAATGATTCCGAATAAGGAATTCATGCGCTCCTTTTTGCGGGTTATACCTCGCGGCCCCTTATGGTGAAGTGTTGATATCCACTGAATCAAGGCATAAGAAATGCTTTATGGGTTGAACAAAAAATCTATTCTTAAAAAACGCATCTGAGATGCGTTTTTTTCTTCCAAAAATAATTTTACTGCCAAATTGTCTAATTAAAAAAAATGGCAAAAAATTTGTTAGTACTGCAGCCGAAATTGTAATATTTTAATCGCTAAGACAATGGCAAAGAAGTCAAAAGACAAACAGAAAAACAACAAAGCAGAACAACATCTGGAAGATCAGCAAGTTCAGGAAAAGGACAGAGAAGCTTTTCAATCGAAAAAAAAGGAAGAAGCTTCTGAAGCGAATAATGCTGATAACAACAGTAAAAAGAAAAAGGAAGATAAGGTGGCAGATAAAAAAACAGATAAAGAAAAGGATACAGGAGTCATTGATCCGGAAGAGAAGATAAGAGAGCTCCAGGATAAATACCTCAGGCTGTCCGCAGAATTTGACAATTACCGAAAAAGAACCCTGAAAGAAAGAGCTGAATTGCTAAAATCGGCGGGTGAGGAAACCCTGATAAAAATATTACCGGTTCTGGATGATTTTGAACGGGCATTAGTTTCTATGGAGGAGTCCAGTGATATAGAAGCGGTAAAATCGGGCATCCAACTCATTTATTCAAAGCTTAAAGAGACCCTTACGCAACAAGGTTTAAAGGAGATTCCTGCTATGGGTGAAGAGTTTGACACAGACATACACGAAGCGATCACAAAAATTCCCGCTCCGGATGAAAAACTAAAAGGGAAGATTGTGGATGTAGTAGAAAAGGGATACTATCTGAATGAAAAAGTTATACGTTATTCAAAAGTAGTGATCGGAGAATAAAGGAAGGAATAATATACATGTCAAAAAGAGATTATTACGAAGTCCTTGGTATTTCAAAGGGATCAACGAAAGAAGAAATAAAAAAAGCTTACCGTAAAATGGCCCTCAAATATCATCCGGATAAAAATCCGGATGATAAAGAAGCAGAGGTCAAATTTAAAGAAGCCGCGGAAGCTTATGAGATTCTTTCTGATGATAACAAAAAAGCTCGTTATGATCAATTCGGCCATTCAGCTTTCCAGGGCGGACATGGAGGATTCCATTCGGGAGGCATGACAATGGAAGATATCTTCGAAAATTTTGGTGATATTTTCGGAGATTTCGGATTTGGAGGTTTTGGCGGAAGCCGCAGGTCGGGAAGAAGAGTTGCAAAAGGTTCTGATATCAGGATTAAAGTCAAGCTCAAATTATCAGAAATTGCGAAAGGGGTTGAGAAGAAGATCAAGGTAAAAAAATATGTTGCCTGTAGCCATTGTGAGGGCACCGGAGCCAAGAATGGCAATGCTTTTTCTACCTGCTCAACCTGTAACGGAGCCGGACAGGTAACCCGGGTTTCAAATACATTTCTGGGGCAGATGCAATCTACGAGCACTTGTCCTTCCTGCAACGGTCAGGGAAAAACAATTACTTCAAAATGTGACCAGTGCTACGGGGAGGGGATCATCGCCCAAGAAGAAACCATATCCTTTAATATTCCTGCAGGTGTAGGGGAAGGGATGCAGTTGAAGGTATCGGGCAAGGGAAATGCAGCAAGAAGAGGAGGAATTAATGGCGATCTTATTGTATTGATACAGGAAGAAAAACATCCGGAGTTAATTCGTGACGGGAATGATCTGCTATTCAATCTTTATCTTGGATTGCCTGATGCCATTCTCGGATCGACCGTTGAAATTCCCACCATTGAAAGTAAAGTAAAAATAAAAGTAGACCCAGGCACGCAACCGGGAAAAATATTAAGGTTAAGAGGCAAAGGTTTACCCGATGTAAATGGATATGGATCAGGTGATCTTTTGGTTTCCATTAACATATGGATTCCCAAGAACCTCTCAGCTGAAGAACAAAAACTAGTTGAAAATTTAAAAAATTCGCCTAATTTTATTCCGAAGCCTGATAAAAATGACAAAAGCTTTTTCGAAAGGATGAAAACTTTCTTTCAATAATACCGTCAACACATTATGGAATTTCTAAAAGCTACAGATGTAGTTAAACGATTCAGCAATCATCTTGCACTCGACCATGTAAGTACCGTGGTTCCGGAAAACTCCATTTATGGTCTTCTCGGACCTAATGGAGCAGGCAAAACTACCTTGATAAGAATAATAAATCAGATAACAGCCCCTGATGAGGGTCATATTGTTTTTAAAGGCAGAAAGCTAAAATCCGACGATATCAAATCCATTGGATACCTTCCGGAAGAACGGGGGTTATATAAAAAGATGAAGGTGGGCGAACAGGCTCTTTACCTGGCTCAGCTAAAAGGATTGAGACGGAACGATGCGATGGAAAAGATCAAATACTGGTTTGAAAAATTTGAAGTCACTGGCTGGTGGAACAAAAAGGTGGAAGAGCTCTCCAAAGGAATGCAACAGAAAATCCAGTTTATTACCACAGTTATTCACGAACCTGAATTACTGATTTTTGATGAGCCTTTCAGTGGCTTCGATCCCATAAATGCGAATATGCTAAAAAATGAGATCCTTGAGCTTAAGAAAAAAGGCTGTACCATTATTTTTTCCACACACAACATGGGCTCGGTAGAAGAGCTTTGTGATCATATTTCATTGATCAATAAAGCAAAGGTCATTCTCGACGGTCGCATTGATGAGATAAAATCACAATACAAAACCAATTCTTATAAAATTGATTATCAAGGGGATCCTGAAAGATTAAAAAAAGCATTAAACGGAAAATTTGATATTCTGGAAGAGGAAAACAAGGAAAACTTCCATACTGTTATAGTAAACACAGGACATTCGGGCAACAATAATCAACTGCTGGAGAATCTTCTACCCGAAGTTTCCATTCGGTCATTTAATGAAGTTATTCCCAGTGTAAATGATGTATTTATCCGTGTTGTTAATGAGACCAATAATTCCTAATGTGGAAAAACCCCAGCCATGAATAAAATTATATTAATCATTCAGAGAGAATTTATTACCCGGGTCAGAAAAAAGTCCTTTATTGTAATGTCAATTCTCGGTCCTATATTATTTGCTGCCTTTTTAATAGTTCCTTCCTGGCTAGCTACACTTGAGGATACGGAAGTAAAAACCATTGCCATAGTGGATGAAACTCATTTACTGGGCAGGAACCTTCCGGAAACAGAATACATTAAATTCAATTATCTTCACCAGGCGAACATTGAAATCCTCAAAGATAATTTTGAAAACCTGGATTATTACGGTATTCTCTATATCCCCGAAAATATCCTGGCGAGCAATACTTCCATATTATATGCTGACAAGCAACCCAGTCTTTCCACCCGTATGCACATCTCGAATGCTCTGGAAGAGGAGATAGAAAACCAAAAGCTAAAGGCTGAAAATATTGAAAATCTGGATAAGATTCTTCGGGGCATTGAAACAAAAATAAACCTGCGGAACATTACCTTCACAGAAGAAGGGGAGGAAAAAGAAAGCCATGCAGGCATAGCCATGGGAATAGGATATGTGGGAGGCATGCTGATCTATTTTTTTATTTTTCTCTTCGGAGCGATGGTCATGAGAGGCGTAATTGAAGAAAAGAGTAACCGGATTGTGGAGGTTATCGTCTCTTCAGTACGACCTTTTCAACTCATGATGGGAAAAATTATTGGAGTGGGCCTGGTTGGGCTTTCCCAGTTTATTATCTGGGTTGTGCTCACCGTAATTCTGGTATTGGGAATTCAACGGGCGTTTTTCCCTGAATTAAGTCAATCACCCACACAGAAAATTATCTCTCAGGATATTATGTCGGATTCCGAGGCATCAGCAATTGAGGCTTTTGAGGAATCGAACCAGGAGATGGAATTGCTTGAGGAAATATTTGCTTCACTGGATACCGTAAACTTCGGGATGATACTGGGAATGTTTATATTCTTCTTCCTTGCCGGCTACCTGTTGTATGCGTCATTTTTTGCTATGATAGGTTCAGCGGTTGATAATGAAACGGATACCCAGCAATTTATGTTCCCTGTTACCGTTCCCCTTATCATCGGCATTTTCGTCATGATCAATACCATTCAGAATCCTGAGGGGTCCATTGCCTTCTGGTTCAGCATAATCCCCCTTACCTCTCCTATTGTGATGATGGTAAGAATCCCTTTTAATCCACCCGTATGGGAACTCGTTCTTTCCATGCTTATCCTAATCCTGACATTTATCGGATCGGTCTGGATGGCCGGGAAAATCTACAGAACAGGAATCCTTATGTATGGGAAAAAGGTGAATTATAAAGAACTTTGGAAATGGCTCCGTTATAAAAATTAATGAGTATGCGACTGGCAATTCTGGACTTTGGAACCAATACCTTCAATCTTCTTATTGCAGAAAATACGGAAGACAAAAAAGTAAAGTTTCTCTATTCTTCGAAAGAACCTGTGAAATTGGGTGAAGGCGGAATAAATGACAAAATTCTTCACGACGACGCAATTGAAAGGGCACTTAAAGCAATTGCCAAACACTACCTCAGCATCAGATCCTTTAAGGCAGATAAAATCTATGCTTTTGCCACCTCAGCCATAAGGGATGCAAAAAACAGTAAACTTTTTTTAAAAAGGGTACAGGAAATATTTGATCTTTACGTGCATATTATACCCGGTGAACGGGAAGCAGAATTAATTTATAAAGGAGTCAGGCTTGCCTGTAATTTTTCTGAAGAGAAAAACCTGATTACCGATATTGGAGGCGGAAGTATTGAATTCATCATTGCCGACAGGCAAAAGACATACTGGATTGAAAGTTACGACCTTGGAATGGCCAGGATGCTGGAAAGATTCAAGCCAGAAGATCCAATCTCACAAAATACTGTTGAGAATCTTAAAAACTATTTCAGCGAACAGCTTTCTCCTGTTTTTGAAGCGGTCGAGAAATTTAAACCCACCGCCCTGGTAGGTGCTTCAGGTTCTTATGAAACTTTTTATGAGATCATTAAACGTCAACTGCCTAAAAAGTATAGCAATAATGGAAGGCCTGGGAAAGAAATTATACTCGAAGATTTCCGCGGATTGCATCAGAACCTTCTTTTATCAACAATTGAAGAACGAAAAAATATGCCCGGGATGGAACCTGTTCGTGTCGAAATGATTGTGCTGGCATCAATTTTTGTTAATTTTACCCTTGAAAACTGGAAATTCGAAAAAATGTTGTATTCGGAATATGCCCTTAAGGAAGGAATAATTGCCGAAATACTCAATATCTAATCACTATGGCTAAGATCCTGGTAATTGACGATGAAAAAAATATCCGCAACACTCTGCAGGAAATACTTGAATATGAGAAATTTGAAGTTGACCTTGCCGCTAGCGGACCTGAGGGACTTGAACGATTCCAAGAAAATAAATACGACATTGTTCTCTGTGATATAAAAATGCCGGAGATGGATGGTATTGAAGTTTTGGAAAAAATTCAATCAGCCGGATCCGATGTCCAGGTGATTATGATCTCGGGGCATGGCAATATTGATACCGCAGTTTCGGCGATTAAAAAAGGCGCTTATGATTTTATAGAGAAGCCTCTGGATCTTAATCGCCTTCTGATTACGATCCGCAATGCTATGGATAAATCTACCCTGATCTCGGAAACAAAAGTATTGAAGAAGAGAGTCAGTAAAACCTACGACATGGTAGGTTCTTCAGAAGCCATAACAAGAGTGAAAGAAATGATTGACAGGGTTGCCCCTACAGATGCGCGGGTATTGATCACCGGTAAAAACGGAACAGGAAAGGAACTGGTTGCCCGGTGGCTTCATGAGAAGTCAGAACGAGCTGCCAATGTTTTTGTTGAAGTAAACTGCGCCGCCATTCCCTCGGAACTGATTGAAAGTGAACTATTCGGCCATGAAAAAGGGGCTTTTACCTCGGCGATAAAACAAAGAAAAGGGAAATTTGAACAGGCCAGCGGAGGAACACTTTTCCTCGATGAGATTGGCGATATGAGTCTTTCGGCCCAGGCAAAAGTTTTAAGAGCCCTGCAGGAAAATAAGGTCTCCCGAGTCGGAAGTGATAAAGATATCGTGGTGGATGTCAGGATCATCGCTGCTACCAACAAAAATCTTAAGGATGAGATTGAGAAGAAAAGGTTCCGGGAAGATCTTTATCACCGCCTGAGCGTAATCATCATAGAGGTTCCTTCGTTAAATGAACGACTTGAAGATATTCCTGAGCTGGCAGACCATTTCAATGAGCTCATCTGTTCAGAATATGGCATGCCAAAAAAAGAAATTACCGATGATGCCATAAAAGAATTACGAAAAATCGAATGGACCGGTAATATCAGGGAATTCAGAAACGTGCTGGAAAGGCTTATCATTCTGTGCGATAAACAGATAACCGGGAAAGATGTAGCCAATTTTGCCTCCCCCATTTCCAGGGCTTAATTTCTTAAATAGAACCCCTCAAATCTATTCCGGTCATTTTTTAAGTTGGGAAAATATAAGATGAAATCTTATTTTTACCGGCATGAAACCCCGGAATAAATACTATTCATACCTGGTCGCAGTTATTCTTGTTTTATTGTTTCCTGCCCTTTTCATCAATCTTGGCCTGCTTCCGCTTATTGCAGATGAAGCCACCAGGGCACTTGTAGCCCTTGAGATGGAAATATCAGAAAACATCATTACTCCTACCATCAACGGTGAATATTATTTTAATAAACCGCCACTTTATAATTGGGTCCTTCTGTCATTATTTAAAATCAGTAAGCAACATTCGGAATATATCATTCGATTGCCGGCAGTTGTTTCCCTGTTAATCTTTGGGCTTTTACTATTTCTAACCATCCGGAAGAAAACAGGGGATCGCACCGCTTTTCTCAGCGCAATGGCCTTTATCACCTGTGGCAGGATACTTTTTTATGACTCAATGCTTGGATTAATCGATCTAAGCTTTTCACTGCTTATTTTTCTGAACTTCATTCTTATTTATCATTACGGAAAAACAGGTAGATTCAGCATACTTTTTCTGCTTTCCTATCTTATAGCGGGGATAACCTTTCTGATGAAAGGCTTACCAGCCATTGTATTTCAGGGTACCACCCTTTTGATGGCAATGATATATTTTAAGCAATGGAAAAATCTTTTAACCTACAGACATCTCATTGGAATTGCGGTTTTTCTTCTCATTACCGGGAGCTACTATTATTTAGTACTAATTCATAATCCTGAAAGCCAATATTTTGAAGTTCTTGTTTCTGAATCTACAAAAAGGACCTTTATTCGCCATGGCTTTTTAAAAACTATTCTTCACCTTTTCACCTATCCTGCAGAACAAATTTACCATTTGCTTCCCTGGTCTTTGCTCTTCGTTTATATGATCAGAAAACCTTTTTACAGAGAGATCAGGGAACATGATTTTTTAGCTTATCTGGCACTGGTATTTCTTGTAAATATACCGGTTTACTGGATTTCTGTGGATAGTTATCCCCGTTATGTATTCATGTTGTATCCCATTCTTTTTATTCTCATTATTCATCATTACATCCGGAATGAAAACTCAGCATTCACAAAAAAGATTTTCTTTCCCTTGCTGATGACCTTCTTAATTTCAGGTTTAGTAGCCGGGGCATATTTATTTCTGAAGCATGATTTTTATGATCCCTCTTTTTCTTTTGCTGTTTTTATCCCTGTTTTTCTAATCACTGCTTTTATTTTGTTTTTGATCTGGAAAAATCATGGTATCAGACTGGAATTACTGGTTATTATGCTTCTGGTTATCCGCATCGGTTTTAATTTGGTTATTCTTCCTGAAAGGCTCGAAAACAGCCGGACGGTCATACAAAGACAGCAGGCAAAGAATGTGGCGAAAATAGCAGAAGGGAGAGAGCTTCGATTGAGGCCATGGACAGGCATAAGCCATGAAACTTCTTTTTATATTTCCAGGGAAACGAAAAAAATTCTAAGGGTACAGCAGGGTACCCCTTTTCAGGACATACTTTATATAGTATCTGGTAATGAGCGGGAAAGAAAGAAGGAAACCCTCTTGTACAGGTTCGAGACCCGATGGAAGAATAATCCTTTGCATCTGGTTATTTATCCGGATCAAAATGAAAAGGCTGATGAACTGCCAGAAGCTACTGATTAATAAAGACTAATAAAAAACATTTAACCCCTTATCTGTAAAATGAGAAGCTTTACCAATGTATTTTTCAGGGAACAATTGCATGTTCATCTCTATTTCCTCCTGCTTCTTTCTCTTGCTATCTTTTTTGCTTACGAAAGAATTATTAATTCTGATGCAGCATTTTACCTTTTTAAGCTTATTCATTTTGAAACTTTTAATATCGAACATGGACGATATTCAGCATTCATTTCCCAATTGTTGATTTTACCATTTATAAAGTTGAATATAAATCTTAAAGCCCTGGTATTTATCTATTCCATAAGCTTTGTTTTATTTTTTTATCTGGTATACCTGCTTATTTCCAGGGGTCTGAATGATAGAAGCTCAGCTCTCACCCTCATATTTGTTCTTGTGGTAGGTTTCGTCCATCCTCATTACAGGCCTGTATCTGAGTCTACTCAGGGACTCGCATATGCTTTAATCCTCCCTGGTATTCTCAAGAGCAATTACTTATTCACAAAAAAAAATAAAATATTGTTTCCTAAATATTTTACCGCTTTTATCATCATTCTATTATGTTTTTTCAGCCATCCCATAACGCTTTTCCCCCTGGGCTTTATACTGGCTCATTATTTAATAAATAAGCCCAGGTCTTTCAAAGATCCTTTACCCTGGTTCCTGATCTTTGCTTTGATTGTGGTATTTCTATTCAAAACAATTCTGGGTACCGGTTCATCCTATGAAGAAAATATACTGACGAATATAAGTTCCTTCAAAACAGGCTTAAAAAATTTCTTTGAGCTCTACCCCACCCGATACTTTTTTAGAAGATGGGATACCATTTATTTGATTCCTCTGGTCTTATTTACGGTCACCAATATCTATTACCTGATTAAGAGAAAATACCTCAAGGCATTATTGTTAATTTTCAGTAGCCTTGTGTTTTTCATAATTCATAATCTCGTTTATAATCAGGGAGGCTCAAGCATTGAGCTGGAAAAGAACTACATGACATTAAACTTGTTTATATTTTTCACCTTTTTTCATGACCTTTATCCTTCAATTAAACCTAAAACCATAAAAATTGCGGTCCTTTTTATTCCCCTTCTTCTATCCCCCTCATATATTCTGCGTAGCGCTAAAACATATGAAAACAGAATAGAATATCTGGGAGCCCTTAGCAAAGCACTAAAGCATGAAGAGGGCAAAAAATTTTACACGGCCTCGGAAAACATTGATCAGGACAAGATACTTTTCTTATGGGGAGTACCTTTTGAAACTTTGCTTTATAGTTCTCTGGAAGGGCCTGAACATTCCAATACACTGTATCCTTTTGAAAACATTAAGAAGCTCCCGGATTATATCCAAAATCCGGATTTATTTCTGTGTACTACCTTCTGGCCCAAATGGGATGTGAATTCGCTCAATGAGTATTATTTCAGGTTACCTTCAGAACCTTATAAATATTTTAATCCGGATTTGAAATAAAAAGTTTTAAAACTGAAAATAGATAAACGGAACCAGATCTGCACTCCATGACTGGTAAATCACAAAAACACTGATAACGGTTATAACTATTTTCATCCATAAGGGTGAAGCAATAAATTTATCCCGGTAATAATTTTTAAACCTGGTAGGTAACCAGTGCACAATATAACCCAGCAACATTATCAGCATGACTTTGTAGTAGGAAATAATAACATCTCCTGCAAGAGAAAGATCCAGATGGTTCCATACCTGCAGTATAAACTGATTAGCCTGTTGCATCGATTCCGAGCGGAACCAGATACGCGTTAATGTAATAAAATTGAAAGTAAGGAACACCTTCCATAACCTGCTTGCCCAATGTGTACTCTTTTCATATGGACTTATTCTTTTCCAGTACTTCCAAACAAGCAGACCAACACCATTCAGTCCTCCCCATATGACAAATTCCCAGCTTGCGCCATGCCATAATCCCCCGAGCAACATGGTAATCATAAGGTTTATGTTGGTCCTGACTTTCCCTTTTCGATTTCCACCAATAGGGATGTAGAGATAATCTCTTAACCAGGTAGAGAGAGAGATGTGCCATCGCTTCCAGAAGTTCCCGACGCTATCGGCCTTATATGGAGAATTAAAATTTCTGGGCAAACGGAATCCCATCCATAAAGCGATGCCTATGGCTATGTCTGTATAACCGGAAAAATCACAATACACCTGAAGAGAATAAGCATAAAGAGCCAGGATGTTTTCAACACCGGTATATCCTACCGGATTAGCAAAAACCCTGTCAATTAAATTAACCGCCAGGTAATCACCCACAAACATTTTTTTTATGAGTCCGTTCAGAATAAGAAAAAGTGCATATCCAAATTCTTCGCGGCTCAGATGATATCTTTTGTATAACTGTGGAATAAATTCAGATGCTCTGACTATGGGCCCTGCAACCAGCTGGGGAAAAAAAGATACATAAAAGCCAAAATCGATGATACTTTTAACAGGTTTGACTTTGTGCCTGTATATATCAACCGCGTATGATATGGTCTGGAAGGTAAAAAAAGAAATTCCGACCGGTAACCCAATCACCGATATATCGAAATGGGTACCCGCAAGGGAATTGCTAAAGTCGGCAAGAAAATTATAAACCCCGAAATTCGTATTAAAAAGATCATTGATTGTACGGGTAATGAAATAAGCATATTTAAAATAAGAAAGCAATCCAAGATTAATGATAATGCTGATGGTCAACCATAATTTTTTCGAAAGTTTTCTTTGGGCATAATAAATCCTGAATCCTATCAGATAATCTGCAAGGGTTGAAAAGATCAAAAGCAGGAAAAATAACCCACTTGTTTTCCAGTAAAAAAAAAGAGAAGCAAGAAATAAGAAACCATTTCTGACAGCCTTTTGCGGATAAATAACCGAATAAATGGCCAGGACAACAGCAAAAAATATCCAGAAAAACATCTGTGTAAACAGCAGGGGCTTTTCAGGATTATAAAGAAATATATCGATCAGTCCTTCCATTTTTTATATTCATGCATTATAGCATCATAGAGCATCTCTGCGATTATCCTTGCCCCACGGGCATTAAAATGAACAAAATCGCTAACGGCGAGTGAGGGTTCAGCAAAAACCCAGGAAGGCATTGAATTTCTGCCTCCCATAGCTTCATACATGTCCCAAAAAGCGTATCCTGAATCAAGTGCGGCCTTTTTCACTGCATCTCTCACCCCTTCCAGGTTGGGATGAGTGATATATTTCCCGTTACGTTTTACCGACATATCAGAAGGTCCAACCACCAGAACAGGAACATAAGGAAGCATTTTTCTTATCACTCTCAGTTCTCTTTTGAAATAGCTTTCATATTGCTGAAAATTATTTAAATATGGAACGACATTTCCTCCAAACTGAAGAATTAACATTCCGACATTCATATCCTGATACATTTGACGCAGGAAGCTTGTATCTGCTTTTGAAAACATTAGACCGGAACTTCCCCTTAGTGGAACATTATCAACTGCGACTCCCCAGGTTTTATCAAGGCTCACACCATAAACCATCATACTCTCATCGGGACTGAATGTGAAGCGGATGGACCTTGGTGTTTCTTTTAACTCCCAGTTAAGTTTGTTATATTGAAAGGATAAAGAAACATTGATTTCATCCATGGTACTGTCATTAACATCAAGACGAATCTTTGCAGCTGAGCTGTCGGACTTTGCCAGGATGAGAGAAATATGATCAAAATCTCTTGCCGTAGCGTAAGCAATAGGTGAAGGTTCAAATTCAAGCCATTCATTCCCGGTAAAAATATTCATGGGTCTTCTTATGGCGGAAAAAGAGAATAAGGCCCCATAGCGTTTGTGATGGATTGAGGTATCTCTGTTCACAAACCCGGTAAATCTCTTCCAGGATTCCGAATAAGACTGGCTAATAGATCGTTTTCCGTTATAAAGAGGAACGGCAGGTACAAGTCCACAACCACCACCCCCAAAATTCATTTGCATTTGATGTCTGATGTAGCCGGTAATCCTGTCCGCTTCGATTTGGGAATCACCATAATGAAGAATTCTAACCCGTTTTTTCTCCTTAGACAAATTCGCTAAAGTTGAAAATAAAGGAGTGAAAAGATCATTTTTATTATCAGGAAAAAGGATATTATGGCCTCGGGTTTTAAGCTTAGCCTCCTCAGCCATAAGGGTATCGGGTGGGGGAATACTATCTGGAGTTGGGTCACTGGTGGTTATCAGCGTATCTTTTCGACTAAAGGCTTCAATCCGGGGCTGACCAACTATTTCAGAAATATTGGCATAATCAACCGTATCTTCCCGGAAGATATTCTCAAAAGAAACAAATTTGAGAGATAATTCTTCACTGAGTTTAATCCCATTTTGAGGAAAAACGAGAGAGATAAACAGAAGCACCAGAATAACACTGAGAAAAAAAATCAGAATCTGGTAGGGTTTCATAATTATATCATGAATTTCAAAGTCTAAAGTAATGAAATTGCGCTTAACATGAAAAAAAGAACATGCGGGGTTGAATAAATGATGAGTGAGTGACCTATATCTTTTATGCTACAGGGCTATATTATGGGTTTAATTTTTAAAACCTGTCCGGGTTTTATCTTAGCTCCATAATTCAGGTTATTCAATTTAGCAATGTCGGAATCCGTAACTCCGGGATACAGTTTTGCTATATCCCAGAGGGTATCTCCCGACCTGACTTTATAGGTGACGTATTTATTCAAATCCTCTGAAGTTATCACCAGTTCCGGTTTCGATGAGTAAGCTACTGTTTTGCCAATTATTTTTTGTTTTTCGGCAAAGCTCAAACGATTAATATCCTTGTATTTATCAGCTTTCCCATTTGGAACATATACCACCAGCTTCTGACCTGATCTGATCATATTGGAACGAATATTATTCCAATAACGCAAATTTGAGATGCGCACATCATACCACATCGAAATAAACCCGAGGTTATCTCCTGGTTTTACTGTATATACATATTTTGTATACTTATCGGAAGGCAATTCAGGGATGCTGTAATTTCTTGCTGTAGGATTAACAATCATATTTTCTTTATTGAAATAAATGGAATCTTTCCATGCAAAAATAGAATCCTCCAGTTCAATAAATCTCATTGTAGCCTCCTGAGGCAAACGAAGGATATAATTTTTTCCGTCGCCGGGAATCATATCATATTTATAATGAGGGTTAAGGTCTCTGATATGCTTAAGAGATAAGTTCAACACTTCGGCTACCTGCTTAAGATGCAATTTTTCTTTAATATGCAAGGTATCATTATTCAAGGTAAAATCGACGGGTATCGGTTTCAGGTTATGTTCTTCATGATAGTTCATCACATATGCGGCAGCAACGAAGGCTGGAACATATCCGCGGGTTTCTCTGGGAAGAAAATAATAGATATCCCAGTAATTTCTTTTTCCTCCTGATCTTCGGATGGCTCTATTTACATTCCCCGGGCCACAATTATAGGCGGCAATTACAAGGTTCCAGTCTTTATAGATTTTATAGAGATCTTTCATAAATCTGGCAGCGGCCTCCGTAGCTTTATAAGGATCCCTCCTTTCATCAATCAGCGAATTCACGCTTAGATTATATTGTTTACCTGTATAATACATAAACTGCCAGATCCCTGTGGCACCGACGGGTGATACTGCCCGTGGGTTAAGGGCCGATTCAATTATTGCCATATATTTTAATTCCTGAGGGATCTGATAGCGATCAAAAATCTCTTCAAATAAAGGAAAATAATAATCGGAAAGCGTAAGCATCACCCTCACTCTCTCTCTTCTTTTTTTTATATACAGATCAATAAAATTTTTTACGATTCGGTTATAGGAAAGGTCAATGGCGAAAGGCAGACTGTCAAGTCTTGCTATATAGACAGAATCAGGATAATCAATCCATATGGTATCTGCCTCGGGAATGTAGGAGGTATCCAGTTCGTCAGGGTTAATAATTTGCTGTACATACCATAGATTTAATAAACTATCGAGATTATTTTCAAAACCGGAAATAATTTCGGTATCCCTGTCGATGAGTGTATTGGTTTCACCAATCTGAGCCAGAGCTGTTCCTGCAAAAAATAATCCTGCAATCGCCATTTTCCAGAATTTTCCCTTCATATACATCATTTTATAGCCACAAATAAAAATAATTCTAAAAAGATATACAAGCCGTAAAACCAAAAGAATGATATGGTGTAACGGGGATTGCCGGGGAATCAGGCTGAATACGTATAGAA
This sequence comes from uncultured Bacteroidaceae bacterium, assembly GCA_964595055.1. GTDB lineage: Bacteria > Bacteroidota > Bacteroidia > Bacteroidales > CAYRTD01. The sequence goes on along the minus strand of CAZQOV010000035.1, from coordinate 6,179 downwards.
ATATCCTCTCCCACATCCCAGTCGAAAAGATAAGCATCAACCGTAGCATCAATGATTTGCAGCACATAAAATCCAGCCGTCCCAATAATGCTAAGATCGCGCCATCGTTTATAGAGTTCCATACCCCTTGTTAGCTGGTCTTCGGAATAATTGCCCTGAAAGTATTGAATTTCATAATCCGGATCTATGATCTTTTGTTTCAGATCATTGTAATACCGGGAATTACGATCGATAAAATAGGCGAATGTCCCAAAACCTGCGTAAACTATAGGAAGTTTCCAATATCTTTTATTGTATATTTGTCCCAAGCCAGGCAGTAATGCGGAATACAAGGCTGCTTTTTGAGGATTTCTGGAAACGCTGTCCTCAACTACTATTGCCTCCTCGGCATTTAACACCAGTGTATCTCCTTCTTCGGGTTCCTGGGAGAAGCCTGATAAAACATTGAGGTAAGAAATCAGGATAAGTAAAAAAAATGCATTAAAGGGTTGAACAGAATGCTTTTCAAACTTTTCAGGCATTGAGCTTGTCAAATATTGTGATGATTCTTTCAAGATCTTCATCCGATTTAAATGAAATAACGATCTTTCCCCTTCCTTTATTATTTCTGTTAAAATCAACATCGGCACCAAACTTTTTGGAAAGATGAACTCTGAGATCTTCATATTCCCTTTTGTCCGTATTTTTTTTCGGAACTTCCCTTTCAGGCGGATCTTGAATATTTTTGACAAGTTCTTCAACTTTCCTTACTGACAAATCATTCGTGATAATCTTATGATAAACATTCAGTTGTACAGTGGGGTCTTCGAGATTTACAATGGCTCTGGCATGTCCCATGGTGATTTTCTTTTCGCGTATGCCCAATTGAATATCTGCCGGGAGTTTAAGTAATCTTAGATAATTCGCAACGGTAGATCTCTTTTTTCCCACTCTGTCAGCAAGTGCTTCCTGCGTAAGCTTACATTCATTCATTAAACGTTCATAGCTAATCGCAACTTCAATGGCATCCAGATCTTCCCTCTGAATATTTTCCACAAGTGCCATTTCCAGCATATTGGTATCTTCAGCAAGGCGGACAAATGCCGGTATAGTTTTTAATCCCAGTTTTTTAGCAGCCCTGAACCGTCTTTCACCGGTAATAAGCTGATAGTCTCCATCTTGTCCTAACCTGACTGTTACTGGCTGAATAATGCCTACCTGCTTAATTGAGTCGGCAAGTTCTTCCAGGGCTTCTTCATCAAATTTTGACCGAGGCTGCCATGGATTGGCCTCAATTTTTCTAACCTGGATTTCAGTTACTGACGAATGATCCTGCAACTGCTCATTTTTTTCTTCCTCTTCAATCAGAGCACCCAGGCCCCTACCCAATGCATTTTTCTTAGCCATATTGTTTATTCAATTATTTTTTCATCATTACTTATCTTTGTATGATCATTTTTTTGAAGCAATTCCCTGGCAAGATTAAGATAATTAACTGCACCCTTGGATTCAGCATCATACATCACAGCAGGCTTCCCAAAGCTTGGGGCTTCACTGAGTTTAATATTTCTCTGAATTATTGTTTCAAATACCATATCCTGAAAATGTCGTCTTACTTCTTCCACTACCTGGTTTGATAACCGAAGTCTGGCATCGTACATCGTCAACAAAAAGCCTTCGATTTCCAATTCAGGATTCAATCTGTTTTGAATGATCTTAATGGTGTTTAGCAGTTTACCTAAACCTTCGAGGGCAAAATATTCACATTGAACAGGCAATACGACTGAGTCAGAAGCAGTAAGTGCATTCACTGTAATAAGACCCAGCGAAGGAGAGCAATCGATGAGTACATAATCATAATCCTCTTTTATTTGCTCCACTACCTTTTTTAATCTAAACTCTCTTTCAGGAATGTTCAACATTTCAATTTCTGCCCCGACGAGATCAATATGGGAGGGAAGAAGATCCAGGTTCTCCATTTCTGAATTCAAAACTATGCGCTTTGGATCCACATCATCGATCAGGCATTCATAAATACTGGTCTTAACCTTTTTCAGGTCAAAACCAGTACCGGAGGTAGCATTTGCCTGGGGATCCGCATCAATAATCAATGTTTTTTTCTCAAGTACTGCCAGACTGGCTCCCAGATTTATTGCTGTTGTCGTCTTTCCAACGCCCCCTTTCTGATTTGCCAGTGAGATTACTTTACCCATGTATTTTCTTTTTTGTGTTTAGGTTTTTATTCGAAGGACTCAAATTTACTATTTTAAAAATTTATCCCTTTTCCAATATGATTTCATATTGTAAACATTCATTTTGGAGTTATTAACAGGTTTTCAACATTTTTTATTGTATTTTGTGAAAATATTAAAAACCAGGAAAGTGGAATCATTAACAGGACATAATCTTACCGGAAGCATAGCTAAAAGAGAGAGCAAATATAGAATAATTCTGAAAAAATATGAGGTAAAAAGTTTATTTTAGCATTCCGTATTAAGCAAGCATGCAGGCAATAATTTTTTAAACCAATCTTTTCTTAATGTCAGACCAGAAATGGATAGCCATTGTGAATCCGAATGCCGGCACCGGAAAAGGCAAACGAGACTGGCCGATAATCAGGGATTTACTTCACAAACACAAAATTTCTTTTGAGCCTTTTTTCACCGAAAGACGTTATCATGCCATGATCCTAACCCGGAATAAAATCCGGGAAGGACACAAAAGGATCATGGTAATAGGTGGTGACGGAACGTTGAACGAAGTAATCAATGGTCTGTTTTCTCAAAAAGAACTCACTACTACTGAAATTACCCTGGGAATGATACCAGTGGGTACAGGAAATGACTGGGCAAGAATGTTTGGGATATCGTTTAACTATGAAGAAGCGATTAAAACGTTGATCAAGGGAAAAACCTTTGTTCAGGATGCGGGAAGAGTGGTTTTTACCCGTAAGGATCAAAAGATCAGAAGATATTTTGTTAATATTGCGGGGATCGGTTTTGATGCGTTAGTCACACGAAAAAGCAATAAGTTAAAAGAGCAAGGACGATCTGGCAAACTATTATATTTCTGGAATATTTTCACCAGTCTTTTTGGCTACAAACATTTCCATGCCGAGGTAAAAGTTGACGGAAGCATCCTTGAATGTGATGTTTTTTCCATGAATGTAGGCATCTGCCAGTACAATGGTGGCGGTATGATCCAGCTTCCGGATGCCATACCCGATGATGGCATTTTTGACCTGACGATTATACGGAAAATTGGGGCACTGGGGATCCTAAAAAGCCTTCGTGTGCTTTATAATGGCAAAATAAAAAACCATCCCAAAGTCATTTCTTTGAATGGAAGGAATATTTACGTTAATTCTCAAAAAACAATTTTTCTGGAAACAGATGGAGAAAGTCTCGGACATACTCCTTTTGAATTTGAGATCATCCCACAGAGTGTAAAGATTGTTAGAGCGGGGTGAGAAAGCCTGCAAAACCAATAAACAGGATTTGTTATTAGCCGGAACCCGGATTGAAAAGATTATTCAAGGGATTTGTTTCCCGGTTCCTGTATCCATGAACAGATATTGCAACAAACAGTATAGCTGCGCAGATCATTGCTGTCCACCGGATTTCAGGTATTTCACCCCAGTGTCTGACGGCAATGGCAAGGAATGCCCATATTGCCACAACAGCGAATTCCCTCATATTTCTTAATAGGATAATCAAAAAATTAACAATTGTGGCCACAATAAGCATGATAATAGTCCATCGTATTTCATTCTGAAAGATCTGGATATCTAATAGCTTAAGGTAGGTGGCCACATTGGTTATGCTGGCGATGGCAATCCATCCGGAATACAAATCAATGGGCCACCATATAAAGGCAATTATTGGCAGTGGAGCATTCCAGCGCTCCATATTGGTCCTGATAATAATAAAAATCAATGAAATAAGGATGATGAACATAAGCAATACCGAAAGTCCGATTTTTTCATTCAACCATGCAATAAGCCATACCATGGAAGCGAGATTTGCAAAGATCAGCCACGGACCGATCTGCATAACGAAATTATCCTCTTTTTGGGAAAAGAAAACCCGGTAGATGAGAAAGACGGATAATCCGATAAGGCCAAGGTAAATCAATCCCCATATGGAAAACGCATAGCTCGCGGGGGTAAGAAGGTTATCATATTTGTTACTTACCTGCCCTACCGTATTATTATTTATCAATCCGGTATTGGCCAGGTAATTCCATGCAATGCTTAGCACTACAACTATAAAATTAGCAACGGCATAGAATTTTTTCATGATGCAGGACTTTGATTTGAAGCTAAGTTAGGAAAAAAAATGGAACCGGAGGATGGGATCCTGAAATGAAAGAACCTGGGATTGGGGGTTAGGTGGATTGACTCTGAATTGTCCTCATTCAGGTTATAAAAACTGTAAATTAAAAACAGGTGTATGAAAAAGTAACAGTTTACAGTCAGGAGCCAACTGATAATAATAAAAGGGGTTGGCGTTAAGAGAGGATTCTATTTTTTATTAAATTTTACCTGATAAACCCTGGGCCAGTATTTTCCGGTAACAAAAATACGATCATTCTCTTTATCATAGGCAATCCCGTTAAAATAATCGATGGAGGGGTGTCGGTCGGAGGGATCAAGAATTCCACTCATATCAATTCGCCCAATGACCCTGCCGGTTTCGGGATCGATCATAACGATTTCTTCTGTTGTATAGCGGTTGGCGTACAAAACCCCATCGATAAGTTCAAGTTCATTAAGCAGATCCACTTCTCCTTTATGGTCATAAACTTCTATTTTTTTGACTTCACTGAAATAGGTAGTATCCATGAAGTATATATAATGGCTTCCATCGCTCATGAGTATATGTTCACCATCGTTCGTCATCCCCCAGCCTTCTTTAATCTGATAATAAATTTTTCTCAGCAGTTCAAAGCTCTTTTCATCATAAACAAAACCCACCTGTTCACGATAGGTGATCTGGTAGATTTTATTGTTAATAATGGTAATTCCCTCCCCAAAAAGGTCTGAATCCAAACTTCTATATTTCAAAACCTCACCGGTTTCCAGCTCTACTTTACGCAGAGACGATTCTCCGTAATTACCGGTTCCTTCATAAAGAAAGCCCTTGTAAAATTCGAGTCCTTGCGTAAAAGCACCCTTATCATGAGGATAGGATTTTATGATTTGATAACCGTATTTTTCTGCCTCAATACCGGAAGTGATTTTTAAGTTTACACTATAATTTTCCTCTAAACCACCGGCATATACCATCAGCCTAAGGTTTGCAGAACCCGGGGGAAGATCAGGAATCATCAGTTCAGATTCTAAACTATTACCTGAAGTCGTTTTAACCAAATCACCCTTCAAAAAAAATCGAACAGAATCGGGGAATACATTCTCGGACAGAGTTTCCAGTCTTAACTGTACTTTTTCTCCGGGGGCAATCAGTGTATTTCGCTGGGGTCGGATAAGCCTGAATCTTTTTTCTGAAACTTGTTTCTGGACCGGCTTGGCAGCAGGATCAGCAGCTTTTTCGTTCTTTTCCGATTTACAGCCAGCCAGGAGCAAGAAATACGATAAAAGGATAAAAAAAATATATCTGGAAATAATTTTCATTGTCCGAATAATTTCCGTAGCCATCCACCTGATTTCTTTGAGGCCCTGAGTCTTCTCTCTTCATCTTCAGCAGTAAGTCCGGCATTTGGATTGATCATATGGTAGATCTCCCCCCATCCCGGAAAGCCGCCGATATTCCTGTCATCAATATATATATCCGCGAGCACTTTTCTACTGCTTACCCCTTCCTCGTAGTCTTCTTCGGGATAGTTTTTATTAATTGCGTAAAATTCAACTCCATTATTCCGGCAATATTCAACTGCCTCATCGAGTTCCTTTCCTGTACGGATGGTCCAGAGAATCAGTTGATGTCCATCCTTAATCAATGCTTTCAGTGTTTCAAAAGCAAAAAGTTTCTCCCTGCCAATTTCAGGATACCTGTGTTCAACGATTGTACCGTCGAAATCCACGGCTATTTTCAACATTCCCTTCATAATTTAAGCAAAGATAGAAAAAAGGATGAAAGATTTAGTAGTTATTTTTGGATGATGAAAAAATAAAAAAAAAGGGTTTAAACACTAAATATTTTTTTATATAATATTGACTATCTTTGTGTTATGATTTTTTT
>CAZQOV010000034.1:7597-23431 GCA_964595055.1 uncultured Bacteroidaceae bacterium | reverse complement strand
GATATCTCTCCCGGCTGGGGATTGTTCCCCCCACCAGTTAAAGCGATGTCTGAAATTGTGTGATGAGGATGCCTGAAGGGTCTTTTTGTCATCAGTCCGTTTCCGTTACCAATTTTTCCCGCCACCGAATGGATTTTTGTTGTTTCGAGTGCCTCCTCTATGCTCATTGGCGGCATGATTGAAGGTAATCTTTTTGCTAACATAGTCTTACCGGCACCTGGCGGACCAACCATCAGCAAATTATGTCCGCCAGCCGCTGCAATCTCCAGCGCCCGCTTCACATTCTCCTGCCCTTTCACCTCGTTGAAATCATTCTCAAAATACTGGTTCTTGCGGTAAAACTCTTCAAGAGATTCCACCCTCACCGGTTTCAGGTCCAAATTACCATTAAGAAAACTGATCACATCGGCAAGGTTATCAACTGCAATGACTTCCAATTCCTGTACCACCGCAGCCTCCATGGCATTCACCGAGGGCATGATAAGCCCTTTGAACCCATCTTTGCGAGCCGCAAGGGCCATGGGCAATGCACCTTTTACTCTTTGCAGGGTACCATCAAGAGAAAGTTCTCCCATCAGGACATAATCGCACAGCTTATCGGTCTTTACCTGACTATGAGCTGACAAAACCCCGATAGCCAACGGAAGATCATAAGCCGAACCCTCCTTGCGAATATCGGCCGGGGCCAGGTTTACAACTATCCTCAATCCAGGCCAGTTGTGGCCATTGTTTCTAATGGCAGACTCGATCCGCTGCTGACTCTCCTTCACCGCATTATCGGCAAGTCCAACGATATAAAACTTCGCCCCCTGCGTAACATTCACCTCAACCGTGATCGTCGTAGCATTTATCCCCTGGACCGAGCTGCCATATGTTTTGGTTAACATGGTATAGGGTTTTAAAATTAAAATCCAGACTCCTCTACCCTTAATGGAAAAATGGGTAAAATATCAGCGTGTGGAGTTGGGATTTTTTGATCAGGGAGAAAGGGTGTTGGACGATGGACCATGAGGATAGACCATCAGGCTTGAAGTTTATCTTTGATTGTGAAAGCAGAGACGGCACGGCATTACATCTTGCGAGAAAGGAAGAGACAGTTGACAGCGATATTGACATCCTTATCAAATTCAGGAGAACTATTTCTTTGGTAGACCTTGCGAGAATACAAAGGGAGCTCTCAATTATTTTTGGAAGGAAGGAAGGCCTTGTTGCGGAGGCTTCATTACAGAATCCCGGGCTTAAAAAATATATTCTTGATGACCTTAATGTTAGGGTCTCTCATTTCCGTCCCGGCAGGGTATTTCTGACCACAGGTGACTGCACAATGTCCTTCCCCCTACTTCCCAAACAACCCCCTCACATCACTCTTCACAAACTCCCAAAACTCCCTGTTGAACTCTTTATCATCCTTGTAAAGCTTGTTGTCAATGATCTCAATGATCATAAACATCAAGCCCAGGGTGATGTACATGTCTTTCATATCGAAAGTGTAAAAAGGACGTATGGTGATGTAATCGAGGGAACCTCCGTGAAAGATATTATCGATAAGATTGCAACTGGCCCCGGCAAGAAAGAGGTTCATGAAAACATTGATCCATGTACTGTTACGCCTTTTCTTACGATAGAAACGCCAGAACTCTATGAAGACCGATCCAATTATGACCACCAGCACAACGTTCAACAGGTGAGATACATCGCGCAGTTTCAACAATACCCAGAGATATGATCCCAGGGTGTTATGGGAAGGCTCGAAATAGAACACCGGCGGTATGATGGCTTCACTGATGTTTTGCCAGTCCCTGGCAAACAGCCAGAGCTTTACCCCCTGGTCAATGACGATGGCAATCAAAATAAAAACGATGCTCAGTTTCTTAATTCCTCCTGACTTCTTTTCATAAAAGCTTACAATAAATGCAATGGCGCCGAGAACCAGAGCAGGTAAAAGAAATATCTGCCATAACAGGGTAAAATCTTTTACGCCGTTCAGTACGGAATAAACGATCATAGCGGCAAACCAGCTGAGGATGAAAATGAATGTGTTTCGAATGATCATGGTTTGGGTTTTGGATGCAAAATAAGTATAATTTTGGAGGATAGGCAATAGATGCTGGACGATAGACCATAGACCACGGAATATTGATGACACAGCTTTGCATTTTTTGGCAGAGACCTCTGGTGAATTTCGGCAGTAATTCAGCGCATTCAAATGGCAAGGTCCCGTGAATTAAAACAGACCAAAACTCTACCTTCTTTAATTGAAATGTATCCATAACAGTCATACAAGCTTTGTTCTTTGCTTATTACGTAATTGGATATTATACCTGGTAGCCAGATCCCCTTGCGCCTTTTATTCTTATAACCTTCTATAAAGGATGACCTGTATTCCATGCTTCACGATAATTAGTGTAAATGCCCGCTAAAAAAATGACCCTCCTTTCAAAGTAAGTTGACCATTAAATTTTGTAATTTTACGCTTCTAAAATATTTTCTTCATGCGATATGTTTTTTTTCTTTTATTCTTTACAATTAGCTTAAATCTTCAAGCTCAGGATTTCCCCATTGGCAGTACGAAACTGAAATTCACCGATCCGGAGAGAAATAGCAGAAGCATACCGGTGGAAGTATTTTACCCGGCAGATACCTCAGGCGAAAATGTGGCTATAGCTGAAAGTTATGATGGAAAATTTCCTCTCCTCATCTTTACTCATGGATATCTTTCAAAAATAAAATCCTACGAAAATATCAGGGAGATCCTGGTACCTTATGGTTATATCATTGTGTTTCCCGATACAGAAACCGGGATTTTTGCCGATCACATGGATCTGGCAAAGGACATTGTTTTAATTGCAAAGGAGTTTCCGAAGCTTTCAAAGGAAGCCGGATCAGTATTCAACGGCCGCATCGATACTTCTCTTTGCCTGATGGGGCACAGTATGGGAGGCGGGTGCTCCTTTCTTGCGGCAGAGATGCTCAATTCAGTAGATGGAATTATTACCCTTGCAGCCTATGACACCGATCCATCATCCATTGAGGCATGCGCAGAAATCAAGGCTCCTTCCCTGCTATTCGGCGGAAGCAAGGATCCTGTAACCCGTCCGGAAAATCACCAGATCCCCATGTACGATTCTTTAAAGAGTGAACATAAGACATTCATCAACATTATAGGTGGCAGCCACTGCCAGATGAGCGAACAGCATAAGACCTGCAAGCTCACGGAACTCATACTTCTTAGCACTCCGGATATTAGTCGTGAAGCACAGCATGAGATCATGAAAAAGTTCATGCTACACTGGCTCGATTACTTCCTGAAGGGCGATAAATACGCGATAAAAGAATTTGAAACCTTGTTGAAGGAGGTGCGGCCAATTTCTTTCGCGAGGAATTGGTGAGTTGGGAATGGAAATAGCTATGCAGTTGTGCGGCCTGCCTGCCGAAGCGCATGCCAGAGCATTAGCGGACAAGTTGTGCAGTTGAAGATCAATCCATAGATGCACTTCGATACGCTCAGTGGTCTTGTTTATCATTAAAAGATTTCTGAGCGAAGCGAAGAACCCGTAGGAATTGAGGTCTCACTGCATAACCGCAAAAAAGCATAAGGTATCCAGGAATTTCCTCACCCCTGCGGCACTCCCGTTTCATAGGGATTCTTCGGGTCATTGCTCCATTCAAACCAGCCTCCGTCGAATACGGAGACTCGTGGCCAGCCCAGGAGCCATGCATTATAGAAGGCTTCGCTTCCTCTCCAGCCGGTTCCGCAGTAGTATGCAAGATGTTTATCCGGGGTAACCCCGATTTCTTCCCATGATTTAATTATTTCATGATATTCTTTCGTGGTATGATCAGGGTTCCGGTAATTTTCCATATGGTAGGCATCGGATCCGCAATTGCCGAAAACGGCTCCCGGAATACGACCTTTCTTTTCAATGTAATTATAACCACTTACTTCACCTATGTATTCGGGCCAGCTTCTTACACATACAAGTTCGGCATTATCGGAGGCTAACATCGACTTAGCTTCGGGGATATCGACAGCGAGCTGATCGTTTACGGGAATCCTTACACCAAATTCCTCAACGGGTTTTTTGGGAACATCCTCGGTACTTATTTCATAACCATCATCTTCCCATGACTGAAAACCACCATTCAACACCCTTACATCTTTTACCCCTGCATACATCATAATAAAAGCACATCTGATGGCGCCAATGTGTCCGGCAGCGCTTCCGGGGAATTCATCAGCATTGTCGGGATACATGTATTTTCCGTATAAAATTACAGTTGTGTCGGCAGTAATTCCATGCTCCATGAGAGCTTTTTCAAGTTCTTCGGGAGATCGCCTGTTCCAGGTCTCCGGTGATTCAAGTGCAAGGGTATCGATATCTATTGCACCGGGGATGTGCCCGGTAAGATAAGCATCCCTGTTGCGGTAATGCGCATGACAGATCACTGTTTTACCGCCATTGTGATCGGGAGGTGTTCCTCCATCAATAATCGTTTTCACCCATTCGGGATATACCAGCTGTTTGTATCTCTCGAGCTTATCCATTGGAAGGCTCTCATCCTCAATCCACTCGTCAAGAAAAAGATTATAAATTCTAAGTTTGCTGTACCCGGCCTTATCAAAAAGTGCAGCTACTTTTTCAGCTTGCTCATTATCGTAACCATACACAACAATATTATGCCTCTGGAGTATATTTTTTGATCTTACCACTTCTATCCAGTCCATATATTTTGTCCACTTTACCGGAAGTGATTTTGCACCGCTTATATGTCCTCCGCGCTTTTCACCCCTGAGTCGCCAGCCATTATAGGCATCGACAGACCGGACATCGAGCAAGGTAATTTCTTCTTTTTTAATGGATTCTAACAATTCGGAAGTTGAGAGCGTGCTGAAATTTGTCATAAATTAATAGTTTAATTTTCATGATCACTGTCTTAAGATGGAAATTATCTCCGGCTTGATCAATATAAATTATAAACTATTAAATTCAGGTTTTGTTGATATGATAACCGACAAAGCCATATTCAGTAATCCCTTCTTCGTATACCAGGCTGCGGCCTCTCTCCCTTTTTATCAAACCGATCCCCCTGACATAGTACTCTCTCATTGTAGTGCACTGTTCGGGTAAATATTTCGATCCTTCCCAGCAGGCTTTTCAAATTCCACGGTAATTATCACATTATCGTATTTACGCCCGCCAATGTTGATGGACCTATCCTTTGCAATTATCTTTCCAAGAGTCTGATGACGGGCAATCCCCTCGCCTCACTAAGGCGGTTGAGTATTTAATTCATGGTTTATATGCAGATGAGTCTATATTTGGTTAAAGAGCTTAAAATTCCTTAATTTTATTGAATTCTGAAAATAAATATGTATTATGACGAGAAAAAGGTGGAAACATAATCTCTTCGAGATTATTTTTGAATCTGAAACAGAAGCAGGGAAAATATTTGATATCATTCTGCTGATTGTCATACTTTTAAGTCTTATTCTTGTTATTCTTGAAAGTGTGCCACGTTTTAATCAGGACTACGGAAAGGCTTTAAGAATAATGGAATGGGGAATTACTGCCATTTTTACCATAGAGTATTTTTTACGAATTGTCATTAGCCGCTTTCCTAAAAAATATATTTTTAGTTTTTATGGCATCGTTGATCTTCTTGCCGTAATTCCAACTTATTTATCATTGTTCTTCACCGGAGCTCAGGGACTCATCGTTATCAGGGCAATCCGCTTATTACGGGTATTCAGAATTCTGAAACTTACCCGTTATACAAATGAAGGAGCCATAATTATACAGGCCCTGCGTGCCAGCCGTGTAAAGATCAGTGTTTTTCTATTCGCCATAATGATGATTATCATTATTATTGGAACTGTCATGTACCTGGTAGAGGGAGAAAAAAGCGGGTTTACAAGCATTCCTGCAAGCATTTACTGGACAATAGTCACCCTGACAACAGTAGGTTATGGCGATATAACTCCCCAGACCGATCTTGGAAAATTCATCTCAGGGATAGTAATGATCCTGGGCTATGCAATTATTGCAGTTCCTACAGGAATTGTTACTGCTGAGCTCTCATTTGGCTACAAAAGGTCAAGAAGTCACGGAGAATGTAATGTCTGCGGCAATGAAGACATTGACAAAGATGCAGCGTTTTGTAAAAAATGTGGCGCAAAACTTTAAATATTAAGCAAATTTATGCAGGTATAGAATAAATGCTTCAAAAATAACCTGGATACAGAAGTGTATTAGCAGAGATTCTCCATCCCTTTTGCCCCGGCTTTTCTTTCAGCTAAATTGTAACAAATTTGGTCTGATCTTTGTCATAATTCTGCTAACTTTGTGACAATTAATCTTACAGAAATGAATATTCCAAGATTTTTTAAAATACCGAGACACAGGCAGTTCAACTACCAGCCTCTTTACTATGACCCTGAAAAAGAGGAACGTGAGGAAAGAAGACGGGAGATAAAAAGGGAACTCGGCATTAAAGAGGAAGGAGAGGGTGAATATCGTCCTACTATAAGAAGAGGATCAATGAAAGCCTATTTCAAGGGAAATAAACGAGCAGAAAGAAATTCCAATCTCAGGCTCATTCTTATCATTGCGTTTTTGCTTTTTGTTGCATATCTCTTATTGTACAGCTAGTTCTTTATGACAGGTATTATTAATATTCTCCCCGACACAGTAGCGAATCAAATAGCAGCAGGTGAAGTTATTCAGCGGCCGGCTTCAGTGGTTAAGGAACTAACTGAAAATGCGGTGGATGCAAATGCTGATTCTGTTTCCATCATCGTTAAAGATGCCGGAAAAACCCTTATACAGATCATCGACAATGGAGAAGGCATGTCTGAAACAGATGCAAGACTTTGCTGGGAAAGACATGCAACATCAAAGATCAGATCCGCAGATGATCTTTTTGCCATTCAGACAAAAGGATTCCGTGGAGAAGCACTGGCTTCCATAGCCGCTATTTCCGAAGTTGTGCTTAAAACCAGAAAAGAAACTGATGAGCTGGGAACCCAGATCAGGATAAGTGCTTCAAAGATTCTTTCGAATGAGCCTGTGGCCTGTCCGAAAGGAACAAATTTCAGTGTCAGAAACCTCTTTTACAATGTTCCGGCCAGACGAAAATTCCTCAAAACAAATGCCACAGAGTTACGGCATATTATTCATGAAATACAACATGTGGCCCTTGCACATCCGGGTATTGAATTCAGTCTTTACCATAATGATTCGGGAATATTCCATCTTCCCCGATGCGGAAGAAGGCAAAGAATTATCAATGTGCTAGGAAAAAACCTGAACCAGAGCCTCATCCCGGTGGAATCGGAAACAAGTCTTGTCAGGATCAGTGGCTTTATTGGAAAACCTGAATATGCACGAAAGACCTTTGGGGAACAATTCTTTTTTGTCAATGGCAGGTATATCCGCCATCCCTATCTTCACAAAGCGATAATTCAGGCCTATGAAAAAATTCTTCATCCCGATGCCATCCCTGCTTACTTTATATATTTTAACATCAATCCGGATAAAATTGATGTGAATATTCACCCAACGAAAACAGAGATAAAATTTGAAGATGAGCAGGCAATCTGGCAGATTCTGCATGCCGTTGTAAGGGAAAGTATCGGGAAAAATAATCTTTCTCCATCGCTAAGCTTTGATACAGAAGGAGTAGTTGATATTCCGGTATTGCGGAAAAATACCGGGATAAGGCCTCCTCAAATCAATATTAACCCGGAATTCGATCCTTTTAATGAAGAAAAAAGCTTTTCCCGCAATATTGCAGATCTTCAAAGAGAAGAAAGAGGTCAGGATTGGGAAAGCCTGTTCAATATGACCGTACAGAAAAACAGTTCGGATCAGGCATCAAAAGAAAATGATGATAACATCTTCCATGAAACCCACCGGTTCCTTCAGTTAAAGAATAAATATATTTTGACACCGGTTAAGTCAGGATTAATGATTATTGACCAGAAAAGAGCGCATGAAAGAATCCTGTACGAAAAAGCCTTGAAAATCAAAGAAAAATCTTACTTCTCCTCCCAGAAATTGCTTTACCCGGAAACAATCGAACTAAATTCATCAGATTTCGTTACTTTTATGAAGATTAACGAGTACATTTCAGAACTGGGCTTTGATATAAGGGAGTTTGGCAAAAACAGTCTAATTGTCAATGGAATCCCGGAAACTGTCAAAAATTCCGATATCAAATCCCTGATCGATGAGATCCTTGAAGAATATAAGTCTTTGGGTGCTGATACTGGCATAAAGATGAAGGAAAATATAGCAAAATCTTTTGCCAGGGCATCGGCCATCCCTTATGGCAAGGTTCTTGAGATTGAAGAAATGCGAAACCTGGTTGATCAGCTTTTTGCATGTGCAAATCCCAATCATTCACCAGTTGGAAAGCCTGTAATTAGTATTATACAAACCGGGGATATTGAAAAAAGTTTTAAAAGCTGATAAATATGTATTTTGGCAGGATAGGGGGAACACCCCCTGTAGTAAAGAACCTGATCATCATTAATGCAATAATGTTCCTGGCTTTGCTGGGATTTCAGGCCGCTTTCGGTACAGACCTTAACAGGGTATTGGGTTTGTATTATTTTAAATCTCCCTTTTTTGAGCCCTATCAGATTGTAACCCACATGTTTATGCATGGTGGACTTGCCCACATCTTTTTTAATATGTTTGCCCTCTGGATGTTTGGGAAAGTTTTGGAACAGGTATGGGGAGGAAAGCGTTTTCTCATATATTATTTTGCAACCGGCCTTGGGGCCGTATTCTTACACATGCTGGTAAATCACCTGGCCATCAATTCCGTTATGAAAGAAGCGACCGAATTGCTTAATGTCCAAGACTTTAGCAAAGAAACAGTCCGGCAACTGGTGCAATCGAACAATCCGATAAGCCGGGAGGTTGGAATTGGCCTTTATGTTCCTACAGTTGGTGCTTCAGGAGCGGTATTTGGAGTTCTCCTGGCTTTCGGAATGCTTTTCCCCAATACCCGCTTAATGCTTCTGTTCCCCCCGATTCCCATTAAAGCCAAATATTTTGTTATTGGATACGGAGCTCTTGAATTATGGCTTGGCCTGACTCAACCCGGAAGCAATATTGCACACTTTGCCCATCTTGGCGGAATGTTATTTGGATTTCTTTTGATACGGTACTGGAAATACGATAGGGGATCATTTTATTAACAGATGAATAGTGAAAGATGAGAATAACGGATGAAATAAAAGCTTCATTCCGGGAAGGAAGTACGCTCAGTAAATTAATCTACATTAACCTGGGAATTTTTGTCCTGATACAGGCAACCATCATTTTCATGCATCTGTTTGGGGGCAATCAATATGTCTATCAGATGATAAGTTACCTTGCCGTACCAACCGATGGTATGAGACTTATTACCCGTCCATGGACACTTATCACTTACATGTTTACCCATAAGGATTTTTTCCATATTCTCTTCAATTTACTATGGTTATACTGGTTTGGAAAAATTTTCCTCTCATATCTCACGGAAAAACAGCTCTTAAGTATTTATATTCTGGGAGGACTGGCAGGAGCTCTGCTCTACATTGTTTCATTCAACCTTTTTCCAGGTTTACAGGAACAGGTAGCGTCCTCCATGGCCTTGGGTGCCTCCGCTTCAGTCATGGCGATAGTCATCGCAATTGCTGTATTAGTACCCGATTATAAGATTTATGTTATTTTCATTGGTCCCGTTAAGATCATCTACGTTGCCCTTGTAGGCTTCGCCCTGTCTTCCCTGGTTGATTTTTCGGTTAATACCGGGGGGAAAATTGCTCATATCGGTGGAGCACTGATGGGATATATATTTACACTTCAATACAATAAGGGAAAAGACATAAGCATGGGAATTTCACGATTTATAGATAAAATATTTCATATCTTCAGCTCGAAGAAAAAGATGCGGGTTACTCATAAAAAGCCCTCCTCTGATTACGAGTACAATAAGCAGAAAGCAAAAAACCAGCAAGAAATGGACAGAATTCTTGATAAAATTTCCAAAAAAGGCTATGAGAGCCTTACAAAAGAAGAAAAAGAAATTTTATTCAAAATGGGAAAATAGTGAATTATACATATTCGATTATTCTATCACCGGTAAAATAAAATCAGATACCCCAAACCTTTTGAGAATTGAAAAAGATACTGGCGGTCATATTAACATATATAAGCTACTTTTTCGTTCTGCTTTTGGTCCTCTCTTATCTGTCTGTACACATCTCTCCTGTTCATTTCTGGCCCCTGGCGTTTTTAGGCCTTATATTCCCCTTCATTTTATTGGTAAATATCATATTTCTTATTTTTTGGCTTATCAAATGGAAAAAAACAGCCTTCCTGATTTTAGTCGCTCTTTTAATGGGAATTAATCATATTAATAACACCCTTCCTAATTTTTTTAAGGGCAAACCAGAACTGGAGAACAAAAATAAACCTGATCTTAAGATATTATCCTACAACGTTCGTGCTTTCAATATTTATGAATGGATGACAGACCCAAATACCAATAAAGGGATTTTCAATTTTATCAGAAGTGAACATCCCGATGTGGTATGTATTCAGGAATTTTTTACCAGCAACAAAACCGAATTTTCACCCCGGAGATATTCCAGGGTATTTGGGGAAACCCCTTACAGCCATATCGAATTTGCAAAAAGAGAAAATCCAAATACGGGATTTGGTATCGCAACCTTTTCCAAATATCCGGTTGTCAATCGCGGAACTATTTTCAAATACGGAGGTAACCAGGGAATGTACACCGACATACTGTTTGGAAATGACACCATTCGTATCATCAATTGTCATCTTCAATCGCTGAACCTTAAATTACGTAATTATAAATTCCTTGATAGCCTAAGGATTCGTTATGATGAACAACAGATTAGAGAATTCCAGGACCTTTCCCTGAGAATCAAAACCGCTTTTGAAAAACGGGCAGGTCAGGCAGATAAAATATCTGAAGCGATCAAGAAGTCTCCACATCCCGTCGTACTCTGCGGAGATTTCAATGATACTCCCGTCTCTTATGCTTATCAAAAAATTAAAGGGAGTATGCTTGATGCATGGGAAGTCGCCGGAAGAGGACGTGGGAATACATACCGGGGGAGGTTTTCATTCAGGATAGATTACATTTTGTATGAACCCTATTTTACCGCTACAGATTTTGAGAGGGTTAAAACCCAGCTATCTGATCATTATCCGATTATGACGATTTTACATAGGAATCATAAATCAGCAAAAGAACATAAATGAACGCAACCATTCGTGTCGATTTTTGTGTAATTATAGATTCATTTCAGGTTCCGCTCAGCATATAATTATCTAAATTTGTTATACCGCCCCCCACAACTCTCTCGTTTTATAAAGATCCTGTCGATTTCACAACGCTATCCTCCCTAAAATCTCATCATAATCTGTCATTACCTGCTCATTGATATTTCCCAGGGCATCTTTGAGTGCTTTTAGATTAGATTCTCGCTGATCCATTCTTTTAAAATACAATCCCTGGAAAAAGCGGTTTTTTCCGATAGCCGAATATTCAACAAACTTATTTAAATCCGGATCACTTATGGTCATCCGCACTTCCACAACTGTTTTGCCGGTAAAACCAGGCACTCCAAAAATAGCCCCTACACCGAAAGTTAAAAAATTAAGGATTCCAAATGCCGACATATTATAATCATAATCATAATAATTTACCATCAATTCGATCTCTCCTTTTACCTTCCCTTCTCCTGCCAATAGCTCCTTATTCAGGTAGTGCTCAAAAAGATTTTTGGCATCCAGTACTTTCTTATCTTCAAAAAAATACGAAGATCTCAATTCGCCGGATAATTCATTATCCGCATATTCACGTGAAGTGAAAACTTCCCTGTGCAGATAAGCTGAAGCCAGTTCTTCATTATCAATATCTATATTCATTGAAGGAAGTTTTTGAGTGTTTTCCACTTTCGTATCAAATACCGATTGTTGTGAAAAAACCGGCATGAAGTGGATAAAGACAAATAAAACACTTAGGTGTATAATGTGAAGGTTTTTCATGGCCACAGGTTTTAATATTTGGTAAAGAAATTATATCCTGTTTAACCCAAAGATTATACCGAAAGATCGTTAAATAATATTCAGCTGCTGAAAAGCAGGTATATAAAACAAATCTCAGAAACTTCCGGGGTTATGGTTATAATCAGAAAGGAGCATAGGCTTCAGAGATTATTCGGATTTACAAAAAAGCCTCTACCTGCCTTCTGCTTTTTTTACACTAAACTTTTCTTAAAAAATGGTGTTATACAACAAAGCCTTTAATACCATCTCTTAATCATTAATGGTCATCAGTAATTGAAGCTAAGATTAACAAAATTGAATATTAATGACATTTAAGGTTTGAAGAGTCCTCTGTAAAGCATACAGAGGTTGTTTTTTGGAAGAGTTTTTACATTTAAAAATTGAAAGCTATGGCATTTACCTTACAGATTGGAGAAAAAGCACCGGGTTTTGAATTACCGGCAACCGATGGAAAAACCTATAAACTTGAAGACTTTAAAGAAAGATACCTGGTAATTTTTTTTAGCTGCAATCATTGTCCGTATGTGATTGGCTCGGATGAGGTTACCAGGAAAACCGCTGAAAAATATGCCGGTAAAGGAGTAAGATTTGTGGCCATCAATTCCAATTCAAAAAATACCTATCCGGAAGATGATTTCGATCACATGGTTCAACGGATGGAAGAACACAAATTTCCCTGGAAATACCTCTATGATGAATCACAGGAAACCGCCCTTGCATACGGAGCACTGCGTACTCCCCATTTTTTTGTTTTCAACGAAGACCGGGAACTTGTATATACCGGTAGAGGTGTGGATAATCCTAAGGATGCATCAAAAATCCAGGTGAATGATCTTGACAGGACGCTCGATGAGTTGACCTCGGGTAAAGAAATATCCGTTACGATTACCAATCCCATCGGATGTAACATAAAATGGGAAGGAAAAGACAAACACTGGATGCCGGCTGATGCTTGTGATCTGGTTTAGGGAGGGATTCCTGTCTTCGTAATCACATAAGCGGGCGATTAAGAATTAAAGGTTTCAAGGGCTTTTAGTCTGAGGATTTCAAGATCTGAATCCAGTATTTAAAAATCTTATGATTATCATCAGGCCAATATTCTTAATGGGAATTCTTCAAACCACTTTATTAAATTCATAATCCCTTAATTCCTAATCCCCGATGCCCAACTCCCCAATATCCATAATTTCAGGGTGGAAATTTTCATTTATCAAATGAAAAGAAAGATCAAAGACAGGACAAGTCACCTGATCAATGATGAGGGAATCGCTCGTACAAACCACATCAGCAGGTAAAGCGTATTGTATGATCCAATGATCAGGTGAATCGCATGTTTCAGCACATCCATTAAGCTCGTTTTTTCGGAAAAAGGCATTCATCTCCACCGCAAGAGATCCACTGTTGGATATGGGTTTGTCAATAAAGTTTATATAATTATTATTCTTATTTTTATAAAAAAAATCATAGAGTATCCTAAGTATTCGCTGCAGCTGTTTTTTCCTTGTAAAACGTCCCCGTAATTCACCTGCATCACGTAAAAAGCCATCGTCTGACAGAAAAACCGGACGTCCGTTAAGATAATTTCCTATCGTAAACAATACATTATACGTATCTATATAAACTTTTTTTTCCCTGGGAATACCTGTACGTTTGGATTTTCGTAAACCTGCAGAAGTTTCTTCGGAAACACCCCTGTACAATATACTTCTCTGCTCCCTTGATAACATGTACCGGTCACCAACCAGTTTTAAACCGGTTTTCAGGGAATATTTCCTGTTCAACAGGTAACGATAATCTTTTACAGCTTCTTTAAGTTCACCTTCAGGCATAAAGTCATGGTTTGCTCCCGGCAGGAAGGGTAAGAGGTAAATTAACCCTTATGGCCCCTGAAATATTTCATGAACTGAACTCTTTGATAGGCTGCAGGGTTGGCTGTTTCACGCTGACTCATGCTGCCTTTGAAATCAGCAATGGTTTTAAATTTTTTTTCATCCATCCACTTTTCGAGCTCCTGGAGCATTTTCTCACCATAATCTACGCCATTCTTATAAAAAGCTGTAGCTACCTGCACTGCAGAGGCTCCGGCAAGGATCATTTTGGCCATATCTCTCCAGGAATGAACACCGGTAGAGCCAGCAAGATCACAGGAAACGTGATCGTACATAATTCCTATCCATCTGAGAGGGGTAGATATCTCTGCAGCATTACTCAAAACACTTGCTGAAGTGACTTCTAATGTATCTGTATCGATATCTGGACTATAGAAACGGTTGAAAAGCACGATACCTTTAATATCTGTTTCACTGAACTTTTTGATCATAATCGCCAGATCTGAAAAATAAAAACTAATCTTCAGTGCAACCGGAATACTGATCTGCCGGGTAACTTCATGAATAATATCAAAATAAATCTTTTCATTCTCACTCTTGGTGCGGTTCAAATCAGAAGGCATAATGAAAATATTCAGCTCCAGAGCATCCGCACCGGCTCTCTCAAGCTCTTTAGGAAAAAAGGTCCATTGATCGGCTGTAACACAATTAATACTGGGAATAACCGGAATATCAAGCTTCTTTGAGGCATTTTTTACCAGTTCCAGATATTGGTGTGTACTTTCATGATCAGCATCATCATGATAATCATAGAACTCAAGAGACTCAGGATAAATAAACCCGGAAGAACTCATTTTTGCAAGTCGAGCCTGCTTCTCAACAATGATTTCTTCTTCAAACAGAGATTTCAATACAACGGCCCCCACACCGTATTCCTGAAAACGTTCCAGGTTTGCCAAATTATCAGTTAAACCAGAGGATGCAGCTATTAATGGAGATTTGAGTTTTAATCCCATATAAGAGGTAGACAGATCGGCCATAATTATTTCTTTTTGTTCCAAACAAATTTAAGGGAAAAAGAAGATATTTAAGAATGAATAGGGATAAAGTTCACGTACAAGTTCCTGTAAAAAGCTTGTTTTAGAGCAGAATTATATAAGTATTACAACCCAGCGTGGTGCAATTGTGCAGTTTGCGCATAAACCACCGGAGATTGACAGGCCATACTTACACTTCTTCAACCGGATTCTAAAACCAATTATCTTAATAACTTTACGAGCAAGCTGTAGAATAGTATATTTCAATTTCATACCTTTACATTACCAAATTATAAAAAACATCAACAATGAAAAGATCATTCATAGTTACCGGACTGGCAATTATCATGATATTTGGTTCCTGTAAAGATGGAGTCAACATTTTCAGCAGATCGAAACAAAAAAACGAGACCATCGAACGACTTGAAAATGAAAATCAGGCACTCCGGAGAGAGCTTCAACAAATAGAGGAAACCCACCAGGAGGATATTACCGAAATACGGAGTGATTACGAACAAAAGCTGGCGGAACTTCAAAAGAAAATTGAAGCCGGAACCATGGCAGAATACGATGCTTATTATGTTGTTGTTGGTAGTTTTAAAAACCCGAAGTATGCCAGGAGTTATTCTGATAAGATCCAGCAAATGGGATACGAGGGAAACATTGTACCGGGTCCGAATAATTTCAACCTGGTTACTTCAGGCACCTATGGGACTCTTAGTGCAAGCATCACAAATATGAGAGAAGCGCGGGAAAAGATCGCTTCTGAAGCATGGGTGTATTTCCGGGATTAAGTTTTTTATCAGGCTCCCCCTGTCATTATAAATAGAGGTTGAAACTCAAAGCTTTTATAATGCGGACGGTACCGAT
>CAZQOV010000034.1:0-7587 GCA_964595055.1 uncultured Bacteroidaceae bacterium | reverse complement strand
GGCCATGAATACCTTTTAAAACCATATCAAGAGCAAGATTTCCGTAAGCCATTGGGACAATTTAATCGATGGCATCCGGATCTCCTCCGCGCACAAGATACCCAAGTAGTTGGTTGATTACATTGATTGCTTTATTCTTGTTGAATTGCGGTTAGATCTCCTTGATTTTTTTGGAAACGAGATCTCCAATTCCACCAAGCTTAGCGTGCCCATACATATCCTTCTCTTCCGAACGGTAGACCATAACATCCATATCCTCGAATTTTGCTCCTTCAGAAACAAGCACCACAGAATATTTACTGGGATTTCTATCCCGATCCTCAACAAGAAGTTTGGTTAACTTTTCAATTTTAAAGTGATGTTCCGGAATAACGCAACGGTTGGCAGCACCAGCCATGGTTGGCAGCATGGCAGTAAACCCTGCGTACCGGCCAAAAACTTCGAGAACCAGAATCCTCTCATGAGAACCGGCAGAAGTTCTAAGGGTATTTGTCATATTGATTGTCCGGGTTACGCAGGTACTAAAGCCAATACAATAATCCGTACCCGGTACGTCATTATCCATGGTTTTGGGAATGGCAATGACTTTTACCCCTTCCTGATAAAGCCGAACGGCATAGGATAATGTATCATCACCTCCAATGGGAATAAGAAAATCGATACCCAGAAAATCCAGATTATGTAATATCTCCTCGGTAAGATCATTCGTTTCCTTGTTATATTTTTCTTTCAAATGATCAGGAACAAACTCGGTGGGAACATGACTGGGGCGAGTCCGTGAAGTATGCAAAAAAGTTCCCCCGGTCCTTCCTGCCTTATTTACTATTTCTTCTGTTAGAACAATATATTTATCACTATTGTCTGCTTTCTTATCTCTCTTCAATTCCATCAGACCAGCCCATCCTTTCCTAAGACCCAGAACCTGGTATCCTTCCCGTAATGCACGGATTGTAATTGCACGTATTGCGGGGTTTAATCCGGGGACATCTCCTCCCCCGGTTAAGATCCCAATGGTACCTTTTATAGCTTTTGCCATAGTTATTCCTTTTTAAAAGATTTCAATGTTGGTTAATGGATATAAAAATAAAGGAAATACTTAATAATTGCAACGGAACACCAAGGGAGCTAATAAAAATACAAGCAGGTGTTTACCCCCGGAAATCGATTTGGGACGAAAGTCTTTATTCATCGATTATACGAATCGATCAATTTTCTTTAGAGAAATAAAGCAGAAATGCCCACACTAAAACAAACTTTTTCCTTACACCAAAAAGAAAAAACCCCGGAGCATTGTCAACCCCCGGGGTTATTTCTGGCATAGGTACCGGAAAAATTTTCCTTAGTTATTAACCTGGTATTTGCTTTCTTCCCATTCGAGAATCTTATAGAAATCAAAATCTTCAGGATTCTTTACATATTTCTTTGCTCCTCTGTAGTCTGCTTTTGTAATAAAATGCAAATTATTCCGGTAAATAAGTTGAACTTTCTCTGTTTCAACATTTACGAGTCTGGGCCTGACTTTTCCCTCTTTATCCTCTACATCTTTCAGAAACAAGGGAGATATTTCACCGGTTCTGTCAACTGTTACCATGCATCCGGTCAATCCCGATTTAAACAATGTATATACACCCAGCCCCAGTCGGGTTGCATAATTCAGGTCATAGGCAATTGGCCGGCAACAGCGAAGCTCATACCCCATTTCATTGGGACGGCTTTTCACAACAATCCGTAATTCTTTCAGGGCCTGCTGTGTGAGCATATTGAAGATGTGGGATTTACTTACATTCCCCAGCTCAGGATGCCCATGATCATCGTAAGTAAAATTAATTCCGGTGGCAATAATCTCTTCATCATTCATAAAATGAAATACACCTTCAGATATTATGGCAACACCATAATCAATGCCCAGTAATCTTCTTTTTACCATCGAAGAAATAACCAGACGTGTAATTTTGTCGAAGGTAATTTTTGTTTTATTAAACATTTCAGGGATGATAATCATTGGATAATGACAAGCAGTACCAATACCAAAAGCCAGGTGACCAGCCTCTCTTCCCATGGCTGAAACTACAAACCAGTTTCCACTGGTGCGGGCATCTTCATATATGGTTGTAGCAAGCCGAACCCCTTCCTCTTTGGCCGAATGGTATCCAAATGTGGGAGTGCCTTCCGGAAGTGGAAGGTCATTATCAATTGTCTTTGGCACATGAATGCTCTTTACATCCATCTTCTCTTTTGCTAAAAACTTGGTAAGCCGGTTCGCGGTTGAAGCAGTATCATCTCCGCCAATGGTCACCAGAAGTTTGACACTATTTTTCTTGAAAAAGTCAACCTTAAATTCTTCATCTTTAGGTTTGTAACGGCTCATCTTCAAAGCCGATCCTCCCCGGCTGTAAATCTGATCGGCAAATTCAAAATCGAGGTAATCATATGCGGGTTCGTCTGCGAACAGAGATTTATACCCTCCATTAATCCCCAGAACCGTAAATCCATTTTGCAAAAATATTTTAGTCACTGCGCTAATAACTGTATTGATTCCGGGAGCAGGTCCGCCAGCACATAGAATAGCTACTGCATCTTTCATTTTAATATTATCCATTTGTGGTTCAACAATATTTATAATCTATCTTACTTTAAAAATACTTATCATCATCGATAATGCTGTTATAAAACAGATTTTCTTTAAGCCCACAAATATGGAAATATCTTTTTAATAAACTGGTTAGAAAAATTCTAAATAATCCATCTTTTTTTCTTATTTTTGCAACCAAGTTGCATAATTTAGAAATGAATTTCAAAAAATTACTAAGGTCACACAATTTTAGTCTAACAGAGGGCAGGCTCAGTTTGCTTAATACACTTGCAAAAGCGGAGTGTCCGATGTCAGAAAGAGAAATTGAAGAAATGATGCCCTCAGGCATAAATAAGACCACGATTTATCGTAATCTGAATTCATTATCCCAAAAAGGGATCATTCAAAAGATTATTTCGGGTGATTCCCTGAAATACAAACTCAGCAACTCCCTTTTGTATAAAGAAAAAACCGCTGACCATGTTCATTTTCAATGTACCCTTTGCAACAAAGTAATTTGTATGGAAGAGATAGAAATCAAGGATTATGATCTTCCTCGAGGCTACAACAAAATTGAGAATCAGTTTCTAATTATTGGAATTTGCAAGGATTGTAATGAAGAAAATCAAATGGAATAGTATAGTATTCAGGAATCCGGTTTCGCTGGCCATACGATGGATTTTCAGAATGTTTTTCATTTTTCTGGTGAAAATATATCAATATTTGATATCGCCAATGCTACCCGGCACATGCAGGTATACCCCAACGTGTTCGCAATACGCCCTGGAAGCATTTCGCAGGCATGGGGTCATTAAAGCTTTGCTCTTTACTACCTTCAGGGTAATTCACTGCAACCCCTGGGGTGGAGAAGGTAAAGATCCGGTTCCTCCCAAAGGAAGCCCGGTGTTCAGATTTAAAAATTTTAAGCTATAAAATGAAAATATTTACAGGATTAAAATCAATGAAAAGAATTTTTCCTTTCCTATTGCTGCCCCTGATCTTTTCGGCTTGTAAAACCGAAAAGAACAAAGAAAACGTTAAATTGATTTCGGTAAGCATCCTCCCACAGAAATATTTTACAGAGCAAATAGCAGGACAAGCGTATAAAATTAATGTGCTCATTCCTCCGGGAGCTTCTCCGGCTACCTATGAACCTTCTCCCAGGCAAATGCAGGAACTATCCGATTCTGATGTATACCTGAAGATTGGAGCCATTGCTTTCGAAAAAGCATGGATAGAGAAGTACCAGGGCCAGAATTCATCGGTACAATTTTATGACCTGTCAGAGGGTGTAGGCCTTATTCAATCGGAAAAAATAGATCATAACCATCATACCCATGATCATCAATCCACCCACAGGCATGAGGGTCCTGATCCCCATATTTGGATGTCACCTGAGAATGCTTTAATAATAAGCGAAAACATATATCATGCGCTTTCAGAGATTTATCCACATGATTCTATAAAATTTCGGGAAGGCTGGGAAAGGTTAAAAAATACCCTACTTGAAATCGAATCCCTTTTTGAATCCAAATCATCTCAATTAAAGGGAAAGGACTTTTTAATCTATCATCCAGCTCTTACCTATCTTGCAGACGATTATGGGATGAATCAGCATGTACTTGAGTTTGAAGGAAAGGAACCACCACCCTCTTATATAGCTAAGATTATACATACGGCCCGAAAAAAAAACATCAATTTTATATTTGTACAAAAACAATTCAGCCTTGATAATGCCCGGTCGCTTGCCGGCGAAATTAACGCAGAGATCATTCCGATAGACCCCTTATCTGAAGACTGGCCCGGAGAAATGAAAAGGATTCTTAAGCTACTTACAAACGAATCAACAACGGAAAATGAATAATCAGCATCCACCTTCGATCCATTACTGGCGGTTAATACCTTCCTTGGTCCCGGTCCGAACACCCTTTATAAAAATTGCCAAAACAGGTTTTTGGTGAAAACTTATAAATTAGAAAAAAAATGAAAACCTTAGTAAGACTTAAGAATATATACGCAGGTTATGGGGATACCCCTATACTGGAAGCAGTAAACCTGGAAATTAAGGAAGATGATTTCATTGGCATCATAGGCCCAAATGGAGGGGGGAAAACAAGCTTATTAAAAGTTATTCTTGGACTATTAAAACCCTGGAATGGCACGATTGAATACAATTTTTCCGAAAATAAAAATGACCATAAGAAATACATAGGTTACCTGCCCCAACGATCTACTATTGATAACCAGTTTCCCATATCAGTGATTGAAGTTGTCCTATCTGGACTAATATCTGAGAAGCCTTTTTTTAAGCGATACAAAAAACAGGATTTCAGGATGGCGGAAGAAATGGTAGAAAAGTATGGCCTAACAGCATACAAAAATACACCTGTGGGCGAATTATCGGGAGGACAGCTTCAACGAGTATTTTTAATGCGGGCATTGATTTCATCTCCAAAATTACTGATCCTGGATGAACCCGATACCTTCGTGGATAATCGATTTGAATATGAATTATATGAAAACTTAAAGGAATTAAACAAAGAAATTGCAATTTTACTGGTATCACATGATATAGGCACCATTTCCAGTTACATAAAAACCATAGCCTGTGTAAATACTCAGCTCCATTACCACAGGTCAAATGAGATCAGCACTGAACAGTTGAAAGTATACAATTGCCCTATCGATATTATTACTCATGGCACTGTGCCACACAGGGTTCTGCATAAACACAAATAAAAAGGATAAAATGGATGCATTTTTCGAAATATTTCAATACGCTTACATAAGCAATGCCATTGTGGCATCCTTATTCACGGCCATCAGTTGTGGTATAGCGGGTACATATATAGTCTCCAAAAGAATGGTTTTCATTAGCGGAGGGATAACACATTCATCTTTTGGAGGAATCGGTATCGCCTATTATGCAGGGTTGAATCCGGTTGCCGGTGCAGCGATTTTTTCCGTAATTTCAGGAATTGGAATTGAATATTTTACAAAAAAAGGCATCCGCAATGATTCAGTGATTGCCATGTTATGGTCTCTGGGCATGGCAATCGGTATAATTTTCATTTACATAACTCCGGGTTATGCGCCAAATCTAATGACCTACCTTTTTGGAAGCATCTTAACCGTAAATGAGTCTGATCTTTATTCCCTCGCAATTCTTTCTGTCGTAATTATCCTCTTTTTCATCTTATTTTTCAGACCTATACTCTATATTTCTTTTGATGAAGAATATGCCAAAACACAAAATCTCGTTGTCGGGCTTATCAATTACGGGCTAATTATTCTTGTATCTCTTACAATTGTCTTTAACATAAAGGTTGCCGGCATTATTTTACTGATATCGCTTCTTACAATTCCTCAGAATACCGCAAATCTGTTCAGCAAGAACTTCAAAAAGATAATTTTTTTATCTGTATTTTTTGCTTTTGCAGGATCCATTGCTGGCCTCATTATATCATGGTATCTCAATATTCCCAGCGGAGCAACAATCATTTTCAGCTTAACCCTTATATATATCATCATGAGAATGGTCTGTTGTTTTCCCTTTTCCGGAAAGAAAAATAAAACATTAACTTTGGGCTCCTAAATAATAATGATTTATCAGTGAAATGATAGCTATGATCAAAAAACATAAACCCCTTAATTCCCACAATAAATGGAAGCGATCCAAATAAAACGTATTGAAGAAGCCTGGGAGGACCGGGATAAATTAAAGCTTGAAGAAGTCAGAAATGTAATTTTTAATACCCTGGAACAATTAGACAAAGGAATGATCAGGGTAGCTGAAAAACAGGAGGGTAAATGGAGGGTAAATCAATGGGTGAAAAAAGCGGTGATTTTATATTTCCCGATTCGCCAAATGGAAACCATCGAGGTTCCTCCCTTTGAATTCCATGATAAAATTCCATTAAAAACAAATTATAAAGAACTCGGAGTGCGGGTGGTTCCTCATGCTATAGCAAGATATGGTTCTTTTATTTCACCGGGGGTAATCATGATGCCTTCCTATGTAAATATCGGAGCATTTGTCGACTCAGGAACCATGGTTGACACCTGGGCAACCGTAGGTTCATGTGCCCAGATTGGAAAAGATGTGCACCTCAGCGGAGGGGTAGGAATTGGAGGCGTACTTGAACCTGTTCAGGCAGCACCTGTTATTGTTGAAGACGGATGTTTTATCGGTTCAAGATGTATTGTTGTGGAGGGAGCGAGAGTTGAGAAAGAAGCAGTATTAGGTGCCAATGTAGTGATCACAAACTCTACAAAGGTTATTGATGTGACCGGTAATGAACCTGTTGAATATAAAGGCGTTATCCCTGAAAGATCGGTGGTAATTCCGGGGTCATACAGCAAAAGATTTCCTGCAGGTGAATACCAGGTGCCCTGTGCGTTAATTATCGGAAAAAGAAAAGAATCGACAGATTTAAAAACTTCCCTGAACAATGCCTTAAGGGAATATAATTTGGCTGTATAATTGATGAAAATTGCCTTTGATGCAAAGCGGGCCTTTCATAATTCCAGTGGGCTTGGGAATTATAGCAGGATGGTAATCCGACAATTATGTGAATTCTATCCGGAGAATGAATATCTCCTCTATTCCAATAAGTACGGAAACATTGATCCCAACTTCCCGCCCCGGAATTCAGAAGTCATTCTTCCTCAAAAACCGATTCATAAATTTTTCAATGCGTACTGGAGAACTTATCATTTAAAACCTATTCTTGAAAAAGAGAATCCGGATATTTTTCATGGGCTGAGTAATGAATTGCCTTTCAATATTCAAAAAACCGACATCAAAACCGTGGTCACCATTCATGACCTGATATTCATAAGATTTCCCAGGCTTTACCCCTACATTGACAGAAGGATATATAACAAAAAGTTCCGTTATGCATCTGAACATGCAGACATGGTAATTGCAGCCAGTGAACAAACCAAAAGAGACATTATAACCTTTTTCGGAGTTTCCGGAAAAAAGATAAAAGTCGTTTATCAATCGGGTAATC
>CAZQOV010000033.1:21808-23437 GCA_964595055.1 uncultured Bacteroidaceae bacterium | reverse complement strand
GCTTCCAAATCTGGCGCATTGCCTGCCGGGGGAATTCTTTGGCCTGAAAAGTTCACAGTATCGGCACCTATGCCATTGGGATTGGGGAATATGGCCATCGCTGTAATGCTGTCCTCACCTTCCCGGTATACTTCAATGGCTCTTTAAGCGATAATGCTGGTTAATACCAGGTTTGGAAATATCCAGTCATTTTTTTACAAACCTGAAAACATCTCTTCCTGTATCCCGCGAAAGAATTAAAAAATACATCCCGCTCTCAAGCTGAGAAATATTCATTGAAAAAATTGAAGCATCAATATCTTTCTCCCAGGTTAACAACTTCCCCTGGAAATTGTATATTTCAATATTATCAATATTGATATTTCCTGCATTTAAATGAATTACATCACCAGCCGGATTTGGAAAAATATGAAGTGTTTCATCATGGTCATCTTTAATGGATGTATTCACGGGAATGAAAGTAATTTTCTTCTTCAGGCTGACTTCTGAATTACCATCTGTATCAAATGCTTCTGCATGTACGACATATCCGTCAGGTGTGTCATATTTAACCTCAAACTTCCAGGGTGGATTATACAGGATCTCATAAATCTCACCATTTTTGAAAAACTCAACGCGTTCAACCTCTGATTCAGAGTCTTCTGCGAAAATATCAAATACTATATCCGAGCCTTCCTGTTTTACGGTTTCTGCACTGACCGGAGATAAAAAATGAATTTTCGGAGGATTCTGATCGGGATAGATCAGGTCAAAATAGTTAAAATTTATTCCACCGGCCTGGCCTGTTTGCATATCGTGAATGTACAATTTGAGAATATGAAGGCCCTTTTCAATATAAATACTGTCTGAGTAAATATTTTTAAAATTATACCACTCATTTTTATTATAAACCAGTGTATTTGTGGCCAGTATGGAATCTGTTACTCTAATCCCGTCCAGTTCAAAATGAAATGTCCGGTCATCCCTTGACGTAGCAATTCTTGATCTTATAATAAACCACGCACTGGAATCCACTGAAATGGTATAATCCAGCCACTCGTTCCCGGGGTAGGTATGGCTGACAATATAATTATAATACATACCGGGCTCGATATCATCAACGGAAGCTCCAATATCGACCAATTCATAGGGCCGGCATAACGAACCCGTGCATCCTTTCCTTACATTATCATTTTCATTATAGGCGACACCTTCCCCGCCATTATCGAAATGTTCCGCTTCTATCCTTCCTGGCACTTTGTGCGGAACTCCCGTATAGGGTCGCCATTCAAAGGAATCTCCAACCGCAACCTGAGTTTCGTCAAATCGTATATATCCATAGGAATCATAAACCTTTGCTTTTAAATGGTAGTATCCTCCGGGAATGGAATCCCAAAAATATTGGAATGGTTCCTCAAACAATACAGCAATTACAGAATCATTTGCCAGGAACTCAAGTTTAAGAATGTCCTCATCGGGATCTTTGGCAATGGCAAGAAGAGTTAGTGTATCTGAAGAAATCTGTTGATTCTTTCCAGGGTAAACAAACTCAATTTCAGGGGGATTTTCCTGGGAATAAGACGGGCTGAACAAAATA
Organism: uncultured Bacteroidaceae bacterium; assembly: GCA_964595055.1. Taxonomy (GTDB): domain Bacteria; phylum Bacteroidota; class Bacteroidia; order Bacteroidales; genus CAYRTD01. The sequence goes on along the minus strand of CAZQOV010000033.1, from coordinate 21,861 downwards.
ATAAATCCTGCCAGCAATAGAAATCTTAATTTCATGATTCCGTATTTTAAATA
>CAZQOV010000033.1:17503-21708 GCA_964595055.1 uncultured Bacteroidaceae bacterium | reverse complement strand
TGGTTCCGACACCTGAATATTGATAACGGACTTTCCCATAATATTATATATGATATCGCTCAGGACTCCCTGGGATACTACTGGATAGCTACACAGGATGGTTTGAACCGCTATGATGGATATGATATAAAAATCTATACCAGCAATAATGAAGATCCCGGGGCAATTTCAGGAAATGAAATAACGGATGTTTATGTTGATCGTTCAGGCAAACTTTGGATCGGTGTTCATGGTTTTGGCATCGAATTATATGACCCTGTCTTCGATGCTTTTATTCATTATCCCTATGAACAAATAGGCTTAAGATCTTCTGAGATACTGGATATTTATCAGGATTCGGAGATGAACATCTGGGTCGGCACACAGGAGGGAGTGGACTACTTTGATGTGAATATGAATAAAATTAAAAGTATCCCTATCGACGAAGAAAACCTGAATGAATATGCAACTTCAAGTGCAGCGATATTCAAGATTTTCGAAGATGAAAAGGGAGTCATCTGGTTGGGTTGTTATAATGGACTAAATAAATATGATAAGAAAACCGGGTTAATAAATCATTATTTTCCTGATGGAAATCCCAGGCAAGTATCGAATGAAAACTGGATTAAAAGTATCATTGAAGGATGGAACAATGATTTATGGCTGGCAGGACAGGCGGGATTCTATATCTTTAACAAAAATACAGGAACATTCAGGGATGGCTTCAGGGCACTGGGCACAGATTATTCAAGAAATGTCAGGGGACTCAATGATATTCTGATCGATAATGATGGAAATATCTGGTTTGCAGGCTGGGAGGGCGCAGCACTATATTCACCCGGGGAACGTACAATAAATTACCTTCATGAAAACAGATATTTACCTTTTTCCTTTCCACAGGGTTCCACAATAAAACTCTTCATGGATAATATAGGTAGTGTATGGCTGGGAACCTGGAACCGGGGAATAAGCTATCATAATAAAGAGATCCGGAAGTTTGGTCTTCTTTCAAAAAAATATGACCCCAATGGGCTTACGGGTGAAATTGTAAGAGCGATAATTACAGATCAGGAAAACAACTTCTGGATCGGAATTGACCTGGGAGGATTAGTTTATTATAACCGGGAAACAGGAAAATACAAATATTACAGGCATCAACCCGGAAGCCCTAACAGCCTGATACATGATAATGTCAGATGCCTGTTACTTGAAGAAGAATGCAATCAGTTATGGATCGGCACACAACATGGCCTGGATCTTCTAAATCTTGAGAATAATGAATTCAGCCATTTTCTAAATAACGAAGAAGAAGAATCCTTAGCCAGTAATGATATCCGTTTTTTAATGAAGGATATCTACGAAAACATATGGATCGGGACTTTTTCAGGAATTTCAGTCTATAAGCCGGGAAAAGACAGTTTTATAAATTATTATTCAGAAGCAAATAACCCTTCAACACTTTCTGATAACCGGATTTATTCAATTTTTGAAGATTCCCGCAGAAATATCTGGGTCGGAACAAGAAATGGACTCAATAAATTTAATCCTGAAGACGGATCATTTACCCGGTATTTACCCACAGATGATTCGCTCAGCCTGAATAATGAGTTTGTAACCACAATTTTCGAGGACAGCAAAAAAAGACTCTGGATCGGAACCTATGGAGGAGGTTTAAACCTCATGGACAAAGAAAATAACTGCTTTTCACATTATACAACAAAAGAGGGCTTACCCAACAATGTCATTTACGGGATATTAGAAGATTCTAACGGATTTCTCTGGATCAGTACCAATAAAGGGATATGCAAACTAAATCCAGAGACCTTTATCTGCAAAAATTACGATCGTGACGACGGTCTTCAGAGTAACCAGTTCTATTTTAATGCTTTCCATAAAAGCAAGAATGGGGAACTTTTGTTTGGAGGTGTAAAAGGTCTGAACTATTTCTACCCGGAAATCATTAAAGATAACCTGATACAGCCCAGGGTGGTTATTACAGATTTCCGGTTGTTCAATTTGCCGGTAGCGGTTGAAAAGGATGAAGATGCTATCCTTTCCAGGCATATCAGTATTACCGACAGCATAACCTTAAAACATGACCAGTCGGTCTTTTCTTTCGATTTTGTTTCTATTCATCTTGGTCAACCTCAAAAACACCAGTTTGCATACAAGCTTGAGGGACTGGAAGAAAATTGGAACTATGTCGGTAATAACCGGACTGCAACCTATACGAATCTCGATGCAGGGGATTATCTGTTCAGGGTGAAAGCTTCCAACGGGAATGGTATATGGAATGAAAAAGGAAAATCCGTTCATTTAAAGATACTTCCTCCATGGTGGGAGACAACCCTGTTCAGAATTATTCTTGCGCTAATGGTTGTTGGTATATTCTACCTGCTTGCTCTTCTGATCAGGAACAGGGAACAATTGAAAACAAACCTCAAATTGGAACGAATTAAAGCTGAAAAGGACAGGGAACTGGATGCTATGAAACTGAAGTTTTATTCCAATATTTCTCATGAATTCCGTACTCCACTCACCTTGATTCTCGGACCTGTTGAAAGTATGGTAAAAGAAGGATTCAATCATTCTGAAAGCAGATCTCAACTTAACATAGTCAATAAAAATGCCCGGAGGCTTTTAAGACTGATAAACCAGTTGCTCGATCTCTCGAAAATTGAATCGGGATATATGAAACTCTCCGTGAAAAACGGTGATATTATAAAGTATATTGAAAATATAGCTGATACTTTTAATTACAGGGCTGAAGAACTGGATGTACAATATGTTAAGGATTTGAATCCTTCCGGTTTTATCGGTTGGTTTGATCCCGACAAAATCGAAAAAATACTTTACAATCTGCTTTCAAATGCATTTAAATATACGGGTGACAAGGGAAGGGTAAAACTGGAAACATACATCCAAAATAACATCCTTTATGAAAACGGTCAGAAATCCAATACCCTGTTCATAAAAATATCTGATACAGGTCCGGGTATTTCTGCTGAAAACAAGGATAGAATTTTTAATCGGTTCTACCAGGATAATTATGGAAAAAAAGAGAATCCGGGTACGGGAATAGGCCTTACCCTGACAAAGCAGCTTACTGAAATCCACAAGGGAAATATCCATGTTGAAAGTCAACCTGGTAAAGGTTCTGTATTCACGATATCAATTCCGGTTTCCAGGAACCTTTATTCCGAAAATGAAATTACTGCGGAAGAATTAACAGATATAGTCTTACCGGATCATTCCCCGATTGATGAGGAGGTAAAATTTACAAAAGAAAACCTTCCCTTTAATAAAGATTTACCCACAATTATTATCATCGACGATAATCCGGATATTAGGAATTATATTGAACAAAATCTGAATAAAAAGTATAATATACTTTCAGCCGCAAACGGACAGGAAGGTTTTGAGATCATTTCATCCCGGAAACCAGATATTATTCTTTGCGATGTTATGATGCCCGAAATGGATGGCTTTGAATTATGTTCCAGGATAAAAACAACTGAAGAACTGAAGCATATACCCTTTTTACTCTTAACAGCCAAAACAGGGATTGATAATAAGCTAAAAGGCCTGGAAGCCGGAGCTGATGATTATATAATCAAACCTTTTTATATTGAAGAAATTGATCTTAAGGTCAGAAACTTCCTGAAGAAGAAATCGGGTTACAACCTGAAGAAAATCGTAAGGCTCTCTCCCTCTGAGATTGAAATTACACCTCCGGAAGAAAAATTTATCAAAAAAGCACTCGAAATTGTTGAGAAATATATGGATGATTCTGAATTTAGCATTAAGAAATTCTCTGAAGAAATGGGTACAAGCCGGATGCAATTGTACAGGAAGATTCAGGCCATCGCAAACCAGACAGTGAAAGAATTTGTCAGGAATATCCGCCTCGAGAGAGCCGCTCAGCTCCTTCAGAAAAAGGCCTATACAATTAATGAAATCGCATACATGGTAGGTTTCAGGGAAATCTCCTATTTCAGGAAATGCTTTAAAGAGAAATACGGATTAACCCCTACGGAATACATTGCAAAAAATACTCCGTCATAAAAAGATCAATACTCTTTTGAATATTAAAAATGAAGGTTCATGGAATGAAATTTCCTTTTCTAGTCTGAAACTTAATGAAACATTTCAAAAAACTCATAAGGCTTTAAAAATCAGAACCAAAGATTCCGGAATGTGATAAAAGAACCCTCTGTTTGTTACTT
>CAZQOV010000033.1:8034-17403 GCA_964595055.1 uncultured Bacteroidaceae bacterium | reverse complement strand
AACATTAAAACTACTAACTACAATCACTTTTTACAGCCTTCTGCTCTTTATTACTTCACAAACGGTTCTGGCTCAAAGGAAGGTTAGTGGTACTGTTACCCAGGCTTCAAACGGCCAGCCAATTCCTGCTGCAAATGTGCATGTAAAAGGAACAACTATTGGTACCATTACCGATTCCGATGGCTATTACGAAATAAACGTTCCCGGAGATGATGCAGTCCTGGTTTTCACATTTATCGGGTATAAGACCCGCGAAATGGAAGTGGGCTCCAGGACAGAACTAAGTCTTTCCCTTTCTGAAGATGTTCAGTCTCTGGATGAAATAGTTGTTGTAGGTTATGGTGTACAGAAAAAAAGCGATCTTACGGGCGCTATCACCCAGGTTAAAAGTGAGGAACTGAACGAATCAGCAGTAATGGGAATCGACCAGGCACTTCAGGGGAGAGCAGCCGGAGTGCAGGTTACAAATAATTCGGGAATGCCCGGGGCCGGTGTAATGGTAACCATCAGGGGCATGGGAACCTGGAATGATTCTGATCCTCTTTATGTAATTGACGGAATGCCGGTAGAAAATGACATCTCCTTTCTGAATCCTTCTGATATAGAGACCATCGAAATATTAAAAGATGCATCAGCCGGTGCTATATATGGGGCACGTGCAGCCAATGGAGTGGTACTAATTACCACGAAAAGAGGGGCTGAAAATACCAGTACAGTAAACTTTGATTTCTATACCGGTATTCAGAATTTATGGAAAGAGGTGGAGGTTACAGATGCACCAGGATACAGGTCTGTTTATAATGATCTTCGGATCAGTGCCGGAAGAGACCCCGATAACCCACGCGAATCTCAATACTTTATCCCTGACAGCCTCACAAAAACCTCAACAAACTGGCAGAAAGAAGTGTTCAGGCCTGCCCGCATCAGCGACTATAACCTGTCATTTACCGGGGGAACTCAAAAAGTAAAATATGGTATCACCGGTAGTTATTTCATGCAGGAAGGGATCATGAAGAAATCAGATTTTAACAGATTTACCTTCCGGGCCAATACAGATATTAAAATAACCGATAAACTTACTTTCGGAGAGAGATTCTCCATTGGCTTTTCGGAAGCCCATGAAGTGCCAAGGGGTGGAGGAAATTCACCTCACCTGCTTGCGCTTCTGGGCGACCCCATTGCCAGTGTTTATCGCGATCAGGACGATCCATTATATGATTATGAAACTGCGCGATGGACAGAACTGGAATGGAGCCTTAATCCCAACCCGGTGGGTGTTGTGGAAAGACTCGACAATGAAAGATTAAAAACTCCTATTATACTGAATTCATATCTGGATTACGAAATAATAAAAGGACTTTCGGTTAAAATAAACGGTGGATTAAATCTCCTTTTTCATGAATATGAAGATTTCTCACAGACCTATTACGAAGGAGGATTCTCCCAGAACGACCTCACAACCATGAACCAACGCACATGGAAAAACCTTTCCTGGTTATTCGAATCCACAATTAATTATAACAGGGTATTCGCGGAAAAGCATGATATTACAATGCTGGCCGGTTTCTCAAGACAATACTCAACAACAGAAGATTTTTTAGCAAAGAAAATCGATTTTCCCGGGAATGATGATGAATATCGATTCCTGGTATTCGGCACCGACATTATTCAACCTTCCGATATTCTGGCAACCAAGACAGAAGCAGCCATTGAGTCATTTTTCGGAAGAATTAACTACAGTTTAAACAACAAATATCTCTTTACCGGAATTATCAGGCGTGACGGGTCATCACGATTTGGACCGGAAAGTACCCCCCTCTATGGGAACACTCCGCGTTACGATTTCTTCCCCTCCGTTTCCCTGGGATGGAAACTTTCAGAAGAACCTTTCATTAAAAATAATATAGACGCCATCAGCTTTATGAAACTGAGACTGGGCTGGGGTCAGCTTGGAAATGACAGAACCAACAGGGGCAACGATTATCCATGGTTTTCTGCAGTGGAAACCAACGAGACCTTACAGAATTATGTCTTCGGCGGACAGGTATCCACCGGGAGTGCCATTGTAGGTAAGGCAGTAAGAGATATTCGATGGGAAAGATCTTCACAAACAAACCTCGGCCTTGATGTAAACTTCTTTAATAACAAGCTGAGCTTCACAGCCGATGTTTATAAAAAAACAACCATCGACCAACTCGTTCCTGTTCCATTGCCTCTGATTGTCGGAGTCTTTACGAATCCTGTTGACACGAAGCTTGGAGGCAATCCCCTGCTCAATGCCGGTGAAGTAGTAAACAAAGGCTTTGAAATTATTGCTGACTACCGCAAAAAAGAAGGAAAATTTCACTATGAAGTGAGCATGAATTTCACACGGAACATTAATGAAGTAGTGAAGTTGGGCAAAGATGTTGAAGCCATAGAATCGGGTGGATTTAAAGGTGCTAATATTTCTGTTACCCAACCGGGCTATGCTATTGCATCCTTTTGGGGATATGAAACAGATGGACTTTTCCAGGAATCGGATGATACCGATGGAGACGGACTGGTGGATAATCAGCCTTTCATAACAGGAGAAAACGATGAGATTATTTACATGCAACCCAATGCAAAACCGGGAGATATTAAATTCAAAGACCTGAATGGGGATAATATACTCGATGGAAATGACAAAACCCTTATCGGAAGCCCCCATCCGGATTTCAGCTATGGCATAAATCTAAGGATGAGTTATACCGGATTCGATTTCAGTATGTTCTGGCAGGGTGTATGGGGAAACCAGATATTTGCCACCCTGGTTAATGACTTCCTTGGAGGGAATCCCAATACAAATTTCCATGTCAATGCACTTAATGCGTATCACTCACCTTCTCAGGATGGAAGCGATCCCGGGCTGGTCAATACGGATATCCCACGGTTGGATGCAAATCAGGAAAATCAAAATTTCAGGGTTTCTGACTTTTACATTATGGATGGAGCTTATCTGAGACTGAAAAATGCTCAGGTAGGTTATACCATTCCCAAAAAACTACTGAGTTTTGCAGGGGTTGAAAGACTCAGAATTTACCTTGCTGCCCAGAACCTGTTAACTTTTACAAAATATGAATATGGATACGACCCCGAAATCGGGAGGACCTATAATAATTATGGGTTAAGACAGGAGAAAGATAACCAGCAGACTCTCCAGATGGCTATTGACCGAGGGGTATATCCTCAGGCAAGAACGCTTATGTTTGGACTTAACCTGATTTTTTAAAAAAGAAAAATTCTGATTTATGAAAAAATTATATAAAATATTAATATTCCTCATGGCAGGAATTATAAGCGGGTGTGAGACCGATTTTATTGAAAGGGAACCCCTTGCCCGTATGGGAGATGTTATTCTTTTTTCCAATGAAACCGGTGCCCTGCAGGCGCTGACAGGATGCTACGATATAATGGGGCGGATTCAAATGTACCGGCGAAATCATTATGAAATTGGAGATTGTATATCCGATGATTCTGAAATAGGAGGCCAGGATGGAAGTTACGAACATGCATCGGCTCAGGATCTTAGCAGATTTATCTCCACCTCCGATAATGATTTTTCACAGGAGTACTGGCAATATAATTACCAGGGAATTTCGCGCTGCAATGAGGTGATTACACGGGTGCCAGCTATTGATATGGATGAAGACTTAAAAAACAGGATCATATCTGAAGCCCGTTTTCTGAGAGCACTTTATCATTTTAATCTGAATAATGCTTTTGGAGGGGTTCCACTGATAGATCAACCACTGGACCAGGATGAATACTATTCAACTGACAGATCCTCAAGGCTTGAGGTATATGATTTTGTTATTAATGAATTATCGGATTTAAGAGAATATCTTCCTGTGAGTTATCCTTCTACAGAAACAGGAAGGGTGACAAAAGGAGCAGCAAACGGCCTGCTGGCAAAAACTTACCTCTTCGTTGCATCATTAAAAAAATATGATACCTATGTTGAATGGAATGACCAGACCTTCGATCCTGAAAACAAGATAAATGCAGATGAATACTGGCAACTGGCAAAAGAAACCGCAGAATTGGTAATGGATGGAACTTATCAATTGATGCAGGGCAATTTCCAGATCTACAAGGGTGAATACTACGAGCAAACTGTAGATGCCTACAGGTATCTTTTTACTGTTGAGGGAAACAATTGCGCTGAAAAGATATTCGAGGTTCAGCATTTTAACGGAAATTCGGGTACAGGAAATAACTATAATGAAGGAAATGATATGGCTAAGTGGTGCCTGGTAAGGGATGCCATAGCACCGGACGGCACTCCCATCCCTAAACCCGGTTTCGGTTTCAACTGCCCCACCCAGGATCTTGTTGATGCCTATGAACCTGAAGATACCATACGTTTTCAAACAACCATCACCACTGATGAAGATTCCATACTCTGGGAATATGAAGATTCCATTCAATGGGTGATGTGCAATCACAAACAATCTCCAACAGGTTATGGAAAAGGAAAGATCAGGCCCATACCTCCTGAATTATTTGGAGGAGGCGGAACCTTTCCTGCCACTCAATCCGGATTCAACATTACCATTCTCCGGTATGCCGATATACTCCTCATACATGCAGAAGCCTGTGCAGAACTGGGACTGGAGGCTGATGCACGGGCCGACCTGAAACAAATCAGGAACCGGGTGGGATTAAGTGATTATCCTTCTGATCCGGAATTCGCAGAAATTTTAGCAGCCGTCCGCCAGGAAAGAAGAATAGAACTTGCAATGGAAGCACACAGGTGGTTTGACATTGTAAGATGGGGAATAGCAAAAGAAAAATTAGAAGGAACAAGATTTGGGGAGAACTTTGTAAAAGGAAAACATGAATATCTGCCCATCAACGATTCTGAGATCCGGTTAAGTACAGTTATGAAACAAAATAAGGGCTACTAGTGATAATACTTGTTGTCATATTGTTTTTGTTGATTTTTCAGACAGGTTGCCTGAGAAATGAAAAGAAAGAAGTTCCTCAATTTACTTCAGAAATTGAGAGGCCTAATTTTCTGCTGATCCTTGTGGAGGATATCAGCCCATGGCTAACCTGCTTTGGCGATTCAACCATCAGAACCCCGAATATTGAAAAACTTGCAGGTGAAGGAGTAAGGTTCACCAGGGTATATTCTACCGCAGGTGTTTGTGCTCCCAGCCGGTCCGCTCTGATTACCGGAGTATACCCGGCATCTGTGGGAACCAACAATATGCGGACTCTATCCATTCATGAAAATGAACATATCAGCCTGAAATCTTACAGTGCAGTCCTTCCCCCGGAAGTGAAATGTTTTACAGAGCATCTCAGAAAAAATGGATATTACTGTACAAACAGGGGAAAGAGAGACTGGCAGTTTAAAAAACCTTTAACCGCATTTGATGACTATGGTCTGGAAGGTTCGCACTGGAAAAACAGAAAAAAAGGTCAACCCTTCTTTTCCATTGTAAATATTTTTGAAACTCACGAATCACAGATCTGGACAAATGCTGATAAGGAATACGAATGTAACCCTGAAGAACTTAAAGTCCCTCCTTACTATCCCGATTGCGACACAGTAAAAAAAGATATCAAAAGAATGTACTCCAATATTGTCCTTATGGATAAAAAAGTTGGGGAATTCATGGATGAACTGGAAAAAAACCAACTCCTGGACAGCACTTTTGTAATATTTTTAAGTGATCATGGAGGTCCACTACCCAGACAGAAACGGGAAATCACCCATGCAGGTCTTCATGTGCCCATGATTATAAGATTCCCCGGCGGAGAATATGCGGGCACTATAAATGATCAACTAATCAGCTTCATTGATCTGGCTCCCACCTTTCTTTCTCTTGCAAACCTGGATATTCCCGATTATATGCATGGTATAGCTTTTTTAGGCAACCGGAAATCGGAGTCCAGAACCTATATTCACGGAGCCAGGGACCGCATGGACACAGAATATGACCGGGTTCGCTCGGTCTCGGATGGGGAGTTTTTCTACGTTAAAAACTACCATCCCGAAATACCCTGGATACAGGATATTAAATTCAGGGAGCAAATGGGAACCATGCAATGCTTACTCAACAGGCATAAAAATGGTAGTTTGAATGATAGTTGTGAACAATGGTTTGTGACTACCAAACCCGAAGAAATGCTTTTTAATATTAAGGAAGATCCCTGGGAAATTCACGATCTTGCAGACAATCCGAACTATGAAGATAAACTACTGGAGTTTCGAAGAGCACATGAAGCATGGAAGAAAGAGTTTGGCGACATGGGTGAAGTACCGGAATCAACTATGGTTAAAAATATGTGGCCTGACTACATCCAACCGGTAACACCTAATCCGGTTATCCATGTGCAGGGTGAAATGGTCAAAATAGATTGCAAGGATAAAGGGGCTTCTATCGCTTATCAAATCAGCTATTCTGCTCTCCCCCCTGATAAGAAAGAACCTAACGACTGGCAACTTTATTCTGAAGCTCTGAAAATTGAAGCAAATCAATATTTACATGCCATTGCTATCCGTATCGGATATGCTGATAGCGAAGTGGTTAGCCTGAATGCTCATAACAAAGCAATAATAAGTGAAAATCAGTTTAACAATTAAAAATTTCGTACTATGAAAAAACTACTACAAATTTCCGTTTTAATTCTGGGTTTACTACTTGTGCTGGGATTACAATCCCGACTATTAGCTCAGGATGAGAGTCTTACCATCCCCTACATTTCAACACCCATTACCATTGACGGTGAAATAGACGACTGGCCGGTAACCATAGATTATGTCCCTCTAAACAACTACATCAATAAAACAAAAGACTGGGTTATTGAAGGGGAACAATGGTCAAAAGACCCTTTTGATGCGGCTGATCTCAGCGCTCAAATGCTTATTGGCTATGACCTGGAATATTTTTACCTTTTCCTGGAGGTGACGGATGATATTGATGGGAAGCAGGATGCGAAATGGAAAAGTGATGCTGTTGAGCTTTTCTTTAATCCCGATCCGGGAAATGACATCCCCTTCGATGGAGAGAATAAAAACTATACCGGATCTGACGGAGTAACAGATGCTCTGCAGATTACTTTCGCCAGGGATACTGCAGCTTTCGATAGCGGACCCGGATGGGTAATACGCGACTGGGATTATGAATATGTCGTTGTAAATCAGACCTCTTCTTATACTTTTGAGGTTAAACTCCCCTGGGACAGCCTGTTTACAGACCATACCAATATTGGTGACTGGATCCCGGACAGAACCCCGCTGGCGGTTAGTGCGGAACCCGGATATAGCATGGGTTTTGATATAATGGTAACCGATTATGACGAAAATGAAACTTTTGATGCTCAGAACCGCGACGGGCACCTGCAATGGGCTAATGAAAGTGGTATTGACCTGAGCTACATGAATACCGGTCTGTTTGGTACTATAACTCTTGATCCAAATACCCTGGGACAGAAAACATCTTCAAATAATATCATGGCTTATCCCAGTCCTTTCTCTGAATACCTGAACATCAAAGGCCTTAAAAAAGATCATAATATTCAAATTCACAATCTGCTTGGACAGAAAGTATTCAGCCTTGAAAATGCAGGAGAAGAAATTCTGAACCTCAATTTGAATCACCTCAACAAAGGAGTCTATATTTTTGGGATTTACCAAAATAAAGAAATGATATCCACTACAAAAATTATTAAAAAATAACCAAAAAAACCGGGAAAAGCCGGCGCCAACCAATTGCTTTCCCCGGTAATTTAAAAAAAATGCATATGCATTCGATTACAAAATTAACAAAAATTATATTGATTGCTATTTCAGTCAGTCTGTTTAGCATTCATTCATTATCCTCTCAGGATATCGTGAGTAACGGTGACTTTGAGGAAGGAACAAGCAACTGGACATTCTCTGTTAACGATACAGAAGCTGGAACTACTATAGAGGTAATTGGAGGTGATAAGGTGATTTCGGGAGATAGTAGCCTTAGAGTTTTACACCCTGCTACAGGAAACAAGGGAATGTGGAGGGTAGCTGCAAAAACAGAAGTTCTTCTTGAACAGGGCTATATATATGAACTCAGATATAAAGCCTATAGCAGCATGGATAAATGGACCGGAGCATTGATCCGGCCTGCTGATGTCCTGTCAAAATATCAGTTCACCTACCCTTCTCCCATGGAATACCGGAGTATGATTTTTATGTGGGAAGACCCGGATGCAACACAGGAAATAACCTTTTGGGTGGGATATAATGGAGACGATGCAAATGACCAGGTGGCTTATGAGTTTTATCTTGACGATGTGCAACTAATAAAAAAAGAGGCAGTTGAACCGTCCAGTGTTACGATCCAGGATCAATCCATAACAATCAGCCAGGGATTCTCAGAAATGATATCCGCTCAGATGTTACCTGTCGATGCAGATCCTGTGTACGAGTGGATTTCCCGGGATGAATCTATTGCCACAGTCGAAGATGGTAAAATAACCGGTACCGGCGAAGGTGAGGTTTATGTGGTTGCAAAATCAAAGTTTTTTCCCGATTATGCCGATTCAATTCTTGTTAAAGTATCCCCGGATGTCGCAGTTAACGGTGATGCAGAACAGGGGGATACCCTCTGGAGTTTTGTTATTAATGAAACGGAAACAGGATCTACAATCGGTATAGAAGGCGGTGAACTCGCTCTCAATGGAGACAGCTCTGTTGTTCTTTCACATGCGGCTGCCGGAAACACCGGAATGTGGAGAGCCCAGGCAAGATATAAGTTCCAGGCCGACAGCGGGTATACCTACCAGGTTTACTATACTGCCAAATCCTCCATGGAAAAATGGACAGGCTTCGTCCAGAGACCTGCCAAAGCATTTAACGACAACTATTTCTTTACCGGCACGGAAGCCGAGGAGTACGGTCCCTTCACCTTTGTATGGAACCAGGCTTCAGAAGAACAGGAGTTATTCTGGTGGATTGGCTACAGCGGCGATGAATCACCAGATGCCCCTGCCTATGACTTTATGATCGATGATGTGAGAATTATCAAATCTCCCAATGTGGATGCAGAAGGTGTAGAAATCGTTCAGGAGGATCAGGAAATCGGAGTAGGAGATATCACCTCACTTACCGCAGTAATCTCTCCTGAAGGAGCTCAACCCCTGTTCAACTGGATATCACGCGACGAGGCAGTCGTAAAAGTAGACGATCAGGGACAGATTAACGGAATCGGGGAAGGTGACGCCTACATCATTGCTGAAGCCAAAGCATACCCCGAATTCAAAGATTCAATCAAGGTAACTGTTGCTCCAAATACCGCCTATAACGGTGATGCAGAACAGGGGGATACCCTCTGGAGTTTTGTTATTAATGAAACG
>CAZQOV010000033.1:6180-7934 GCA_964595055.1 uncultured Bacteroidaceae bacterium | reverse complement strand
TAACGGTGATGCAGAACAGGGGGATACCCTCTGGAGTTTTGTTATTAATGAAACGGAAACAGGATCTACAATCGGTATAGAAGGCGGTGAACTCGCTCTCAATGGAGACAGCTCTGTTGTTCTTTCACATGCGGCTGCCGGAAACACCGGAATGTGGAGAGCCCAGGCAAGATATAAGTTCCAGGCCGACAGCGGGTATACCTACCAGGTTTACTATACTGCCAAATCCTCCATGGAAAAATGGACAGGCTTCGTCCAGAGACCTGCCAAAGCATTTAACGACAACTATTTCTTTACCGGCACGGAAGCCGAGGAGTACGGTCCCTTCACCTTTGTATGGAACCAGGCTTCAGAAGAACAGGAGTTATTCTGGTGGATTGGCTACAGCGGCGATGAATCACCAGATGCCCCTGCCTATGACTTTATGATCGATGATGTGAGAATTATCAAATCTCCTATGGTGGAAATGACTGACATGAATATTGTTGAAGAAAATATCACGATGAAGGGAGATGAAGAATTTATTCTGAGTCCGGAGTTTACCCCGGCAAATGCAAGCATTTCATTCATCCAGTGGAGTTCAGAATATGATTCGGTTGCAACAGTAAATTCCGACGGACAGATTATGACCAGCGGAGGAGGTCAAACATGGTTATATGCAGAAGCAATGCCCTGGGGACTTAAAGATAGCGTTTTACTGACTGTTGAAGAAGTACCGCTGGCAGGCATCAGCTTTATGGAAGAGCAATTTACCATCAGTTCTGATGAAACAGTTGAACTGGATCTGATCTTTGATCCTGCAAAACCTGCAAATCACAAAATCGACTGGTACAGTTCAAATAATGCCGTTGCAACTGTCGATAATGAAGGAATTGTTACCGGTGTTGCCGGAGGTAAAGCAAATATATTTGCCATTTCGGATTTCAGAGGTTTTAAAGCAGTTGCTGAAATTGAAGTAATCAGTGAATATACGACCCTTCAGGGGATAAGCCTTAACAGTACTGAAGAAACGATCGAAGTTGGAGGAGCTCCGGCTTCCCTGCAGGTAATTTTCGATCCTCCTAACGCAACAGAACAGGGGATAACATGGTCGAGTGAAGACGAAAGTATTGCTACGGTAGATTCCACAGGAAAAGTGACTGCAGTTGGAAATGGAACAGTGGATATTATCGCTACCAGTGTTGAAGGAAACTACACGGCTACCGCAGCAATTACGGTTATTACGCGTGTGAGAAAAGTTAGCCTGAACACAAGAGAGGAATCCCTGGTTGAGGGAGAAACCTACCAGCTCGTAGCTACGATTATTCCTGAAACTGCAAGTAATCCAAATGTAACATGGGCGTCCGAAGATGAAACTGTTGTTACGGTTGATAATACCGGTCTGGTTACTGCAGTTGGTCCGGGTGAAGCTGCTGTTAGTGTTACTACAGAAGATAAGGGCCTGCAAATCAAAGCTAATTTTACCGTGATCCCAACATCAGTTGAAGATTATAACTCAACAGGTCTTATTTTATATCCAAATCCTGCAGGAGAACGGATATATTTTGAAAGCAACAGTAATAAGCAAATTACCAGGATTGATCTTTATGATATGACCGGTCATCTTTTAAAGTCCCTCGAAATCAACTCACTCAAGGCTGAAATGGAAGTCGGTTATATGAATGAGGGTATTTATATCCTTAAAGTTTCTTTCAATAACGGAAATGTTAGCAGGGTTCGGTTCTTAAAGCAATAGTTTTTAGTTAGTAAGATGG
>CAZQOV010000033.1:0-6080 GCA_964595055.1 uncultured Bacteroidaceae bacterium | reverse complement strand
TTAGTTTAACTCTTTAACAGCCTCCTTTTCCCAATTGCAAATAAATTCAATAAATATCTATGAGACACTTTTACATTATCCTCGTAGTTCTGGCAGCCTTATCGTCAAATTTGAAAGGGCAATTCACTCCCCCCGATATCGACGGTGAAATAGATGAAATATGGAATACTACTCCTTCCTATCCTTTAACCAAGCTCATAAAAAATAATCTTGGCCCTATTCCCGATGCTGAAGACATAAGCGCCTCTTTCAGAAGCCTATGGGATGAAAATAATTTTTATTTGCTTGTTGAAGTAGTAGACGATGTTATTTTCAATGGGATCAGTTCTCCTGATCATCAGAATGATAATTTGGAAGTATATTTCGATATAAATAATTCAAAACTTTCTCAATATGATGGGATAGACGATGATCAGATCAGGTTTATACCCGGGGTTGATACGATAAACTCAAAAAGAGGAGTGATTGCCGATGATATTGAATTTTCCTATAAACAAACTTCCGAGGGCTACCGGTTTGAAATGCGCTTCCCCTGGAATTCATTGACTTCGGAAAGCTTCTCTGCTGCGGAGGGCGTAGAAATAGGTTTCGACATTTTGGTTACAGATAATGATAATAGTTCGACTAAAAATTATATTTATGCCTGGTCTTCCCCGGAAAATAACGCCTGGCAGAACACACAAATATTTGGAATTTTAAAATTAAACCCTGACGGTTCCACTGTTAAAGTGGAAAATTCATACCTACCCCCTGAACATGATGCTTATGAAATAGATGAGTCTAAGGTGGAAGTAACTTTGTATGTCGACAAGAACCATCCGGATGCCAGCGATTCCAATCCTGGAGACAATGAAAACCTTCCTTTGAAGACCATATTTAAAGCCCTGGATATAGCTTCGGACAGCCTTGGCGCAGGAAAAGCTACGAAAATCCTTATCTACCCGGGTACCTATAGGGAGTATGGGCTTTATCCTGTTTTAAAAGGAAATGCGAACAGTTTCCTGAATACTGAACTCGTTATTGAAGGAACCGAAAAAGGAAAAGTAATTATAAGCGGTTCTGAGATAGTCAACGATGGATGGTCATCAGAAGGTAACAATACCTATTCACGGTCCTGGACCTGGAATATTGTCCCGGATAAACCCTGGGGTGAACATGGTCCCGATCCGGAAATTGCTCATCAAAGAGAAATGATATTTGTTGGTGGATACTGGATGGAGCAGGTAATGAAGCAGGCAGATTTGAAAACCAACAGTTTTTATGTGGATAATGAAAATGACCTGGTTTATGTGAAAGTAGCAGATTCCATAAATTTCACAACTGTAGATAAAGAGATCAGTCTTCATGGTGACGGGGAAGATCTCCCCTGGCCCCCGAAAAGACTGTTTACAGTTCCCATGGATAAAGACAAAGTCGTTCTTCGAAACCTGGTTTTTGAACATGCAAATATGCGTCTGTCTGAGAGCGCCCTAAAGATAAGTGGATGGAAGGTTCTGATTGATAATTGTATTGTCAGATGGAATAACGGAGTGGGAATGAATGCAGGTAGAGACATTAAAAACCTGAAATTAACCAATAGTACATTCAGTAATAATGGGGGATCGGGAATTACCACCTGGGGATTGCAAGATACGTACTGGGCAGATAACGAGACTTCATATAATAACTGGAGAGGAGCACAGGGTAATTTCCATAGTTATGCAGTAGGAGGAGTAAAATTTCATCATACACGTAACATTGAACTGGTAAATCATAAATCAATTGGAAATATGTGCCCGGGGCTATGGACTGACCTGGAAATTATTGGCGCAGTATGGGATAACTGCACGGTGGAAGATAATTACGGACCCGGAATGCTTATTGAAATTTCCAGTGATATAATGATTAAGAATTCAATAATCAGACACAATACACCGGGAATTCGATGCCATAGTTCCCATGATGTTACTTTCGATAATTGTCTTATCAAAGGAAATACCATTCAGTTCGCCGTTTACCGGGACCACCGGGATTTCACAGATGTGAACTGGACAAAACAATTTGATGGAAGGGTATGGGATAAAACTCCGAATAACTGGGTAATAAAAAATTGCACCATACATGCAGAAGACAATCCTGAATGGCAGGAAAAATATGAAAAGAGAATTCCTTACTGGATGCATTATACAAACCCTGGCTACCAGCCCTTCTGGCATTTCAGCCATTCCGATTACATGCAAACCTTTTTCGGGGGAGCTGATATTGCTTACAACAACAACACCTGGACACACGATGCAGTTGAAAAACCATTCAAGGATGATCAGGACAATGCAATGAATGTCGATGCATGGGAATTATGGATATCCTCACTCCTGTCAAATGATGACGCCCTTATGCTGATAGATAGTTATGCGAAGAATGACGATGCATCCAGTCTCACTATATCTCAAATGCAAAATGCAGGCGGACAGGATATTATTTCAGAAAACCTGGAAGAATATAAAATTGTAGTTGCAGAGTTTGAAGGATTCCCGGATGTGAGTGTTCTTCAGGATGCCATAGTTGTAGCCAATGCATTTGCCATTATTCGTGAATTCGCAGAAAACGATGATGCATCCGGATTGTCAATTGAGCTATTAATGGATTGTGGGGTAACTTTCCGTTCCGACAGATTGGAGTATTATAAAACCGCTATTGCAAATGCGTCAAAAGAAGATCTTTCCTCAATAGCTGCACTTCAGGAATTAATTAACCTGACTACAAAAAAGGAAGATCGTGAATTGGAAAGCTACCTGAACGTATATCCGAATCCTGTGGGAAATACTTTGATTATCAATACAAGTATCCAAATGAAAGAAATCTCCATTATCAATGCCTCAGGAAAACAAGTTGTTAAAATTGAAAATGGCCGGGAAAATATTGATGTATCATCCCTGGAACCGGGATTTTACTTTCTTTATATCCAAACTGAAGAAAATATGCTGGTTAGAAAAATAATGAAAAAATAAAATACTATGAGAAAGCTACCTGTTCTCATCGTTATCCTATTAATAATCTCCTGTAATCAAACTCTGCAGGAGAAAAACCAGGCCAGGATCAAACCCTATTCCGGAAATCAGTTCTACTGGCAATATAAAGGAAAACCGATCCTTCTGATCGGTGCATCAAAAGATGATAACTTGTTTCAAATCCCGGATCTTAAGGAACACCTGGATGAGATATCAAAAGCCGGGACAAATTATGTCAGGAATACCATGAGTGAACGCCTGGTTAACGGATACGAAGTTCGGGCCTTCATGAAAACAGAAGGCAAATACGATCTGAATCAGTGGAATAACGAATACTGGCAACGTTTTTCAAATTTGCTTAACTGGGCTTATGAAAGAGACATTATTGTACAGATTGAGATCTGGGCTACACATGATTTTTTCACCCGGGAAAAATGGGATGCAAGCCCCTGGAATCCGGATCAAAATGTGAATTTTAGTTATGAAGATACCAAATTAAGCAGGAAGGTTCCGGAATATGCAAAAGATTTCCATCCCTTTTTCAATACTATACCCAAAGTACTCAATGATTCAATAGTGCTTGGCTATCAGCAGAATTTTGTAGATAAAATTCTGTCCTATACACTCTCTATGCCTAATGTCCTTTATTGCATTACCAATGAGATCCAGCATGCACAGTCTCAATACTGGAGCTGGTACTGGGCGGAATACATAAAAAATGAAGCAGAGAAGTTAAATGTCGATGTGTTTGTTACGGAAATGTTCTGGGCTCCGGATTTGAAAGATGATCAGCATAAGCATAGCTATTTGCACCCGGAATACTTCTCTTATTTCGAATCTTCCCAGAATTCTGCAAAAAGCGGGCAGCAAAACTGGGATAACCTGCAGTTTATCAGAAACGAACTACTTGCTGAACCGAAACCTATAAATTCTGTAAAAATATATGGTAAAACAGACTCCATAGTAAAATGGCCGGGTAAGGATGAGGAAGCAATAGATCGTTTCTGGAGAAATATACTCGGGGGCTGCGCTTCGAGCCGTTTTCATAGAGATGAAAAAGGAGTTTTTGGGTTGGGATGGTGTGAATATTCCATCAATTCCCTGAAAGCCATGGGATTGTTTCTGGAGGATATCATTCCATGGGAGGCAGCTCCGGGTACAGAGCTTTTAATTGAAAGAACTGAAAATGAAGCCTATTTAATGGCAGATACAGGAAATGTTTACGGTATATATCTGCCAGGAAAAGCATCAGTAAAATTGAATCTGCCCGGGCAGAATTCACAATACGAAATGAAATGGATCAATGTGAAAAAAGGTGAATGCGATTCTGTTTATACTATTGACGGAAACGGGATGATTGAAATCTCCAACCCGGATTCATTAACAAAATGGGCGATTACATTGAGCAGAAAATAATTCAGTTCAGGTTGACATAATTGCTTTATTCTCTTTTATGTTTTCCTTGATATGAATATCACGAAACAATCATAAAAATATGAAAAGATTATTTGGGCTGATAATAGCATTCCTTATTGTAAATAATTCCCATGGCCAGCAGGTATTCTCTGAAACACCACGGGAAAAAGAAGAAAGAATGGAATGGTGGACAGATGCACGCTTTGGTATGTTCATCCACTTTGGGCTGTATGCAATGCCGGCAGAACACGCCTGGTATAAAAGCAAACATAAACTGAACAATGAGGAATACCAGCAATACTTCGATCACTTTAACCCCGATCTGATGGATGCTGAGGAATGGGCAAAAACAGCAAAACAGGCAGGAATGAAATATATGGTTATAACCACCAAGCATCATGATGGCTTCTGTCTCTGGGATAGTAAATACACCGATTATAAAATCACCAATACTCCTTACGGGAAGGATCTTATTGGTGAAGTCGTTAAAGCATTTCGCGATATGGGGATCCGGATTGGATTCTATTACTCTATGATCGACTGGCATCACCCCGAATATACAACCGACCATAAACACCCACTGAGGGATGATCCGGATTATGTATCACAAGATACAGAACGGGATATGAGTATCTACCAGGAATATATGCAAAACCAGTTGAGAGAACTGTTAACCAATTACGGAAAGATCGATCACCTCTTTTTTGATTTCTCGTTCGTACCTCAGGAAGGTTATGCGGGAAAAGGGCGAAATGACTGGAATTCTATTGAGCTTCTGAATATAGTGCGGGAATTGCAACCTCAATGTTTAATCAATGACAGGCTTGATCTCATGGATGTTGAAGGAGGATGGGATTTCAGGACCCCCGAGCAATTTATGCCGGATGAATGGGTCCTTTACAAAGGTGAAAGAGTGCCCTGGGAAACCTGTCAGACAATTTCCGGAAAGTGGTCTTATGTTAATGAAGAAAACGCGGAGTGGAAAACTTCAGATCAATTAATAGCTATGCTTATCGAAACTGTTAGCAAAGGAGGGAACCTTCTGCTGAATGCCGGACCCAATGCCAGGGGAGAAATTGATCCTGTCTCGTCTGAACTACTGAAAGAAATTGGAGAATGGATGCATCTTCATGACCGGTCCATCTATCAGTGTACCGCAGCACCGGAGAATATCAAAGCACCATCAGGCAACCTGCTTACCTTTAATCCCGGCACGAACCGGTTATATATCCACTTAGTAAACTGGCCATTTAAAGAAATAAAAATATCAGGACTGAAAGGAAATGTGGCATATGCCCAATTTTTACATAATGCTGCCGAAGTGAAAGAAGGAGGAAAGAAAAAGGGTCCCTGGATGAAAAATGAAAATGAGAAAGAGGATTATTTTATATTTGAACTTCCGGTTCAAAAACCGGAAGTGATTATTCCTGTGATTGAGGTCTTCCTGAACTAAAGCAATAGAATAACAAGGACATCCCGATTTTTATCATCGGAAAATTGAATCGGAAAATCAGGTTGAGTATCACAGGCTGGTACTATAGTTATCTGTGCCGGCATCTCAAAAAATCAGTATTACTCTTCCTCGTAATCGCTCATGTCTATTCCGAGTTCCCCGGCAAGTTCCAGCCAGCGAGGTTCTGCTTCACAAGAGCAGCAGTCACACCATACCGCTATTCC
>CAZQOV010000032.1:0-24900 GCA_964595055.1 uncultured Bacteroidaceae bacterium | reverse complement strand
GTTCGCCACTAAGTGAGCTGGTAGCATTAAAATCATTAACTACCGAAGCTACTCCGCAATTATCGTTGATTGATGATGGGTCCAGGCTGTTATCCGGAACGGTATAATAACATTCATCGGGATCGGCATTATAGGATGGAGCCGGGGTAGCACAGGAAAATTCAGGAAGTTCACTGTCATTAACTATTATATTTTCGCTGACAGTAGTGTTACAACCGGTAGCGGTAATGGTTTCTGTAACTTCTACAACTCCGGAGGTGCCCGGGCCCCAATCCACCACAATTGAAGCCCCCGTGCTGGGACCATCTATAACCCCGCCCGTTACATTCCAGGAGTATGTGTGTCCTCCAGGGTCAGGGACTGAGTAGGATTCATCCTGAGAACCCGGACACATCGGTGCAAAGTCTCCTGAAATTGTAGGACTCGGGTTTGGATTTACCACAAGGCTTACGGAATTGCTTGTTTCACTGCCACATCCAGAGACAATGCATCGGTAGTTTCCTGCATCGGATGCTTCCGAATTTGCTATGGTTAAGGTGTTTGTTTGTGCACCGCTTATATCTCCTCCGTCAATGAGGTCACTCCAACTGCCGGAGATATCCGACTGCCATTGATAACTTAGGTTATCTCCTGTGGCGGAAAGAGAAAATTCTGCTGTTTCTCCTTCGCATACTTCTTCACTTGAGGGTTGACTGGTAATTGTTACAGGTTCAAGTACGGTAAGGGTAAAATTGGCCGTAGCTGTTTGGGTGCATGAATTTTCAAATCTGACATAGTACGTAGTTGTTGCTGCGGGAGCTGCGATAGTTAGCTCACCACTCTCATTTGCAGTTCCTACGTGGTCTGTACACGAAGCATCTCTATACCATTCTGCTGTTGCCATGGAGGGTGGAGAACCGGTGTAACTCAGGGTAACATTATCGTCAATTTCATCCTCCCCGCAAAATTCATTATCCAGGATATCACTGGTTGCCACAGTAGGAGCCGTCATGGGCTGACATTCTAGTGCTCCTATTAAATGAAAAGTAGTGGGACTAAATTGATTGTTGTATTCGGTCGTTATCCAGTGTTCATCTCTTGCCGTGCTTTGGACCCTTACTTCATCAATCAGGCCGTCAAAGAACTTAATTATGTCCCCATAATTATTATAATTACTTATCCCTGCTCCAATTAATGCTCCGTGTTGGCTAACTCCTGACAGGTTATACGGATCTGGCAGATTAAATACTCCTTCGGATGCACCATCATTCACATAAATTTTTAATTGATTGCCCTCTCTAGCGCCCACCAGGTAATGCCAGTTGTTATCTGCATAATTAAAGGAACTGATGGCTTCACCTTTTGGGTTATTTACATTATTATTATCTGTTACAAGTTTTGGGACCCCGATTTCCGGATCATTCATTGTCAGCATGTATCTTATGCCATCTTCATCATCCCCCCCTTTACTGAAAATATTAAATTTGGTATTTTCTTCGCCGGTTTTGAACCATGCAGAAACCGTCCAGTCATTTTCAGCAAAATTCAGATTGTCCGTATTGCCCAGATCGATATATGAACTGGAACCGTTAAATTCCCGGGCTTCACCTATAATGCCCGATTCCCCGGTGGAATTATAATTTGTGCCGTCTACATCATTAACTGTAGCATCTAACAAATCGTCTTTCAAGTGCCACACCCCTTCATAATCGGCACTCCAGGCTGCTCCGTCTGTGGGGGGTGTGTTGGCGTTTGGATTGCCAAAGTACATATCGAAAGTGAAATCTGCTGTAGGATCAAGGGATGGAATTCTGACCCAGGCGATATATTCGCCGGTTAGGGGATCGTATTTTTCAATCTCATGATCCAGAATAGCTGTTTCTGTTTCATCCAAAGAAAAGATGATATCGTAACCATTTGTATTTTCTACATATCCACCATTGGCAGTGCTTTTTAAATCATTATCGGAATGGGGGGGTATGTGAATGAGTAAAGGAAAGTCAAGATGAGGTAAGTCACCGCTCATTTGAGTCTCGGGAACGGTTATCACTTTGCGATAACCATAATTGTCGAATAATTCTTGTTCTTGTGCATTCAGAAATTGAGAAAAAAACAATCCGGATGTCAGAAACAGGCATAAAAAAATCCTTTTGCTGTATTTACCTTTTATAACAAAGGAAGTAAAAGGCAGCAATGTTTTAAAAAGTTCCTTCCATATAGTGACGATCCACCCGAAGCAACTGATTAACTCAGGACTTGAATGTTTATTTCCCTGCGACAGGACCATTAAATATAATCTACCCCAATCCGAAAATAGTTAGCTTTTCAACAATGACCAAATATATTGAATAGCGGTTGCATCGAAGGAAAGCTTTTTTTAACGGTTCTAAATTATAACAATTGTTAAGTTTATACGCGATTAATTCCTGATAGTTGTAAATATATCGGATAAATATCACAAAAACAGTTCTTTTAGTACCGGAAGGGATTTTAATTTACTCAGATGATAACCGTTCGATGTGTAGAAATTGAGAATATCCCGCAGCACTGAATTTCTTCTTTCCCGGGAGAGTGAGATTTCCATGCTTTCATCAAAACTGTTGGTATAAAGTTTATGGAGGACTTCCGGGTTTTCCCGGCTCATCTGTTGTATTCCTAAGGGTAGAGTACCGTCGGATGTTTTATTCCCTGCTTTTTCAATCTTGCTCTGTGAGGGAAGAATGCCAAGATACAGGGTCAGTTTCATTAAGAAGGCCAGGTGAAAATTTGCATACTTATCCTCAATAAGGTCAAAATATTCAAGGGCATTTTCCAGGAATTCAAAAAGATTAGGGTCAGGATCTTCATCGGCGATGCAGTTTTGCAATACCTCGGCCATGAACATGGCTTGTGTACTTTTCAATGCATCGTAAGGAAAACTACTGAAGATCTTTGCCCGGCTGACTTCTTTCAGGCCGAGCAACTCCCTGCTTTCCTTATGGTAGAATTCAAGGTTCAGGATATTCAGGATCTGGAAGCTGCTGGACTTTATTTTTGCTTTTCGAGATCGGGCTCCTTTTATGATAAAAGATCTCTTGCCGAATTCCCGGGTGAAAATGTGGGCAATCAGGCTTGAATCGCCGTACTTAAGGTGATGCAATACTATTCCTTTTGTCTTTTTCAGCATGCTGACAAAATATGCGTTTTCTTGAAGATACTGAAATCAGGTTCCGGGTGGTTATCTTTTACTTAATAAATAAGAGCTTGGTAACATGGGTTTTTAATCCGTCGTCGGTGGTGCAGAAAACCAGGTAGACTCCTGTTGCCACCCGTTCACCGGAAAGATTTCGTCCATCCCAGATGGCCTGGCCTCCAAGGGATTTCGTTTCATAAACGAGGTTTCCGTTGAGATCCGTAATTTTAACGTAGGTGTTCTCCACCATCCCGGATATAATTACATCTCCTTCATAATCCTGGCGAACCGGATTGGGATATACATACACGTCTTCAAAAAATTCATCCGGTTCTGTGGCATCGCTAATGAAAGAAATGATTCCATTATCGGTAGCGATAAAAACCTCTCCGTTATCCTCATTGATTGCGATATCTGTAATGCTGTTGGAGAGGAGGGGGCTGTTATTGGTATTGAAGGCATGGATCTCTTCCAGTCCGTCTTCCGAAACTAAAAACACTCCCCCATTTCTTGTACCTATCCATTTCCGGTTTGCTCCGTCAACTTCAATGCATGTTACGGTTTCCGATCCCAGGAGGGGGTCGCCGTAGCCTTCGTCATCCAGGCGGGGGATGATTATATTTTGAGCATAAAAATTTTCACCGGAGAACACTCGTGATGGGCTGTAGTACACAAGGATCCCCTGATTTGTACCCAGCCATATATTTCCTTTCCGGTCTTCTGCAATCGCAAATATTTCATTGGTTATTACCTTATCATCTTCACCGATCACAGATACTTTTTTCATTTCATCATCATCATGATTTTCTAAAGTTCCTTTATCATCAAAAACAAACAAGCCGTTTCCTCCAGGTAGAATTATCCATTTATGATTAGATTGAGTAATGATGATCTTACCCATGTGAGGAGCATTAACCTGTGAAGATATGGGAAAAGATATCCATTCGCCTTTATTTTTCAATACCGACAGAGGTTCTGGAACGCCGCTGTTCGTTACCCATAGATTTTGGCTTTTGTCAAATGATATTCCGCCCAGGCGAAAGAAAAAATCATTGGGTATAATGGTCTGAAGGCTACTGTTTTTGTCCGTATAATGGTTGACCAACTCTCCTTGCCGGAATTCCAGCAAACCATAGCCCCATGAACCCGCGAAAAAGCGTGAAGTATCAACTGGATCAATGGCCAGAGTTATTAAATCCTTTAATGAGTCTATCCTTACACCTGACCAGCGCTGATTATTATAGCTGTATATCTGAGCATTTCTGTAAAGATTCCCGAGACCGAGGGAGGTTCCTCCTGCTGCTCCGAGCAGCAAACCGTTTTTATATTCGAGGTCTGCGGTGTTGATATTTGCCGGACCTTCCGGGACCCTGATCTTTTTTTCCCATGAGTTAGGATTTTCAATTAATCCTTTCTCTGCGTCAGCAATCCAAAGAATATTATCAGGGTCGATTACACCAAAAACCGGTTTTCCAACAAAAAGGTGCTTCTTCAATTCTCCTTCCCGGTTAAAAATATCCACATGAAACCTGGAACAGACGACTAACTGATCATTGTCATAATTTAATGAAATCAGTTCTTCATTCTGAAAATAGGGATAGAGCTCCCACCGACCATTCTTCAACTGGTAAAGGCTGTCTGTTTCTGAATTTGAATGATCCAAAATAAAGTACAGGGCATCCTCCCCGGCAACCAGCGATGTAATGCTTTGTGTATTTGAATTAAAACGGGGTACTTTTTGCCAGTTATTAAGATCGGCTAGGTTCGGTGCATCCTGACTGGCATAAAATAACCCTTCATCGGTGGCGGCATACAAATAATTATTAAAACCGGAGAGGGCATTAACTTTCAGGGATGAACCTTGCTGGCCAATAAAATAGGTTTCTCTGATTTCTTTTTTATCGGTATCAAGAACAACAATCCCAAAACCACAGGAAAAGTAAGCCAGATCATCTTGTAAATAAATATGATAAATATTTTTATCTCCCAGAATCTGTTTTCGTTTTATATCCGAAAGGTTGAAAACCTTATTTCCCTGCAAGATATCAATGTTTGCATTTTTATAGGCAATAATTAGTGATGCAGTGTTTTCATTATAGGCCAGGGTTGATATTTCGGTGTCTGAAAGGCCATCTTCTCTGGATAGTTTATTAATGCTGTTATCCTCTTTATTGTAATAAAAAAGACCTCCCTTCGTAGCACAAAAAACACGATTTTGAGCTATAGCTACACTTACTGAATTGTTGTACGGGAGGTGACTGGTCCAGGTGCCAAGATACTCTTGTGCTGATAAACCTTTCAAAAAAAGAAAAAGAAAAAAGGAGAAGAAGACCCTTTTCATTATCAAATGCTTTGATATTACTATTTTGTGTTTGCAAGAAAGCGCCCGATACTTGATTTTTTGAATTTTAGACCCCTTCATTAGTCAAGTGTCAACATCCTGAATTCAAGAACCTTAAAAACTACTGTTTTGGTTCGAAAAAGAACCTGCCCTATTTTTCAGGGATCTCATCATACAAAAAAACGCGGGCTTTCTTACTAACACCATATAAGAATACGTAAGAAATGAAAAGTTATTATTCAACCCGGTTAAGAAAATCGACCAATTTTTCAACAGCTTTTCCCCGATGACTTAACCGGTTTTTTTCCAGAAGTGACATTTCTGCAAAACTACGGTCGGAACCTTCGGGTTGAAAAACCGGGTCATAGCCAAATCCGTCTTTCCCCCTGGGTGTTTTCAGGATTGTTCCTTCAACAATTCCTTCGAAATTGAACTCTTGCTTATCAAGAATCAGGGAGATCACGGTGCGGAACCTTGCTTTTCTGTTTGAGGTATTGCTGAGCTTTAAAAGAAGTTTATGGATGTTTGCTTCTGTCACTTCCATATCGGGGAATCGGAGGTCTCCTATTCTGGAGTATCTTGCGGAATAAACCCCTGGCTCTCCGTTTAGTGCTGAAACTTCGAGTCCGGTATCGTCGGCAAAGCAATTGGTTTCGGTAATATCATAGATAAAGCCGGCTTTTTGCCGGGCATTTTCTTCCAGTGTTTCGTAATCTTCAGGGATTTCTGTATTTATACCTGCATCTTTGAGACTCAGGATAGTGATACTATCATTTACAAGACTACGAATTTCTGTTAATTTGTGGATGTTATTGGTGGCAAATATCAATTTCACGTTTTATCCTCCTGAAGCTCTGAAACCTGATGATAACTTTGCGGGCCTCGGATTTAAACACATCACCGGGATTTTTTCCGGATTTGCAATGATGTATTGTTCCCTGGCAGCCATTATATAATCGAAGAAACCTATTCCCCGTGTTACCATTACCAGTATGAGATCGGCATTTTGCTCTTTTGCAAATTTCACTGTTTCTTTCTCGAACGCTTTTCTGCCTTCTGAAGCATAAATGCCATAGCTTACATCATTGTTTTTCAGAAAACTTTCAACATAATGAATATTTGAAGCAATTTTTCTTTTAAATCCTCTGTCTGAAACCCTTCTCCGGAATATCAAAAATTCTGCTTTATATTTGTCAGAAAGATAACTCAGCCATTTTACCTGTTCTTTATTTTCAGACCTGAAATCAATAGGAATAACGATTTTTTCGAAATTTGTTTTTTCCGGTTTTTTCTGAACTACAAGGAAAGGGACCTTTGAATGTGCCATAACTTTTAATGCCCAACTCCCCAGTAATTTTTGCATTCCTTTTCTTCCATGGGTGCCCATCACGGCCATTTCGGCTTTATGTTCATGAGCTGCTTCTCGTATGGTATCAAAAATATTCCCTTCTTTTACAAAAGAGTGTATCTTTACTTTGTGTTGCAGTGTCAGTTCTTTTGCTTTTTTTTCCAGTTTTTCCAGACTGGGTTTGGCTGTTTTTGAATTATCAACAATATGCAAAAGAATTATTTCTCTGTTAAGCAATCTAGAAATATTAAGCGCATGATCGAAGGCGAATTCCGCAACATGAGTAAAATCCCAGGGAACAATTATGGGTTTATGCACATTTTCCATGAACAGAAGATTTTGTTAATATACTAATTATTGATTAATCTTGTTAAATTTGATCTCCATAGCTTCAATATTCCTGATCTACGTATAAGTGAACGTACAAGTTATGATTTTTATTAAATTATTATTCAAAATCAGGATCTTTTTTTTTCTGATCATTCTGTGCAACATTGCGTGTCAGGAAAATATTCTTGCTTCATTGGATTTAGATGCTCATTATCTTATTACCAAAGTTCCCCTTCCCTCCGGTTTAGGAGAAAGTCAGATCCTGGATTTGGAATTCGATAAAAAGGGATCAATCTATATAAGTACTGCCGGATTTCTCTGGATCTATAATGTAAACAGGTGGCATAAGATTTATACTGAAGAATCTCTGGATATTGCATTTTCTGATTCGCTGGGACTTTATGTTTCCAATGGTACTGAGATTTTTAAACTTGGCCTCAATGCGGAAAACAAGTTTTTTTTAAATAGTCTCTATGCCTCTTCCGGGGGCAACTATCCGGTGCAGGATATATTTTTCTTTCGGGATCATCTGATATTAAAATATCAGGACAGAATATCCTGCCTGAATCTTATAGGTCATGAAGAAAAAATCATCCTTGATACTCCTGAGGGAATGCATGTATTTCTGACTGAAAACCAAATATTCCTTAACAATAGCGGCAATACCTTTAGAATAACAGAATTGCTTAAACCCCTCACCGTTCCGGAGATTGATTTTCCGGTTTCAGATATTATAGATCATCCGGAGGGTTATCTTATCATCGGAAGGGAGAAAGAATATCCGGAAATTTATTCAAAGGATTTTAAAGCCATCGGGATTTTCCATATCCTTAAAGACCGGTTCAAGAATTTAGGGATGCTCAGTCAAAATGGAATGGTTACGCTTTTAAAAGACAATAGCATTTTAATTACGGATAAAGATGGATATAAAACCGGTCTGATTGAGAATAATCAGTTAAATGAAAATGAGGATGCAAGAATCCGGATAGCCCCGGATAACAGAATATGGCAATATAATCAGAATTTTCTCTGGTTAATCAATTACCCTTCCTCCATCCAAAGGATCAGTTTACCCTTTGATTTTCCAGTATATGATATTTCAACATTGGGGGATTGCATTTACCTGGCAACATCGGAAGGGGTAATTGGGGCACAGGGGGAAAAAGTATTCAATTCCGGCAGAAAGGTTTTTCGCTTATTTAGCCATTTTCCTCTGTTGTTTTTTCTGGATGAAAAAGGGATGGGAGTCTATCATGGGCTAAATGAAAGCCTCAAGTATCTTTTTCCTGGTGAAGAGACAAGACCAAAACGCTTTGATGAGAGATTTTTATATAGTGTGGGTGATTCCCTGTTTTTTATCTCCGGATATGATTTTTATAAGAACCGTTTTTCAGGGAGTGTTAAAAAAAAGCTAAAGGAGAACTATGCTTATGCAGATCCCTTATTATACCATCTTTCTGATGATCATATTGAAGTATTTAATGTAAAAAACGGAGATATAACGTCAGTATTTATTCCTCCGGGGCTCAAAAAAGAAGGGATTCAGGGCTTTTTCTCTTCAGGCAGCAGGTTATGGGTGCATAGTGATGTATCTGTTTATTACATGGATTTAAAGGATACAGCCCTGAATAAACTTGACATATTCCTTCCTTCCTTTATAAAAATTCAGAGCGTCAAATCGTTGAATGATCAGCACCTTCTTGGAAAAATAAAAATTGAAGATTCACCCGGTGATTTTATTTTTATTGACCTTGAAAGTAAGGAAGGGGAATATTTTAGCCTGCCTTCTTTTCCGGCTCATTATTCCGGTTATTTTGTTGAGGACCTTGACGGGAACAGATTTATTCTGGGCACTACCGATGAACTTTTTTTACTTCATAAGACAGGAAAAGAAATACATAAACCTTTTTATCCTGAAATTAGTGAAATGATAACAGGAGGTGACACTCTTTTTTCAGGAGTGGCGCATCGCTATGTAAAAGATAAGATTGGGGAGAAGCTTTTAAACATCCCTTTTTCAAACCGCGATTTAAAAATTGCCTTCAGCAGCCCTGATTTTTTTTCCCGTGGCTTTGTTTATCAGTACCGCCTGAATAATAGCTCCAACTGGAGCGAATGGAGGGAGGGGGATTACCTATATCTGAAAAATTTAAAACCTGGGAAGTATGATCTCAGTCTGCATTTCTGGGGCAGGAATGATGAGCTATCCAAAATTACAAGACTTAGCTTTGGCATTAAAAGACCCTTATTTTTGAGCTGGGTGGCATGGAGCATTTATGGCATGGTTTTTTGTATTTTTATGTTTATAGTATACAAAAAAGTTGTGTCATCACGTCTTAGGGTCAGGGTTGCTCGTGAGGGGAGTCCGCAGATAAAGGCTTTCCACAGAGAGGAGCCGAAAGTGCCTGCGGAGGAAAATGTTGTCGCCCGTTCAGAAACGGCAAAGCGAAGGAGCAAATGGGATAAATACCAGATGGTTACCGTGTTATTCAGTGATATCCAGGGCTTCACCAGGATCGCTGAGCAGATGAACCCCGAAAAGCTTATTGATGAGCTGGACCGGTTTTTCTTTCATTTTGATTCTGTTGTTGAAAAGTATCATATCGAAAAGATTAAGACCATTGGTGATGCATATATGGCTGCTGGTGGTATACCCAGGAAAAATCGTTCCAACCCTGTTGAAGTTGTCCTTGCTGCCCTGGAGATGCAGCTATACATGTCACACCTGAAACAAACAAAGGTTGATTTTTGGGATTTACGAATTGGAATACATACAGGACCTGTAATTGCCGGTGTAGTGGGACATAAGAAGCGTTCCTATGACATCTGGGGGGATACAGTGAATACAGCCAGTCGTATGGAGTCTTCCGGTGAAGCGGGAAAGGTTAATATATCCGGTGAAACCTATCAGCTGGTAAGGGAATATTTTATTTGCGAATACCGCGGAAAGCTTCCTGTTAAGTATAAGGGGAATCTTGATATGTATTTTGTTTCCGGATTACGACCAGAGCTTTCGGTGAATCTGGAAGGTTTGCCTAACCGGAAATTCTTCCTGAAGCTACAGTTGTTAAGGCTGATAGACCTTGAGGACTTTGTTTTTGAAAAACTTGAGAAGGAAACACCGGCGACCTATACATTTCATACACCTGATTATGCCCGTCAGATGTATAATTATTCAGAACTCATATCGAAAGCCGAAAATCTGGATACCGAAGAAACCTTGCTGATACGTACTGCTGTTCTGTTCATTCCACTGGGGTATCTGTCAAATTATTCACGCCCGGAACCCGAGGCCTCCCTCCTTTGTCAGAAATTTCTTTCAGCCTTTCATTATCCGGAGAAACAAATACAGCATATAAGCAATCTTATTCTTGCTTCCGGCTATCCTCCGGAACCTCAAACTCTTCTTGAAAAGATCATGGTAGATATCCGATACGAATATCTGGGAAGGGTCGATTACCTCAAAAGCTATAAATACCTCTATCGGGAAAGGAACGAGCATCTTGAAAATATTGAGCCGGCCCAATGGAAAGAAGAGCAGGTGAATTTTCTTAAGCATTTTGCTTATTTTACTCCCGGAGCCCGCAGACTGACCGAGATTTCTTTTGAAAAACAGATTGAAAGGCTTAGGAACGAGAAGTGGCCTCAGTAATTGTATAACATCTTTTTTCAGGTTGTGGCAATACATCGATTTTCTTATTTTTGAAATCCAAATCAAAATATACAAAAAATATGCTACTCGACTGGAAAAATCTGGGGTTTGGTTATCGAAAGACTGATTATAATGTCAGATCCTATTATCGTGAGGGGAAATGGGGGGAGCTTGAAATTTCATCCTCAGAAACGGTGAATATACATATTTCTGCTACCTGTCTGCACTATGGTCAGGAATCTTTTGAAGGCATGAAGGCTTACAAGGGGAAAGATGGCAAAATCAGGATTTTCCGCTGGAGAGATAATGCTGCAAGAATGAAAGCCTCGGCACAGGGTATAAAGCTCGCCGAAGTTCCGGAAGAATTATTCCATGAAGCTGTTGTTAAGGTGATTAACCTGAATCGTGATTATGTTCCTCCTCATGGTACAGGTGCTGCTCTTTATATACGCCCTCTCTTACTCGGCACAGGTCCTGAAATCGGGGTAAAACCCGCTAAGGAATATATGTTTATGGTTTTTGTTATGCCCGTTGGTCCATATTTCAAAGAAGGCTTTAAGCCCGTGGATATCATGATTTGCAGAGGATTTGATCGTGCAGCACCACTGGGTACGGGGAATATTAAAGTGGGAGGAAACTATGCTGCCAGCATGCTCTCTGTTGAGCAGGCACATCAAAATGGGTATGCTACTGCCCTTTACCTGGATGCAAAAGAGAAAAAGTACATTGATGAATGTGGTCCTGCCAACTTCTTTGGAATAAAAGGAAATACCTATATTACACCTGAATCAAGCTCCATATTACCTTCCATTACCAATAAAAGCCTTATGACGCTTGCCGAAGATATGGGAATGAAGGTAGAGAGAAGAAGGGTTCCCGTGGAAGAACTTGCCGAACTTGATGAGGCCGGAGCATGCGGTACAGCTGCTGTTATCAGTCCCATCGGTAAGATTGCCGATCCTGAAAATGACAAGGTATATGTCATCAGCAAGGATAATAAGCCCGGGCCCATATCTACAAAGCTTTATGAACGGCTTATTGCCATTCAATACGGGGATAAACCCGATAAGTTTAACTGGGTAGAAATTGTAGAATAACCGGAATTTTTCATCCCGCATATTTGTGCTATCCGCTAACTGTGACCCTAATTTTGGTTGCGGGGTAAATTATTGTCTTTTTATTCATTACAATTATTACTAAATTTGCGGCTTGATAATCCGAAGAAATGGCAGTAAAGGAAAATATTTCAGCGAAACGCAGGTTCAGAAGTTCCTTTTTTACCTCGGTATTAAGTATTGCACTTGTACTATTCCTTCTCGGGATTGTCGGCTTTCTGGTATTAAATGCCAGCAGCATTCAAAAATTTGTTAAGGAGAATATTTCTGTTAATATTGAATTAAAGGAGGATCTCAGAGATGCAGATGTACAGCAGTTTCGAAAGCTTATTGATGCTAAGGAGTATACCCGGAACACTGATTTTGTTTCCAAAGAAGAAGCTGCTGTTGAAACGGAGAAGGCCTTAGGTGAAGATTTTATTGAATTTTTGGGTTTTAATCCCTTGCCGGCTACCATAAAATTGAAATTAAAAGCTCCCTATGCTAATCCTGACAGTATTTTTTTTATCGAGCAGGAATTGGCAGAATATGAGCAGGTAAACGATATTTACTATAAAAAAACCTTAATTCATGAGGTAAATGACAATGTAAAAAAAATTAGCATGGTTATTGTGTCTTTTTCTATTTTGTTGTTGCTGGTAGCCCTGGCACTGATTAACAATACGATCAGGCTCAGGGTATATTCCAAACGTTTCCTTATACATACCATGCAACTGGTAGGAGCCTCAAGAGGGTTTATACGGAAACCGTTTTTATGGACTGGGATAGCCCACGGGGCACTGGCTTCCTTAATTGCCATTGCCCTGCTGATCGGAGTTCTTTATCTTGCCCAGAATCAGCTTGGTGAAATTATTTTTCTCATGGATATTAATATCCTGGGTCTTTTATTTCTGGGGGTTATTTTCCTGGGGATTATCATCAGTTTAATATCTACTTTTTTTGCGGTAAATATGTACCTGAATTTAAATAAAGACGAATTATATTACAGATAACTATGAATAAATCCAGACCAAAGAAAACGGAAAGGTTCCCGCTCACGAAAGAAAATTATATATTGCTGAGCATAGGGTTCGGGATCATTATTATCGGTTTCATTCTTATGATCGGTGGAGGTTCTGATGATCCAAATGTATTTAATGAAAAGGAACTATTCAGCTTCAGAAGAACAACACTGGCTCCGTTGCTTGTGTTTTTTGGTTTTATTTTTGAAATATGGGCAATTATGAAGAAACCCAAAGAAGAATCAGAAGAATAGATGAATCTTTTTGAAGCGATTATCCTGGGGATTATTCAGGGATTAACGGAATTCCTTCCTGTCAGCAGCAGCGGGCACCTTGAAATAGGTAAGGTACTTTTGGGGGCAGATGTTCAGGAAACTTTGCTTTTTACAGTCGTAGTGCATGGAGCTACAGTGCTCAGTACGATCGTTGTTTTTTTTCATGAAATAATTAAACTATTTCGTGAGAGTGTATCATCCAAAATGAATGAATCGACGCACTATATTTTTAAGATCCTTCTCTCAATGGTACCTGTAATGATTGTCGGGATATTTCTTAAAGAGGAGGTGGAATCTTACTTTTCCGGGAATCTGGTTTTTGTGGGAAGCATGCTTTTGTTTACTTCTTTTTTACTTTTTCTGTCCAGTACGGTCAAAAAAGAAGGGAAAAAGAGAATTCCCTATCTGGATGCTTTAATCATTGGGGTAGCGCAGGCAATGGCAGTTCTTCCCGGAATTTCCAGATCCGGAGCCACCATTGCTACAGGTGTAATTTTAGGCAATAATAAGGGAGAGATTGCAAAATTTTCTTTTCTGATGGTCCTGATTCCTATCATAGGGGCTAATCTGTTATCGCTCATGGACCAGGAAGCTGGTTTGAAAACTTCTGGTAATGTAAGTACTCTGATAGGCGGTTTTCTCGCTGCCTTTATTTCAGGGCTGGTTGCATGTAAATGGATGATTAACATCGTAAGGAGAGGTAAGCTTATTTATTTCGCGATATACTGCTTACTTATTGGATTAATCGCAATAATATTTGGTTGATTTGTTGGTTGAAAAAAGAAATAGCTTAGACTATTCCGGGGGCGGTGAAGTCATTTTAATTGATAAGGACCTTGATTGGACCTCATTCAATGTAGTTAAGAAAGTCAAAGTTGTTCTTTCAAATAAATTTGGATTAAAAAAACTGAAGGTTGGCCATGCAGGCACACTGGATCCTCTGGCCACAGGATTGGTAGTTGTTTGTACGGGAAAACAAACCAAGAGCATTGAACGTTATCAGATACAGGAAAAAGAGTATTTGGCAACCATCAGGTTTGGAGCTACTACGCCCTCCTATGATCTGGAAACATCAGTCGATCGGGAGTATCCTTATGAACATATCAAAAAGGAGGATATTGAAAAGGCTTTAAAAGATTTTGAAGGAGAGCAGGATCAGGTTCCTCCGGTATTTTCGGCTAAATCTGTGATGGGAAAAAGAGCGTATTCTTATGCCAGAAAGGGAAAAAGCGTAGAGTTGAAATCCGGTAAAATTCATTTTTTCTCATTGGATTTAATCTATTTTGCACCTCCGTTTGTTAAGATTAAGATAGTATGCAGTAAGGGAACCTATGTTCGTGCTTTTGCCCGGGACCTGGGATTTAAGCTAAACTCCGGTGCCCATCTTACCGCACTTCGAAGAACCCGAATAGGCGATTTTCCGGTACAACAGGCTATGACAATCCGAGAATTTGAAGAAAAAATAAAAAGAATGTAACAAAAATCAAGTTTTTACGTATAAGGCTATCTTAAAAATTTCATTAAATCTTAAATAATCCATGAAGCTTTCTCAGTATAAATATAATTTGCCGGTAGATCTCATTGCCAAATATCCTGTGCCAAACCGGGATGAATCCCGATTGATGATTTTAAACCGGGAGACGGGAGAAATTGATCACAAAATTTTCAAAGACATTCTCGATTATTTTGATGATCAGGATGTAATGGTATTTAACAATACCCGTGTTTTTCCTGCAAGGCTTTATGGGAACAAAGAGAAAACCGGTGCAGAAATTGAGGTTTTCCTGTTGAGAGAATTGAACAGGGAACAGCGGTTATGGGATGTTCTGGTGGATCCTGCAAGAAAAATAAGGATTGGCAACAAGCTGTATTTTGGAGAAAATGATGTCCTGGTAGCTGAAGTTATCGATAATACTACCTCGAGAGGGAGGACCTTGCGTTTTCTTTTCGACGGCGATTATGAGGAATTCAAAAAGACTTTATATAACCTGGGCGAAACTCCTCTTCCCAAGTTTATTAAAAGGAAGGTAGAACCTGAAGATAAGGAGCGCTATCAAACCATTTTTGCCAAACATGAAGGAGCTGTAGCGGCTCCTACAGCTGGAATGCATTTTAGCCGGGAATTATTAAAACGCCTGGAGATCAAGGGGATTAACTTTGCATTTATTACCCTCCATGTAGGGCTGGGAAATTTCCGGACGGTTGATGTTGAGGATCTTACAAAGCATAAGATGGATTCGGAGCGGATCATAATTGAAGAGGAAGCTACCAAAATTGTGAATGTTGCAAAAGAACGGAAAAAACGAGTTTGTGCTGTAGGTACAACAGTTATGCGAACATTGGAAAGTTCTGTTTCCACCGATGGATTTCTAAAGCCCTATGATGGTTGGACAAATAAGTTTATTTTTCCGCCTTATGAATTCTCTGTTCCTAATTGTATGATTTCCAATTTCCACTTACCCCATTCTACCTTATTAATGATGGTTTCGGCGTTTGCGGGATACGATCTTCTGATGAAAGCCTATAAAGTGGCGATCAAAGAGAAATATAGATTTGGAACCTATGGTGATGCCATGTTAATCATTTAAGTATGCCTGTCATTAATTCAATTGTCAATTGGCTGAATATTAAGCGGATATATGATATTGATCTCTTTAAAAAATATCCCTATAATGTTCAGAAAGAAACCTTTTCCAGGCTCGTAACCTTTGCAAGTGAAACCGAGTGGGGTTTTCAATATGGTTACCATGAGGATCTTAGCATCGAAGATTTTCAAAAATCGGTTCCGATACAGAGTTATGATGCCATAAAACCCTGGGTAAATCGACTGAGAGGTGGGGAACAAAATCTTCTCTGGCCAACGGAGATAAAATGGTTTGCCAAGTCATCCGGCACAACCAGCGATAAGAGTAAATTTATACCGGTGAGTAATGAGTCTTTGGAGGAGTGTCATTTCCGGGGAGGAAAGGATGTGCTCGCCATTTATAATCATAATTATCCTGAGACCAATGTGCTCAAGGGGAAATCACTCGTGCTTGGGGGAAGCCATCAGATCAATAATTTCAGCAATCAATCCTACTACGGAGATCTTTCTGCCATCCTGATTGAGAATTTGCCTTTCTGGGCAAATTTTATTCGGACACCTTCTGCAAAAATTGCTTTGATCCCGGAATGGGAAGAAAAACTGGACAAGCTTACCCGGCATACCGTTTCTGAAAACGTCACCAATATTTCGGGGGTTCCTTCCTGGGTTCTGGTGTTGATGAAATATATTCTTGATTTCACCGGAAAGAAGAATATACTCGAAGTATGGCCAAATCTTGAGTTATTTACCCATGGGGGAGTAAGTTTTACCCCATACAGGGAGCAGTTTAAAAATTATATTCCTTCAGAGCAGATGAGGTATATGGAAACCTACAATGCATCGGAAGGTTTCTTTGCCATACAGGACGATCCTTCAAGTGATGATATGCTCCTGATGCTTGATTACGGGGTGTTTTATGAGTTTATTCCGCTGGAAAACGTAGAAGACCCTGATCCACCCGTATATACAATAAGAGATGTGGAGCTGGATAAAAACTATGCCATTGTTATTTCAACAAACTCTGGTCTTTGGCGATATATGATTGGGGATACTGTGTATTTCACCTCCCTGTTCCCGCATAAATTGAAAATTTCCGGCAGAACAAAGCATTTTATCAATGCCTTTGGTGAGGAAGTTATTATCGATAATGCAGAAAAAGCGCTGGATAAAGCCTGTAAAGCAACAGGGGCTATCATCAGTGAATATACTGCGGGTCCGGTGTTTATGGATAACCGGGCACAAGGTTCACATGAATGGCTAATTGAATTCCGCAAAGAACCGGATGATCTGGATACGTTTTCTCTTACCCTAGATCAATCATTGCGTGAGGTGAATTCAGATTATGATGCGAAAAGGTACAAAGATATTACCCTTGTACCTCCAACGGTACGGAGAGTTCCTGATGGTACTTTTTATGAATGGTTTAAAAGAAAAGGGAAACTGGGAGGTCAGAATAAAATGCCAAGGCTTAGCAATGACCGGAGGTACATAAATGAAATGAATGATATCCTGAAAAATGAGTCATTTGGATAGCTTGCTTATTTCGCCCTTTTATCTGCTGAATTCATACAGGCTGGTTCAACTACCTGATGCTTTTAGACTATGAAGCTGAACTAATGATAAGGAAATATAGATAAAAAAATGATCATTTTTGGGGATCTTCCATTATATTTATTCATTATTTAAAGATAAAAATGGTTAATTCAGGAAAGAAAAAGAATATGCATATCGCTGTTGCCGGGAATATTGGTTCCGGAAAAACCACTCTTACAGGACTAATTGCCAAACATTATGGATGGGAAGCACAATACGAAGATGTTGATGACAATCCCTACCTGAATGATTTTTATGAAGATATGCAACGTTGGTCATTCAACTTGCAAATTTATTTTTTGAACAGTCGTTTCAGCCAGATTGTAGGAATTCGGCAATCAAATAAAACGGTAATTCAGGACCGTACAATTTATGAAGATGCCTATATTTTTGCCCCTAATTTGCATTCTATGGGGCTTATGAGTACCCGGGATTTTGAAAACTACTTTGCCCTATTCAACCTCATGTCATCGCTCATCGAACCTCCCGACCTTCTTATTTACCTCAGGGCTTCCATTCCTACACTGGTTAATCAGATCAATAACCGGGGAAGGAAATATGAAAATAATATCCGGCTGGATTATCTTCGGAGGCTGAATGAACGATATGAGGCCTGGACTGAAACATATAACCTGGGAAATTTACTTATAATAAATGCCGATAATTATAATTTTCCTGATAGCACGGACGATTTGAGTAAAGTAATTGATAAGATCAATGCTGAGTTTCATGGTCTTTTTTAACCCGGGCTGAGCATTCTTTTGGTCACATGATAGCGTTCCGCTCAGTAGATTTACTCAAATCACGCAAATTTAATTTATTTCGTCCAGTCGGAACCCACGATATTTTGTTTTGATTTCTTTCAGAATTCTTCTGATTTGGTTGATGTCCATTGAGGTAAGCAGTTTTAACCTGGTTTCTTTGAAGTGGGGCAGGCCTTTAAAATAATTTGAAAAATGTCGCCGCATTTCATAGATTCCAACCGGTTCTCTTTTCCATTCCAGAGATTTTTCAAAATGTTCCCTGGCAATTTCCACTTTTTCATCAAGGAGAGGCTCTGGTAATATTTCTCCAGTTTGTAAATAATGTTTAATATCCCGGAATATCCATGGTTTACCGATAGCCGCTCTTCCAATCATTATTCCGTCTACTTCATGATTTTTGAACATTTCCCCGGCAATTTCCGGTCCGGTAATATCTCCATTCCCGATGATGGGGATATGAATATCAGGATGTTTTTTTACTTCTCCTATGAGTGACCAGTCTGCTTCCCCTTTGTACAATTGTGCCCGGGTCCTTCCGTGTATGGTGAGCGCCTCGATGCCTGCATCCTGCAACCGGAGGGCAATCTCAAGAATGTTTTTGGAGTTCTCATCCCAGCCCAACCGTGTTTTTACTGTTACGGGCTTTCCGGTCACCTCAATGATTGCGCGTGTCATTTCAATCATCAGGGGAATATTCCTGAGCATACCTGCACCGGCTCCCCGATTGGCGATTTTTTTGACCGGACAACCAAAGTTGATGTCGATGATTTCCGGGTTTGCTTTGTCGGCCAGTTTTGCCGCTTCAACCATAGATTCGGTCAAATGACCATAAAGTTGGATGCCAATGGGTCTTTCATTGTCGAAAATATCCAGTTTTTTAAGGCTTTTCACTCCATCTCTGATCAGTCCATCAGCAGAAATGAATTCAGTATACACTACATCGGCCCCGAATTTCTTGCATATGTGACGGAAAGAAGGATCAGTTACATCCTCCATAGGTGCAAGAAACAAGGGTTTTTCTGCCAACTCAATATCTCTTATCTTCACTTTTTTCAAATAATAATTAAATTTGGCACAAAAATAAAACAATAATTTATGAGACCAAGCTACCTGAATGATAGTCGACCTGCTATGCACTTTCTGTTCTCTTTGCTGATTGTTTTAGCAAGCTGGCTTGTATTTCAGCTTCTTGCCCTGCTTACAGGTGCGTTTTTTTTTGATGTGGGGATACAGGAGATTCAGGCTGCATTAAACGATTATCAGGATCCGGTCAATATTGCCTACCAAAAATATTTACAATCCGTAATTTCCCTGGGAATGTTTGTGGTTGCTCCCTTAATTATCGCCTTTTCCCTTAGTGATAATATCCTTAAATACTTTCGGTTGGATTATTATCCCGGTCACTCTGTTGCTTTTCTTATCGCACTGGTAATGACCCTTTCTCTTCCTATGAATAATTATTTTACCTATCTTAACGGTCAGCTCAGTTTACCTGAAGGATTTTCGGGTATACAAGATTATATGGAGGATAAAGAACAGCAGGCTCAACAGGTTTTTGAAAGGTTTTTGAATGTTAGGGGAATATGGCCCCTGCTCATAAATATTCTGGTAATTGGCATCATCCCTTCCATTGGTGAAGAATTGCTTTTCCGTGGCGTCCTGCAAAAGATATTTATAAAATGGACTAAGAATGCTTTCCTGGGTGTATTTATTACCTCACTGGCATTTGCCATATTGCATTTCCAGTTTTTATCTGTGCTCCCACGATTTGTTCTGGGTTTGATTCTGGGATATATGTTTGTGTGGACACGTTCATTATGGATGCCCATAATTGCCCATTTTGTGAATAATACCCTTGCCGTAGTATATTATCATTTAATGTATAACAATAAGATAGGAGAGGGGATAGAGAACGTAGGGAAGCCTGAAAATGATCCGGTCTATGCTATTTTGAGTATTGTTATTGTTTCGGTTTTGCTTTTCGTGATAAGAAGAATAATGATAGAGAAAGCTAATTAATATTAAGATGAAGGTTATTCAGAACCTCGAATTTGTTCAATTCATTTTTGCGGAACACATATACAACCCCATATTCGGAAGCCTTATTGCGTCTTAATTCCTCCGGAAGGTCTTTGAATGTTTCTTCAACCTCATTCCATAATTGTTGGATGATCGTGTCCGCTTCTTTTCTTTTCTCTGCCAGATCCTCCTGTGCACGGCTCAGCCTTTTTGTAAGGTTTGCCTGATACCTGCTGCTGTCTTTAAATTTATCACAATGAACTTTTACTACAGCAATGGTAGGATTCGTTATCGGGCTCAAGCCTTTCATTTGTCGTTTTTGCTCTCCTTCCATTAACCGGTCACTCCAATACATAATATCCTTTTCTGTCGATAATGAGGGCAGCTTTTTATCCCCTTCCGGCAAGCCAAAAATGGTGCGCAAATCCGTTGCCGTTTCTCCCCTTTGAATGGACATATTAATGACCTGAATGAAATGCGAAATATAGGTCTTCGCTTTTTTCATCTTTTTATGATAATCTTTGTTTTTTTCAACTTGTAAATTATAGGCCGTTTTATGTTCCGACAAAGCATTCTCGTAAGAAGGAAGCAGAGATTGAACCTTAGTTAAAGTACTTTGGCTAAACGCTAGCTTAAAAGGAGGAATCTCCTTACCTTTATCGAGTGCTTTTCTTAATGATTTTAAACGGGAATTATCGGTATTGGGAAGTCGTCGATAAGGCATGTTGAAAAGATGTTAATAGATTGTTAATAATGCGACATTCAACTGCGAATATATAAATTATATAATAAACAACAATAGTATTCGCAATTCTTTGACGAAAATGCCGTTTTTTTTTTATTTGTTGATAATGAATTAGGTAAGTGTATACTTAATTATGTTAGTAGGAATAAGGTTTCCAAGAAAGTTTGAGATTATAAAGAATCATTTTAATTTAGAAAATTATTTTTCAAATCTGTAAAAGTCATGCATATGTTTGATCCGGAAGTTTATTTCAAACGAAGACAATCATTAAAAGAAAAACTTGATAATGGGTTATTGTTATTTCCCGGGAATGATGAAAGTCCGATGAATTATCCTGCAAATACTTTTCATTATCGGCAGGACAGTAACTTTCTCTACTTTTTCGGGCTTGATTCTCCGGGATTGATGGCCCTGATAGACCTGGATACTGATGAAGATATCATTTACGGAGATGATTTTACCATAGGTGATATCATTTGGATGGGAGAACAGCCAAAATTGAGGGATAGAGCTATGAATGCGGGAATAAAAGAAGTACGTGGTTCCGCTAAATTGACAGAAGATATCTCAAAAGCACTTAATGAAGGAAGGGATATCCACCTATTGCCTCCTTACCGCGGAGAGACAAAAATTTTCCTTGCCGATCTTTTGAATACTGAAACAGGGAGTTTAAATGGGTTTGTTTCTGAAGAATTCATCAAGGCTGTAGTTTCTTTGAGAGAGGTAAAAGATGAACTGGAAGTCGAACAGATTGAATTTGCAGTTGATATTGCCTATAAAATGCATACCACAGCCATGAAAATGGCACATCCCGGAATCTGGGAAAGAGAAGTTGCCGGTATGGTAGAGGGAACATCCCTGGCTAATGGAAAACCGGTGTCTTTTCCCGTCATTCTTAGCATGGACGGTCAGACATTGCATAATCATAAACACGATAAGCTTTTAAAGGAGGGCCGTTTAATGGTAACTGATGCAGGTTCTGAATCGCCTTTGCATTATGCCAGTGATATTACAAGGACGGTGCCGGTTGGAGGAAAGTTTAGTCTCAGGCAAAAGGAGATTTATGAAATTGTATTGAAGGCCAACCAGGATACTATTGAAGCTACACGCCCGGGTATTACCAACAAGGAACTACATTTGATGGCTGCAGAAATCATATGTCAGGGACTTAAAGATCTTGGGCTGATGAGAGGTGATGTAAAAGAAGCAGTTACCAGCGGTGCTCATGCCCTTTTCTTCCCTCATGGTCTTGGACACATGATGGGATTGGATGTTCATGACATGGAAGGCCTGGGGGAGAATTATGTAGGATATGATGAAAAAATAACGAGAAGTGATCAGTTTGGGCTCGCTTATCTCCGTCTTGCAAAAGAATTAAGACCCGGTTTTGTGTTCACTATCGAACCCGGCATATATTTCATACCTGCGCTTATCGACCTCTGGAAACGTGAGAAAAAGCATGAGGGATTTATTAATTATGACAAGCTTGATTCCTACAGGGAATTCGGAGGAATAAGGATTGAAGATGATATCCTTGTTACTCAGGATTCAAGGAGAATCCTGGGCAAGCCGATTCCTAAAACTATTCAGGAGATTGAAGAGTTGATGGGGAAATAAGAGAGTGTAGAGAAAATTCATGAATTTTCTCTACAAGAATCTTCGGGATTAACTTCTGCAATAAAATTATCCGGCCCCTGCTTTCACATATTCTCTGTTCATCCGTACAATGTTTGATAAACTGATTCCTTTTGGACATTCCGCTTCACAGGCTCCGGTATTTGTGCAATTGCCAAACCCCAGATCGTCCATGATCGCCACCAGGTTTTTGACCCGGTTTTTTGCCTCCACCTTTCCCTGTGGCAACAAGGCAAACTGAGATATTTTTGCTCCTACAAATAACATTGCTGAGGCATTCTTACAAGCCGCAACACATGCACCGCATCCTATACAGGTGGCCGCATCGAATGATAGATCTGCATTCTCTTTGGGTATGGGAATGGCATTTGCATCGGGTGCATTTCCTGTATTTACAGAAATATAGCCTCCTTCAATGATGATTTTATCGAATGCAGTTCTGTCAACGATCAGGTCTTTGATTACCGGAAAAGGTTTCGCTCTCCATGGTTCAATGATCAGGGTATCTCCATCTTTGAAATTACGCATATGCATCTGGCAGACCGTAATTTTTTCGTCGGGACCATGTGGCCGACCATTAATATAAAGGCTACAGGTGCCACATATTCCTTCTCTGCAGTCGTGGTCAAAAGCGATCGGTTCTTCATCTTTTTGGATCAGACTTTCATTGAGAACATCCAGCATTTCTAAAAAAGAGCTGTCTGATGAAATATTACTGACCTTATATGTAGTGAATTTACCTTTGGACTTTGAGTTTTTTTGCTTCCATATTTTCAGCGTAAAATCCATAATATTTTAATTAAGGGATTAACTATTTATAATTTCTGGTCTTTAGTTCGACCTCTTCAAATTTAAG
The DNA here is from genome assembly GCA_964595055.1 of uncultured Bacteroidaceae bacterium. Taxonomy (GTDB): domain Bacteria; phylum Bacteroidota; class Bacteroidia; order Bacteroidales; genus CAYRTD01. The sequence goes on along the minus strand of CAZQOV010000032.1, from coordinate 1,491 downwards.
TTCTTCCTTATGCATAACCGGCTCTTTATCCTCTTTGTATTCCCATGCTGCAACAAAAGCATAATCCTTATCATTTCTGACCGCTTCGCCTTCTTCTGTCTGGTATTCTTCACGGAAATGACCACCACAGGATTCCTCTCTCTGCAGGGCATCAAGTGCCATCAATTCCCCCAGCTCGAGAAAATCTGCCACTCTTGCAGCTTTTTCAAGTTCCGGGTTCAGGTCATATAATTCTCCGGGAACCTTAACATCCTTCCAGAATTCCTCTCTCAATTCGCGGATCAGCTTAACAGCTTTTTTCAAGCCTTCGGCATTTCTCGCCATTCCCACGTAATCCCACATGATATGTCCCAATTTTTTATGGAAGGTATCTACTGTGGTCTTCCCGTTTACGGAGATAAGTGTATTCATTTTGTCGCTCACATTCTGAGCGGCCTCATTAAATTCGGAGGAATCGGGATCCATCCGGGGTGTGCCTATATCATCTGCCAGGTAATCCTGTATGGTATAGGGAAGAACGAAGTAGCCATCGGATAATCCCTGCATAAGCGCGCTTGCTCCCAAACGGTTTGCCCCATGATCGGAAAAATTTGCTTCACCGATGGCAAAGAGCCCCGGAATGGTCGTCATTAGATTATAGTCTACCCAGATACCTCCCATGGTGTAATGTATAGCCGGGTAAATCATCATGGGTGTTTCATAAGGGTTATCGTCCACGATTTTTTCATACATCTGAAAAAGGTTCCCATATTTGGCTTCAATGGTTTCTTTTCCCTGTTTCTCAATGGCATCTTTGAAATCGAGGTAAACTGCAAGACCGGTTCCAACGCCATAACCTGCATCGCAGCGTTCTTTCGCTGCTCGTGAGGCAACATCGCGGGGGACGAGATTTCCAAAAGCAGGATATCTTCTTTCAAGATAATAATCCTTGTCTTCCTCAGGAATATCGTTGGGGCCGAGCTTTCCTGCACGGATCTTTTTCGCATCTTCCTTATTCCTGGGAACCCATATCCTGCCGTCATTACGTAAACTTTCACTCATGAGGGTGAGTTTTGACTGGTATTCACCGTGAACAGGAATGCAGGTGGGATGGATCTGCACAAATGAAGGATTACCAAAAAGAGCCCCTTTTTTATAGCTTTGCCATGCGGCACTGACATTTGCGCCCATAGCCATGGTAGATAAAAAGTAGGTGTTTCCGTATCCGCCTGAGGCAAGAACTACTGCATGGCCGAAATGTTTTTCGATTTTGCCATTGATCATATTTCGCGTGACAATGCCCCTGGCTTTACCGTCAATAAGGACAAGGTCATGCATCTCTGTCCGGGGGTACAGCTTAACTTTCCCCAGTTTGACCTGTCGCATGAGCGCTCCGTAGGCGCCGAGAAGGAGCTGCTGACCGGTTTGCCCTCTTGCATAAAAAGTTCTTGAGACCTGTGCGCCTCCAAATGAACGATTTACCAAATAGCCCCCGTAATCCCGGGCAAAAGG
>CAZQOV010000031.1:0-25107 GCA_964595055.1 uncultured Bacteroidaceae bacterium | reverse complement strand
CTTTTCCTTGTTATTTTTTTTGAGTAACTTTATTTATAAGTATTTCAAGCTTTTCCTGCAGGGTATTAAAAGAAAAATATTTTTTACCAAGCTCAAAATTATATTCTGCAATTTCCCTGGCAAGTGATTTATTCATTATAATCTCCCTCATTTGTTCAACTTTTTCATCGCTTAGCTGATTATTCTCGAGCATGACAGTGCGGAATCCTTTGGATCCTATATCGGGCCAGTATACAGGTTTATAGTTATTGACAAATATGGGCTTTTTAGCCAGCACTGCTTCAACAAAAGCATTACCAAAACCTTCATAGGTGCTGAAATAGGTACAGGCGGTTGATTGTGCATAGGCGTCGGATAGAGAAAATTGCACATCACCATTCATAGAGAGCCCTTTATTATGGAAAAGATCAGAGGCAAATCTTACCTGATCTCCAAGTTTTAGATCATGAATGAGATTTATCAGTGAATTGTAATAAATATTTCCTTCGTCATCTGCGGCACTTCCAGTGATGACAAGTTTGATGTTTTGGTTATCAAGTTTATGGATTAGCTGAATAGCCACCTCAATGGCTTTTCTGCTAACTATTCTGGTAATTTGAAATAAAAGGATATTTTTTTCTGGATTATAGCCGAGATATTCATGCAAAGCTTCATTTTTTGACGTCTTTATTCCAAAGGGAACATCAAAATTCATGACATTTGGAACCACAATGGAATCTCTGTTATATTTTTCTCTTAAGGTATTTTTAGCGTTGGTATTAATCACAGCATGAAAAGAATAGGGGGATCTGAGAGGGAAGACGGTTTCAATAAAATTGTTAATTTCTTTATGAGGAGAAATATAGCGATTGTTTCTTTCCCACGCGAAGTCATGATCGTGAGTGATCGCGGGTAAACAGAGCTTTTCAACAGCATTTTTTATTGCAATGCCCATCTCGAGATGTGAAGGGAGAGAAGAAGCATTTTCCGAAATAAGGAGTGCTATTTTTTTTTCCTTTGCCCAGTCCGTAATCCTTTTGTAAATGATTTTAGAATACAGGTTTATATGTTCAATCAATTCATCAGGATTTGTTTCAGGATAAAAGAAGGCTTTTTTCTGGCTCCAGAAGCTTTCCGGAGAGTGAAAAGACATTTCCGGAACAAGGGTTTCCGTTTCTGGGTTCATTTTTCTTCCCTGGTACTGCCCGGAGAGGATGAAAACTTTATGGCCCATTCTTATCAGAACCTCAATCCATTTTTCAGTTTCCAGGGCTACACCATCAACCCCCCCAATTCTTCCAACGATGATACCAATATTCATTCATGAATAAATTAGGTCAAAATGATGATCGATTAACTATCGGAGGTTAAACTCTGTTTCACCGATTAATTTGCCATTCTCATATAATTCTGTTTTATAGGTTCCGGCAACAAGATCTCCGTTATTATCCCAGTATATCGACACCGGAATATCGACATTTTCGTAAATGATTTCTCTACTGGCTGAATAAGGGATCTGGCTTTCTTCAATAGCGATCACGCCTGCTTCTTCCGATCCTAACACTAAACCATCCGGACGGATTAACCTGAGGTAAATTGTTCTTGGACCCGGCTCAGTCACCATATTTTTTCGAACAATAAAGTCGGTTCTTAATTTTTCAATTTTATCGAACTTGTCTTTTTCCCGGCTTCGTTTGTTGAGACCAATTGTGAAAATTTCTGAAGCAAGCAGTGTTTTAGCTTCGTCTGTAATTGCCAGAAGTTGTTCCTTTTCATCTGACAATTGCCGGTTTACATTTTCTACTTCAGTAGAACGGTTTCGGAGCTCTTTATTTTCGGCCATAAGAATTTGATTCCTTGTGTTCAGGGAGTCAATTTGCACAATATAGCTTCTTAGTACTTTACGAATGGTTCCCAGCTCTTTTTCATATTTACGAATTTTTTCAGCATCGCTCATTCTGATTCTCAACAAACTTTCGATTTTATCCTGCTGGGCAGTAAGTTTCATATTCATTGTATCGTTCTCTGTCATTAGGGAATCATATTGAACAATTATATCTTTTAGTTCCATTTCAAGAGAATCCTTTTGTTCTGTAATAAAGGTGGAATACTCCTCCAATTGGAGAATGATTTCATCACTTTCTTTTTTTTGATGATACCATAAGTACCCGATCACGATAAATGCAATACCCAGAACCACAATTGATATGGTCAGATAGGTTACTGAATTATTCTTTTTTTCCATTTTTTTATCCTTTATGAAGGCAAATATACTATTCTTATAATAGGACATCAATACCTGAGTTGAAGAAATAATACATTTTAAAACGGAAGAATAATCAATATATTTTCTTGAGACAATATCATTCAGAAATTAATTTAAGTTCTTCTGAAGCAGTGGTTCAGGATGGAGTTTAATTCCTCACATCCCCTGGCGGATATTGTGGATTAAAATTTTTGCGCAACCCCTTTAACGAACGGGGCAGGCTTTGATCTCGAACATTCTGTTCCGATAGCTATAGGAACAGACTCCCGGCTTTATTGACGGACACTAATAAGAAAGCAGGAAAGCAATCTTTTCTAAAAAACCTTTTGTCTAAAAAAATGCCAGATTTAAACACCGCATCGGCCAGATAATAAAGCGTATTTATTTTAATTTATGAACAAAAATAGAATGGGAGGCCTTGAAGAAAACAGGAGAAATTGCAAAAAAAACAGCTATTCTGCTAAGAAGGAGGAATAGCAGAAAACATGAGGCTTTTATTAAAAAGTAAAGAATTACTCACGAATACCTTGTCTGCATTCACTTATTTGTCTGTTGCAAATGCATTTAAAATCACATACAACTTTTTCATCGAAATAGGTTTGGTAGTATGAAAATCAAATCCATGATTTCGACTTTTCGTCTTGTCCTCCGGCATAGCATATGCCGTTTGGGCGATAACTGGGGTATTTTTATTAGCTTTTTTGATGAGCTCAAGGACTTCATAACCATCCATTTCGGGGAGTCGAATGTCAAGAAAAACCAGATCGGGATTATACTTATTAAAAAGTTTGATGGCCTGCATGCCATTCCTGGCATGAATCAAAGTTGCGTTGGTAGGTTTGATCATCGCTTCCAGTAAACTGTAACTGTATTCATCATCTTCCGCAATTAAAATACTTTTTCCTGTCAGTTCAGGTTGTGCAGTTTCCGATTCTTCTATTTTAGGAATATCTTTTTCCTTTTGGGAAATTTCTTCAAAAGGAATGGTAAAGAAGAAAGACGAACCTAAACCTTCTTCGGATTCAAACCAGATCTCTCCATCGAATAAATTGACAAGATGTTTACTGATAGCCAGGCCGAGACCGGTTCCATGCAATTGTTTCCGTCCGGTTTGATGAAAGCGTTTGAAAATGAGGTTTTCATATTTTTTTTCAATTCCAAGACCGGTATCTTTAACAAAAAATTTAATGCGATCAGGGGAATACATTCTTTCATAACCCACTTCAACATGTCCCTCGTTTGTATATTTCACTGCATTGCTTATCAGGTTATTTAACACTTGCAGTAACCTGTGCTGATCGGCATAAACGGAAATATTTTTATCTTCGGGTTTGATGGTTAGCCTTAAGGAAATGGTTGTCTTTTTAAAATGTAATAAAAGAGCTTCAAACTGTTTTTCAAGTTCCTGAAAAACCTTTTTTAAAGGAACAATTTCGAAATTAAGTTGAAGATCATTTGAATCGAGCCTTGAAAAATCGATAATATCATTGATAAGAGTTAGCAACTGTTTACCATTATAACTTATGGACTCCAGATATTGCCTTTCTTCCGGTTTGGAAACGGATTTTTCCAGTAATTCAGTGAAACCTAAGATGGAGTTCATGGGTGTTCTTACCTCATGGGAAATATTTTGAATAAATGTTTTTTGCATCAAAACAGCATTTTCCGCTTTCTCGTTGGCTTCGATCAAACGATCCTGCAAATGTTTTAATTCGGTAATATCCGTATTTGTCCCAAACCAGCTGTTAATTTTTCCCCTTTCATCTTTAATTGGTAACGCCCGGGAAAGGAACCAGCGATATTCACCATTTCGTCCTTTAATGGGAAAAGAATCTTCCCATAGTTTAGCTTTTTTTATGCATTCCTGGTAATGCGATTCCACCTGTGTTTGGTAAGAAGGATGAATAAAATTTTTATAAGCCCTTCCCCGGCTTTCTTCCAGATTTTTGCCTGTATAGTCAAACCATCTTTTGTTATACCAGAAAATATTCCCTTTTTCATCAGCAATCCATGCTAACTGAGAGATATTATCAGCCAGGTTACGGAATTTTTCTTCACTTTCTTTTATCTGTTTTTCTATTTTTCTTTGAAGGTCTATATTTAATCCGATACCTATTTGCCTGTTGTCTGATAATTTTACATTTGCCCAGCTGGTTACTATATCATTACCCTCTTTGGTACGCATAACAATATCAAAAAAACCTTCTTTTAAGGACCTCATATAGGAAGCTACTTTTTTTCTGTATTCAGGATCCGGGTAAGCAAGTTCCATAATACTTTTTTTCATGGTATCCTCATTGGTCCATCCGATTATATCCTCAATGGCTTTATTAAGATAAATTTCGTTCAGGTCCGGATTATAAATGGTAAGCATTACAGGTAACGCATTAATTACCTCATAGAAAAACCTTGTTTCTGCTTTTAACTTTGCTTTGGCCAGGTATGTTTCGCTTACATCGTCTACATAAAGGGTGTAATATATCTGGTCGCCAGCCTGGATTGAATCTGCTGAAAAATTTCCATACCAGCATTCTCCATGAATACCATCGGTAACCTGCCAGACTTCATTATCAAAGCTTTTCCTTTCCTGAATTTTTTTTATCGGTGATTGGGTGGAAGAGATAATCGCTTTTTCCGGATAAGAAATGTGTAAAGCATTCTGATCATCAATGAGCTGCATGAAATTCAGGGTATTTTTATCTTTTAATCTGAAGAGTTTTTTGAAGGCTTTGTTTTGTGCGTAGACTTTATCCCCCAGAAATATAGCCACGCCTTTTTCCAGGCTATCAAAAATCGCCAAAGACAAAGAAATATTTTCACGCATTACCATAAATATTCTTTTTAGAAGAGATATACTTTTTTTTGCGAAGTTAAATTAGCTCAATTAATTTGAAAAATATCCGGGAACGATTATATTCTGCATGTAATTATTTTTTTCAGGCCTGTCATCTTTACGATTTGTGTATTTTTGTTTAATTACCAGGTCTAAGTCCAGTTTATTTTCCTATTCCTGAATTTCTTCAAGACTTACAAGATTGTTAAGTATGGCATATACTGTTAAACCAGAAATGGTTTTTATACCCAGTTTGGCTGTAATGTTTTTTCGGTGAGTGATTACTGTGTGTGTGGAAAGGAACAAATTTTCTGCAATTTCTTTGTTTGTTTCGCCTCTGGCCACATGCTTAAGAATTGTTTTTTCTCTTTCGCTCAATTCTGTATTTTTTTGCACAATGCTTTTCATTGAGCCAGACTCATTAACTATTGAGTTGAGTTTTTCATAAAGGGTTTCTTTTGTGTCATTTACATCCAGGACAAGGAAAAACTTTTCAAGGAGTCCTCTTCTGTAGGGAGGGGATGAACTTAAGGCTATTCCGCTGTTTTTAAGGTCGGCTTTTATGCTGAAATTTAAATAAGGTTTATTTTCCGGAAAGAGATTTGGATTCAAAACAATATAATCAGGATGATGAGATATTATTGCAGAATTTATTTGATCAAGATTATCCAGTTCTTTGACAACAGAAGCATGATCGATCCGGTTTATTACCGATACAATTCCTTTACGGAGAAGATAAGATTTTTCAGCGACTATAAATTTTATTCGGTTCATTATCAGCTCATCTTTAACAATTCCTGTTCCATGATTGAAACTTTGGGGATCAGGACTTTATCTTCCAGCTCAGCATGGGCATTAAGATCTTTTTCAAGACGGAATAATTCCATAAGTATTCTGTTGGTAAGTGCTTTATCCGGACAAGGGGGCATGTATTTTATGATAATATTGGTAAGGTCGTATAGTTTTTCCTCTACATTATCATGTTCATTCGCAAAATCATTGATTGAATAGTTAAAAATTTTTTTTCTCAGGGATTCACTCAAAATACCGTTCTCATAAGCTTTTTCGATTTCAATAACATAGGGTTGAACGTTTAATTCTTCTTTTTCTATATGATTTTTCAATTCTTCCCTGTACTCTTTGAAAAAATTCATGAGAAGTGTCGTCTTTTTTGCATCGGCAGCGGTAAGTTTGACCATTTTGTCTATCATTTCTTCCAATTCCGGAACTTTTTCACTCAGGTAATAGTCATGTGTTTTTTCCAGATACTTAACAATCAGGCTTACCGGGAAGGAATTTAGATCTTTTTGGGGAATATAATCTTCATCGATAAATGAGTTGGTAATTTCAATAAAAAAATCCAGGTTAACTTTGTTATCCCGACATACTTCTTCCACGGTTTTATCTCCAAAACCGAGGTCAATTTCAAATCGGGTAATAACCGGCAGAAGGGAATAATTTAAATGAATTACTTCTGCCATTTTCATGTCTTTCGTAATATTCATCCGAAAAATAGTTTAAATGCGTAGTTGTTTTTTCACCCTTCTTATTCAGAGTCTGATTCAAAATGCATGAGATCAGGGTGTTCAGCAACACAGCCGATTTCGAACATTTTTGGCAGACGTTATTTAGACTTGATAAAAGTAAGAAAATATTAACGCAAATAAAAGTGGTTGAGGAAACAGGAAAATGTCAGTCTCCGTTAAGGTCTTCCACATCTTTTTCCCGTAAGCCAAATTTTTCTTCTTTTTCAACGTTTCCGAGAGGTTCTATGTGAACGACAATATCGTAAACATTGGGAAGATTTTTTTTGATCTCTTGTTCAACTTCCTGAGCGATTTGATGGGCCTCATATACCCTAAGAAAGCTTTCCACTTCAATATCCATGGAGATCATGTGATAGTTACCAATTTTTCTCACCCGGACCCGGTGTGGGTTATGAGCTCCTTTCACTTTTTTTACCGCGTTAAAAAGTTCGCAATAAAGTACCGGGTCTTTCAGGCCATCCATAAGTTCAATATTGGTTTTGAAGAAAATCTGTATAGCAACCTTCATGATCCAAAAACTAACCGCGAGAGCGGTTATCAGATCAATAACAGGTAACTCAAAAATAAAGGTAAAGAGCAGGCCTGTAAGAACAGATAAAGAAATAATCACATCATTTTGCATGTTTTTGCCATTGGCTTCAAGCATGGCAGAGTTATTATTTTTTCCGGTTTTTACCAGGTACCTGGAAAGAATAAATTTCGAAACGATAGAAAATACGGTTATGTAAATGGCGAGTGTGGAAGGAATTGAGGGGATTTCACCGGTAACGATCCGTCTAATTGTTGATATGGCCAATTCTGCTCCCGCAAAGAAAATTATGAAAGATAATACTTTGGTGGCTACAGTGTCTGCTTTTTCATAACCATAAGGAAATTTAATATTTGGTGGTCGGTTTAAAAGTCTTGCAGTTATCAGGGTAATGAACGAGGTGGCAATATCGGAGGCAGAGTCAATACCATCGGCTACTACAGCCAGGCTGCCGGAAAACATGCCCACAAAGATCTTAAGAACAGCCAGAATGAAGTTTCCTGTTATGCTGACCCATGAGGCTTTGATGATAACTTTCTGCCGCGGATTCAAAACGTAAGATTTTCGCAAAAATATTTTTTATAACGGAAAGACAAAAGCTGAAAAAAAAGGGTGTTTTTAAGGAGTCAAATATGTGAAGACCCCAACACACCCTCACTCAGTTAAGCTATATATGTTGAACGGAAAATTTGAAAAAGGAGCGGATTATTTTTTGGCTTTGCCCTGGTTGGCAACAGCCTCCATTGCTTTTCTCACTTCTTCTTCATCTCCGATGTAATAACTTTTGATCGGTTTAAGGTTTTCATCCAATTCATAAACCAGCGGAAGACCGGTCGGAATATTTAGCTTTATAACTTCTTCTTCGCTCAATTCATCAAGGTACTTAACAAGTGCGCGAAGACTGTTTCCATGGGCTGCAATCAATACTTTTTTTCCTTCTTTGATAGAAGGAGCAATGATGTCGTGCCAGAAAGGAAGAAATCTTTCAACAGTATCCTTAAGGCATTCGGTTGTTGGGATATTTTTTTCATCCAAATCGGCATATCTGGGATCTTTACCCGGGTATCGGTCATCGGATTTTTCAAGGGGAGGGGGAGGAATATCGTAACTTCTTCTCCATATAAGAACTTTTTCTTCACCATGTTCTGCTGCTGTTTCCGCTTTGTTGAGTCCCTGAAGGGCTCCATAATGCCTTTCATTCAGTCTCCAGCTTTTCACAAAAGGAATCCAGAGAAGATCCATCTGATCAAGTGTGATCCAGAGTGTCCGTAAAGCTCTTTTCAAAACAGATGTGTAGGCAATATCGAAGGTAAAGCCTTGTTCTTTTAAGGTTTTCCCTGCATCGGTTGCTTCTTTAATTCCTTTTTCTGTGAGGTCCACATCGGTCCAGCCGGTAAAACGGTTAGAAAGGTTCCACTCACTTTCTCCGTGTCGCAAAAGTACTACTTTATACATGATTGTACGATTTAATGGTTTCGTTTTTAAGGATGCAAAGATAAGGAAAAAAGGATTTTCTTCAAACGATTGAAAAACTGAATCAACCCCGGGAAGGGTTTGTTGCTGCAATTTCCTTTAATACGCCCAGTCATTTGGACTAATGCTTTAGGATAAGGCGACACCTGGTTGAGCGAATGCGTTGGCCTTAATACGTAATTTAGCAAAAATTCTGTGAATGACCTCTTCCGGATTACCGGGTGGGGTTTGGGACTTTAACCCTCATCGGAGTGGGTTCCAAATTAGAAGACCAGGCCAATTTGCAGCTAAAGCTATTTTGCAAAGGGTAAGGCAATTATCAGGAAGCAAAAGAAGAAGGTATGATAGGATTAAATTTTTCCTGCAAATGTATAACCCAGGTCATTTACCTCTTTCCGGATTTTCTCCAGGTCGTATTTTTCTCCCGCAATCAGTACTTCTCCGTTATGAATATTTGCTGAAACCTCTTTTACGCCTTCAATTTTTTCAATTCCTTTTTCAACATTCATTTTGCAATGATTGCAAGTCATTCCTTCTACTTTGATTTTTGTTGTCATATTACTAATGTTTATAGCTTTCGGGGTAATTATGGGTTTTTTGAAGTGTGGAAGAATATATTTCCGGTATAATCCATTGATTATTGCCAGAGTTAAAAGAATTGCACTGCCCACCTGCAACCAGTAGGGTAATACATCATGAGCATGACTTTCACCATGAAGATGTTGAATTGCTGAAGTGAACCATTCTCCGGGAAGCAATTCATTTACGAGTGTCCCGAATAAAAGGGCACCTCCGATTATGGATAAGAGATAACGAAACAGCGTTTTTCTTCCCATTGAATTCCCGATTACTGATATTGTTGCGGCGTTAGTTGCCGGTCCTGCCATAAGAAATACAATGGCTGCACCAGGTGAAAGACCTTTCATCATTAATACTGCTGCAATAGGCACTGATCCCGTGGCACATACGTACAGGGGAACAGAAGCTACCAGAATGATAAGCATGCTAAGATAGTCGTTAGAAAGGTATCTCAGGAAAAAGTCCTCCGGAATCATTACTGCAAAAAGGGCTGCAATTAATAATCCAATAACCAGCCATTTTACAATATCTTCCAGGAATTCGCCGAAGGCATATTTCAACATTCCTTTTATGCCTATTTTTTTCCTTGGTTCAATACTTTCGGCAATCGGTTTTTCAGCTTTGCGTTCATGTTTGGTTTCAAGGCTATTGGTTAAAATACCTCCAAAAACACCGGTGAACAAGGCAATGATTGGCCGTATTATTGCCATTGGCAGCCCCAGAAGTGACCAGGTTACCATAATAGAATCCACACCGGTTTGAGGGGTCGATATCAGAAAAGATACGGATGATCCTTTGGATGCGCCGTTTTTATAAAAAGAAACTCCGGTAGGAATAACACCGCAACTGCATAGAGGCAGAGGAATCCCCAGTATGGCCGCATTAAGTGCTGATCTGGCATTATTTTGACCAAGGTATTTCGTCATTTTGGCAGCCGGAAACCAGGCATAAAGGATTCCTGCGAACAGAAAGCCCAGCATAAGATAGGGTGCCATCTCTATTGTTAAATCCAACAACTCATTCCAAAACCTGATAATGGATTCCATATATAACCTTTTATAATTTTATTTAAACTAAATAAACGCAAAAAAACAAAATTTATGTTATTTGTTCAATTAACGTGCCTGAAAATTTCATCTGATTCTTATGAAAGAGCTTTAAAAAAAAATTTGGTCTAATCCCAAAACCTTTTTGGTTGTAGGTTCTAAAGAAAATTTACGATAGGTGAAAAAGAAACCCCGGATAAGATTAAAAAGGGGGCAAGTCAGCTGTGAGGCAGAAAACATATTATAAAAACAGTAAAAGGCTAATTGCCATGACAGCCATTCCGGTTATCAGTCCATAGATAGCCAGATGATGTTCTCCATATTCCCGGGCTGTAGGGAGTAATTCATCCAGGGAGATAAAAACCATGATTCCGGCTACTATACCAAAAAGTACTCCAAAGACCGTATCATTAAAAATATTTCTCAGCAGGAAATAACCCGCAACCGCTCCGATGGGTTCAGCCAGACCTGATAAAAACGAAAGAAAAAATGCTTTTTTTCTACTCCCGGTGGCATAAGAAATGGGCACAGAAACTGCAATTCCTTCCGGGATATTGTGAATAGCAATCGCTACCGCAATTGGGATGGCAATGGTAGGATCGGTTAGTCCAGCTGCAAAGGTTGCCAGGCCTTCGGGAAAATTATGGATAGCAATAGCCAGAGCGGTAAAGACACCCATTCGATAAAGTTTTACATCATTTTTGGTTTTGGATGGATCTTTTACATCTTCTACTTTTCTGATTTCATGGGGGTTTTCTGCCGATGGAATAAGTTTGTCAATTAGGGCAATAATGGCGATTCCTGCAAAAAAGGCAATAACAGCGTAAGTTGTACCGGTTTTTTCATCAAAAACGGAGATTAATGATTCTTTTGATTTTTGAAAAATTTCAACCATAGAAACATAAATCATAACACCGGCGGAAAAACCCAGGGAAACCGAAAGAAATTTTGTATTTGTCGACTTTGTAAAAAAGGCCATTGCACTTCCAATACCGGTTGATAATCCTGCAAACAATGTCAACAGAAAAGCAAATAGCAATGTGGAAAATTCAACCTCCGAAGGGCCCATAAAATTTATGTTTTTTTAGGTAATCAACTATTTTTTGGGTTTTTGGGTATACTTGCCTTTTTTTCTGGCCCAGATTAGCAGACCGACACCAAAAAGTACGAAGGGGATACTTAATAGCTGGCCCATATTAAGGTTGAACTTTTCAATCATATTGATCTCAAAGTCCGATTGTTCAAATTTTAAGAACTCGATAAAGAAACGAGCGGTGAAAACAGAAATCAGGAACCAGGCGAACACTACTCCTTCTTTTATTTTACCCCCATGATTTCTAATTAACCAGAATAATGCAGCAAAAATGAGAAGATAGCTTAATCCTTCATAAATTTGTGTAGGATGGCAGGGCAGATGCTTTCCCAACAGCTCTCCTGTTTCCGAATCGTAGAAATCAATCCGGCTTCGATCATTCACAAACTTAAAACCCCAGGGCAGGTCGGTGGGCCTACCGTATATTTCAGAATTCATTAGGTTTCCCATACGGATAAAAAAACCGCCAAGGGCTGCAACCACACTTACCCTGTCAATGATCCATAAAAATGAGATCCCGGTATGTTTGGTATATAGCCATAATGCGATCAGAATTCCTATAGCTCCACCGTGACTTGCCAGCCCGCCTTTCCAAACCATGAGAATTTCAAGAGGATTTTGCAGGTAATATTCCGGGTCATAAAAAAGACAATGACCAAGCCGGGCACCTATGATTGTTCCTATTGCTATGTAAATCGTTAGCTTATCAAGAAGTTCAGTGGAAAAGCCTTGCTTTTTGAAAAAACGGTTAAATATTATGTATCCGAAAAGAAAGGCACTTGCAAATAATAACCCGTACCAGCGGATACCAAAGCCATCACCGAATTTTACCAGCCAGGGATCTACATCCCAAACAATACTGTGAATTAACATATTTCAGGTATTAAAATGATGTGGGCAAAGCTACGAAAATTATAAAATCGGAATGAAATTTTTTATAAGAAAATAATTAAGTATACTGCAATTTCTGGTGTAATTCTCTGAAAAATTAGTGGAATAAAAAAATACAATAATTAATGTTCTTTCGTTAGTAACCTAAATAGGAGTATGGTCTTTTAAAAATTTGTAGTTTTGTTATTTCATAAAAATCGTTCCGGACCTTGAAAATTTTCTTCAGATACGCATTTTTTACCGTTATTTCATTTTTCATCGCAAGCAGTTGTGCGAAAATGGGCTCGTTAACCGGCGGGTCTGTTGATGAGGATCCCCCTGAGGTAATCAGCAGTGTACCCGAAAATTATTCGGTAAATTTTAAAAACAAAAGAATTGTAATCAATTTTAATGAATTTATTCGATTAGATAATGTTAATCAGGAACTTGTTGTTTCACCCCCACTTGAGAACCGTCCGGATGTCAGAATGAGAGGAAAATCTTTATTCATAGAAATTGAAGATACATTACGAAAGAACACCACCTATACCTTCAACTTTGGAACTGCCATAAAAGACAATAATGAAGGAAATGAGTTGACGAATTATGAGTTTGTATTTTCCACCGGAGATTTCCTTGACTCTCTTTCAATAGGAGGAAATATTTTAAAAGCGTTTGACCTAGAACCTCCGGAAAAGCCGGTAAATATTATGCTATATGACAATCTATATGATTCGGTTGTTTATAAAGAAATACCTGTATATGTAGGGAAATCCACCAAAGAAGGGACCTATACGATAAATAACCTCAAGGCTGATACTTTTAAACTCTTTGCTCTGGAAGATGCGAATAATAACTTTCTTTTTGATCTTCCCAACGAGCAAATTGCCTTTTTGGATACTACTGTTATCATTACCCCGGAATTTTTTTCAAAGATCGAGGAGGTCGATTCACTTGTTTTAGATAGCATTGCGGATCCTTTGAAAGATACACTTGCACTTTCCGATACGGTTAATCTGATAAATCTGGAAGCGGACAGTTTAAGGGTAGAAACCGCAAAACCTGCTCCGGACAGGATTTTTATCGATCTTTTCTTATTCACCGAAGACAGTGAAAATCAGTTCCTTTCTGATTATATCCGAAATACACGAAGAAGAATGGATTTTAGCTTTAATTTACCGGTAACGGATCGTTTTTCAATCCAGTCATTAAAACCTGCCAGGCAAGATTGGTACCTTATGGAGAGAGGTGAAGAGAGAAAGGAATTCAACTTATGGATCATTGATGAGGAAGTTCTTCAGATGGACAGTATTCAGTTGCTGTTAAATTATAGCATCAGGGATTCGTTGGGCCAGGTATCGATGAAGGCTGATACAATAGATTTTATTTACCGGGAATCAGCCCGTAATAAAGAAGAAGAAAAAGAAGAAAAAGAGTCAATGCAAATTGAAAGCATAAAAAACCGGGCTATCCTGGATTTGAATGAAACTGCCAGGTTTATTTCCCAAACGCCTGTTCAAAGTATAGATACGAGTCACATTGAGTTTTATAAAATAGTAGATGATACACTTGAATACAGAGAAGCTTACGAAATTTATACAGATTCTTTGAATATTCGAACAATTGTCTTAGATAAGCAGTGGGAATCTGAAACCCATTATCATTTCATTGCTTATCCCGGTGCGTTCAGAGATGTTTATGATGCTGTCAATGACACTATTGATACGGAATTTTCGGTTCGTAATGAAGATTATTACGGTACGCTTATCGTGAATCCTGATACGGTAGTCACTCCTCTGGTCATTCAACTTATGAATGAAAATGATGAAGTGTTAAGAGAACAATCGCTGGCTATCTCCGGGAAAGTGGTGTTTGGTTACCTGGATCCGGGTAAATATAAACTGAAACTTATCTATGATCGCAATGGAAACGAAAAATGGGATACGGGGAATTATTTAAAAGGGATTCAGCCCGAAAAAGTGCAGTTTTACGAGGGTGAAATTATTATTCGAGCAAACTGGGAACTTGAAATCAACGTGAATATCGAGGAATCTTCTGTCCCTTAAGGCAATTCATTCCACATTAAGGCTGCTGCTCCGAGAACGGCAATGTTTTTCCCTTGTAATGCTGAAAGTTGTATTCGGGTCTTTCCCTGGTAAACGTTCAAAAGATAGTATTCGAAATACTTTCTGGTTGGCTCAAGAATCAGATCCCCGGCTCCGGCTAATCCTCCGAAAATAAATATCGCTTCAGGACTTGTATAAGCCATGCTGTCAGCAAGTTTCAGTCCGAGAATGCGTCCGGTTTCATCGAAAGCTTTCAAGGCCAGTTTATCACCATTTTCAGCTGCTTTACTGATCATTATGGCATCAAGTTCATTAAAACTATGATCTCTAAGTTCACTCTCATCGGTTTCATTGGCAAGCAATTCAAAAACTGTTCTTTCGATTCCTGTAACGGAAACATAGGTTTCAAGACAGCCTTTTCTCCCACAGTTGCACTGCCGGCCATTGGGATTAACAATGGTATGGCCCAGCTCACCGGCAAAACCATCATGCCCGTATATCATTTGTCCATTCGCCACAAAACCACTACCCAGACCTGTTCCCAGGGTTACCATTAAGAAATTTTTCATCCCCTTTGCTCCACCATAAAGCATTTCTCCCATAGCTGCAGCGTTTGCATCATTGGTAACCACTACCGGAAGATCAAATGTCGACTTAAAAAGTTCACTTAACTTTACTACTCCCTTCCATTTAAGATTAGGAGCATGCTCGATAGTTCCGTTATAGTAATTCCCGTTGGGTGCTCCGATACCAATCCCTTTGATTGAGTATTCATCTTTAGAATAAGTATCTTCAATTGCATATTTCAGATCATCCAGATAAGAATCTATTTCATCATGACTATCAGTAGGAATAGAACCTTCATTTTGAATTTCTCCATCCAGGTTTACAAGACCAAATTTTGTAAATGTTCCTCCTATGTCTATGCCAATAACTACTTCTTTCATATTGAGAAAAAATTGAATTTTTTATTATTATGCAGGAAAAAAGGGTTTTTAAAAATCGAATAATTGAGTACAGAATGATATTTTTCTATAATTCTTCGAAAAAGAATTATATGTCCGGGTTAATTATTCAGACAATTTTCCTGTTTCGGAGCATAAAAATAGATATTTTAACGGAATAATTAGTAAAATTCTAAATAGAATATGAGAAAAAGGATAGTTGTGAATAAAGAAAAATGCTTTAAGGGCGAATGATGAAAATATTCCGTAACTTGGGGGTAGAAAGGAAAGGCTTATTTTTAGGGTTGTCCGTGAAGTCAACTGTTGTTTGATATCCCGTAGGAAAAAGCTTCCGGATCAACGCCTGCTCCGTTTGAAAAACGAGGGGGCAAAAATTTTCATCCGTAGTATTTGCCCTGGGAAATTTAAGAAAATTAAATTCTTTCTCCGAAAGCTGTCAGATGATATTATAGTCAGAGAAAAATTAGATAATGAAGATAATGTAACCTGAAATGTTTTCATTTCGTTAACCCGAATGACAGGCTTTTAAGAATACAACATTTTATACCTGTAAAAGGCTAATTATTTCCAGAAATGAAATTGTTATAACAATGAAAACTATTATTGTACCGATCGATTTTTCGGTTGAATCTATCCAGGGACTTAAACTGGCCATGTTATTTGCAAAGCAAACGACGGTAAACATTCAGATGGTTTATGTTCAAAAAAGCAGCGGGGATTATCGTCCGGGAACATTCGAAGAAGAGCACCGATATGCTGAGCATGAATTTGAAAAATTGATAGAGAAATATCAACCGGAGTTGTCTTATGATTCAAAATTGAGATTCATTATCAAAAAAGGAAAAATATATCAGGAGGTTGTTGAGCAAACAGAATCCTATAAAGACAGTATGATCTGTGCCTCCACACATGGTGCTTCCGGATTTGAAGAATTTTTTATTGGGAGTAATGCCTATAAAATTATTTCATCTACAGAAGACCCTGTAATTACCGTGCGTAAAAAGACTCCGTCGGGTATTAAGAAAATTGTTATTCCGGTAAGATTGCATGTGGATACCCGTCAAAAAGTACCCAAAGCTCTTGAACTCGCAGAAATATTTCATTCTGAAATCCATATGATATCTGTCACAACCTCAAGAAACAAACAGGATACCAGCAGATTAAACGCTTATCTTCAACAAAGCGTTGATTTTGCAAAGCGTAAAGGTTTTAAACCTGTGATCAAAAAACTTGTAGGTGAAAGTACGGTTACACTGGTACAGAATTATTGCAATGCAGTTGATGCTGATCTTGTTGCAATAATGACCAGTCAACGGGGTAGTATGGCCCTTCTTACAGGAAGTTATGCCCAGCAAATGGTGTCGAGGTCCGATATTCCTGTATTAAGCATTACAGCGAAAGAAAAGCACATACCTGCCGGATTTGCTACACGGGGGTATCGTTAAAAAAAATTTTAAAAACGAACTTTATGACTCACCTAACCTATCCGGAAAAAAATTCACTTCTTGTATTGTTGCAAAAGGAAAATCAGGTTTCTGAAATTGATAAGTTCTTATTGGTTTTTGCTCTTGTGGTTATTATTGCTTTACTATTCCTCATTGTTAAGTATAATAATGAAAGGAAGCGGGCAAAATTGCTGTTGAGAAAGCAGAAAACAGATATGGACAGAATGAACCGGAAATTAAATGAAGGCTATGGATATGCTGAAAGAATTCAAACCGCAATTTTGCCAGCTCCTGATAAAGTTCAACATATTCTGAATGATTATTTCATTGTCTTTCAACCCAAACAAATGGTAAGCGGCGATTTTTACTGGGTAGAACAAAGGGAGCAGAGGGGAGTTAAAAAAATGTTTGCCGTTGTTGATTGTACAGGGCATGGGATCCCTGGTGCATTAATGAGCATCATTGGTTATGATGGATTGAACAGAGCTATAATAGACTATGAGTTAACCCGGGCCGATAAAATTGTTAGTGCACTCAATGAATATCTCACAGAAACGTTAAAACTTACCGGATCTGTTGAAGTGAAGGACGCAATGGACATTGCACTTTGTGTTTATAATGAAGATAAATCGCAAATTGAATTTACCGGTGCAAGAAGTCCTCTCTATCTTTTGAGAGAATCTGAGAATATGCTTTTGGTGAATGATGAGGAACAAGAACCTGTACTTGAGTCTGAAAAGGCAAGATTATTTGTCGTCAAACCCGATCGAAAGTCTGTTGAGCCTACCGAAAAAGCTGAGGTTTTTACCAATAAACATATTTTCGTTGAAAAGGGAGATGTAATCTATATATTTTCAGATGGTTTTGCCGATCAGTTTGGAGGAGATCAGGAGAAGAAATTCGGATATAAGCGTTTAAGAGAAACCCTCCTTTCTTTTGAGGGGATGTCAATGAAAGATCAGAAGAAAAAGCTGGAACAGGTTATTAATAACTGGAAGGCTGATTATGAACAGGTAGACGATATCACGTTTATCGGGAAAAGGATATAAAAATCGTTATGGATAATAAAAAGTTTTGCTATGATTACCCTCGTCCGGCAGTAAGTGCTGATTGTATACTTTTTGACAGGAGTGGCGCTCATTTAAAAGTTCTTTTAGTAGAAAGAAAAAACGATCCTTTTAAAGGCATGTGGGCGTTGCCGGGGGGTTTTATTGAAGAAGGTGAAACCGTTGAGGACGGAGCTCATCGTGAACTAAATGAAGAAACAGGTCTTAAGCTTAAAATGGAACAGTTCCGGGTTTATAGTAAACCTGGAAGGGATCCGAGAGGTTGGATCATCACCATTGCTTTTCTTGCAATAGCCGGTGAAGGAAATTATGAACCTATTGCGGGCGATGACGCCAAAAATGTGAAATGGTTCAGCATTTCCGAATTACCTTTACTGGCGTTCGATCATCAAGATATTATTGAAGATGCCCTAAGCGCTTTATAAGGATTCTCCGGACAGACTTTTTTTGCACATGAGAGCCATACCTGAATTTTTTGTTGCTTTTCCTGACTTACCACTTATCGAAATACCTCTTTCCAGGCGAAAAATTCCGGACTTATTTATAGGCCATGGTTATGAAAAGAATACTCAAAAGTAAAGTATCCCGGAAGCAGATTTGATCAGATATTTCAGTGGGCTGGAAAAAAACCTATCCATTAATTGAATAGGGGATGTTATTTTTTCAACCGGTATATCCTTATGCTTCCCTTTTCGAGAATTAACTCCTCCAGACAACAGGGAAAACGTTTTGGATTGATCATTTTTGTGTCTGTATACAGATATTCAGCTCCATTTTGGATCATTTCCTTAAGTTGTTCGGGAGTCAGCCTGTCATTGTCAAAGCCCCAGCCTTTTTTGTCAATATAATAAAAAAAGATAAAATGAGATAAATCATTTCCTGCCACCACCAGAGCATCTTTTGGGACAGCTTCTCTCAGTTTATTCTTGTGGATCAGGAGGTCCCTGTTAAACCCGGGAGATTCCGGATTCCACCTGTTTTGCATTCTTAAATACGCAGTAAATGGGAGTATAAGTAACAGAAGGAATGTAAGATAGCGTAAACTTTTATTGCTTTGGGAGAAAAGATGATATGCTCCATAGGCAACAAGGATGAAAAGGAAAGGTAAAAACGGGAAAAGATAATAATCATGGATCTTCCCTATGGCGTTGGCTTCTAGGATGTAATAAAGGATTAACAAGAATCCCGGAAACAGAAAAAGACCAAACCGGGGATCTTTATAAGCTTTATTTCTGTACAAGAAGTAAAATCCACCCAGAAAGAACAATACAGCACCATAATTCAGGAGTAACTCAGGAAGGGTGGATATTAGATTATGCTGAAAATAATCTAAAATTTTGGCGAAAGATTCTTTACTTCCAAATATTCCTTTGAGGATAGGATTCCCATCCCAATGGGGTATTACGGATAAATACCATATGATCGGCAGGATAGCAAAAATAAATACAAGGAAAACCTGGGTAAGGATCTTTCGATTTATTCCTTTTCTGAGGCTTAAGCGTATAAAATATGCGAGAGGTACGGCATAAAACAGGATGAATGGAAGCTTACTCAATGTTGCAGCGCTTAAAAAAATGCTACTGAATAACAAATGGCTATTTTTTTGCTTGGAATACCAGAGAAAAAACATAGCAAGACCCCAGACAGAAAAACATAAAGCCAGATTATCCGGCATGGGATTAATGGTATAATAATAAAAGCTGGGAGAAAAATTAAATGCCCATGCTCCCATTAGTGCCAATACAGTATTGTTAAACAAGGCTTGAAGCAGTTTGTACATGCCAATCACTGTAAGAATTCCCACAACGAACATGTAAATTCGAATAAGAATAAGATCTCTTCCAAAGACTTTATATAGCAACGCACCTATCCATTGCATAAGAGGAAATTCCATTCGGAAAATTCCTTCCGTATTGCCACGATCATTTCTGCGAGGATTTAAAATATTCATATCTTCTTCGTAGAAATTAACGATGGTGGACTGTGTCTGGGCTTGTCTCCATACATGTATGCTCATCAGGTCTTTGGGGAAATGATCAAGGTGCATCAAAGCACTAATGACAACAATGCTTATCAAAATTAAGTTTCTGTAGCTTCTGTTCATTATCCCGGCATTAATTAAGGATTTTTTTTCAGCAATCCAAAATTAAATAGATTAGTAAAAAACGAGGATGATTTCCGGATAAAAATTTACAATAATCACCCAAAAACTGCATTAAAAGCACTGATCTTTAATTTGAGGACCATCAAAAGCAAAGGGAGTTGACATGAATTATTTTTTTCCCAACAATCTTTCTGCTTTCCTGGCAATCCCCCGCCCGGTAAGCCCATAATATTCAAAAATCTCCAGGGATTTCCCATGAACCGCGTTTTCATCGGGTATGCCCAGGATTTTCATTTTAACCGGATGATGTTGTGAGACGAGCTCTGCGGTTGCTCCTCCAAGGCCTCCGAAAATGCTGTGCTCCTCAATTGTTAAGATATGACCACTTTCTTTTGCCGCGGCAAACACAGCTTTTTCATCAAAGGGCTTTATGGTGTGCATGTCGAGTACTGTAGCCCTGATTCCCTTCTTTTTTAATTCCTTTTCAGCCATCAGTGCGTGGTAAACTTTTTCGCCTGTAGCAATCAGGGTGATGTCTTTCCCTTCGCTCAGCTTAATGCATTGACCTGGAATGAACTTATCGTTTTCGGTATAGATGTCAGGTACTGCATTGCGGCCTACTCTTACATAAGCAGCCTCATCTGAGCTCCCCAGATAATCTATAAGTTTTGCCGATTGGTGCCGGTCAGAGGGAAGGTAAACATTCAGGCCGGGAAATGTTCTCATAACTGCGATATCGTGAAGACTGTGATGACTGGACCCAAGGGCTCCATAACTAACTCCACCGCTTACGCCGATTATTTTTACACCGGCTCCTGAGTATGCCACATCAACCTTTATCTGTTCCAGGCTACGTGCAGAATAAAAACATGCCGGTCCGCACACAAATGTCTTTTTCCCGACAAGGGCAAGACCTGCCCCAAGCCCAACAGCATTTTGTTCGGCAATTCCCACTTCAACAAACTGTTCGGGCAATTCTTCAGCAAATTTATTGAGTGTAACACTCCCCCGGGCATCGGAGGTTACAACAAATACATCACGGTCTTTTCTGGCTAGTTCCAGCAGTTTATCTGTGATCGCCTTTCTGCATGGAATGCTGTTCATTTTTCTATTTCCTCCAATGCTTTATCCAGTTCAGAAATTGCCTTTTTAAATTCTTTATCCGAAGGTACTTTATGATGCCATCCGGTATTATTTTCTATGAAAGAAACTCCTTTACCCTTGGTTGTGTGGGCAATGAGAAGTGATGGAGCATTTTTTCTGAAAGGCAGATTTTCGAGTCGATTTACGATCTCTGAAATATTATTACCATTACATTCCAGTACTTCCCAGCTACAGGCACGGTATTTAAGAGAAAGATCCTCAATTGCCATCACTTTTTCGGTGGGGCCACTTATCTGAAGTCCATTTCTGTCAATTATTCCTACAAGATTGTCGAGCCGGTAATGACCTGCTGTTGCTGCTGCTTCCATAATCGATCCCTCGGCCTGTTCTCCATCTCCCATTAATACGAAAGTCCTGTAAGCTTTTCCGGACCTCTTTGCTGCCAGTGCCATCCCTGCCCCCACAGCAAGGCCATGGCCAAGTGCTCCGGAATTGAGCTCTATGCCGGGTATCTTATTTACAGGGTGACCGGCAAGGGGCGATTGAAACTGACCATAGCTATTCAGGATTTCATCCTCAAAAAATCCTTTTCTCGAGAGAATGCTATACAAAGCTTCAACGGAATGCCCCTTGCTCATAATAAAACGGTCCCTATCAGGGTCACCCGGATTTTCCGGGTCAACTTTCATCAAACCGAAATAAAGGCTCACAATGATATCAACAGCAGATAATGAGCCACCGGTATGACCATTCTTACCCTGATAAATCATTTCAAGCAAACGCTTTCGGCATAATACAGCGTGTTTCTTCAGAGAGTTTATTTTTTTATCATGCATAATTAATTAGACATAGTGATAAGCACAAGCCCCACGAGGAACAATATAAACATAGCTGCCAGCAATTTATTTGTCCCTTTGGGAGCATCCTTGAATTCTTTCCAGATAAAAACTCCCCAGATAATGGCCACAACAGGAGCAGCATTACTCAGTGCATAGGAAATAGCCGGATTGGATGCTCCTGCCGACATAAAACTGACCACCATTCCAACCATCCATATGAACCCGCCGAGAACTCCGGTTAAATGGGTGCTGATTTTCCCTTTGAAATATTCCTTCATCTTTACAGGCTCTCCTTCCACCGGATGCCTCATAAATATTGGATTCACAATGGGCGTACTGATGGCAATACCCACGGCAAAGAAAAACACACCTGTATAGGGTGTAAGATTCCCGCTACCTCCGGCCAGGAAGCTATTATCGAGCGATTTTACCACCAGTCCATAAAAGAACGCGATCAGCAAACCTGCGAATACTGAAAGCAGGATACCTTTAAGGGGTGCTTTTTTCTGTTCCTTTGCGAGCCTGCTATAAGACCTCATGCTGAGGTAAATGGCAATAATAATCACAACGACTCCGCCAAATAGAAGCACTGTATTTCCCTGGGGTTCTCCTTTATCGATGATCACGAGGATGAAGTTTACAATTATACCGAGTATCCATGCAATACCCCCGCCAATAGGGAATCCCACCGACATACCGGCCACGGCAATTGCTGCCACCAGCAGGAGGTTGCCCACATTCCAGACAATACCCCCCAGCATTGCATTGATTATACTGGTACTATCCG
This sequence comes from uncultured Bacteroidaceae bacterium, assembly GCA_964595055.1. Classification (GTDB taxonomy): domain Bacteria; phylum Bacteroidota; class Bacteroidia; order Bacteroidales; genus CAYRTD01. Next base: position 2,515 of record CAZQOV010000031.1, on the reverse strand, counting down.
CCTGGGCAAGATCTTCAAAAAAAGTTCTGCCTTCATTCCCAAGACTCCCCAGTGTAAGTGCTGCCAGTAGGGCAGTTAGTAATAAACCCAGGGTAAGGTCCCAGTAAAACAGTTCAAATCTCCAGGTTTTTTGAGCAAGTTTCTGGGTGTTGGCCCATGAACCCCAGCAGATCATGGATATGACAAAAAAGAAAACTGCCAGGCCATAATTATGTACAAGTATCATAGCTTCAGGTTATTATGTTTTTAATTATATTATCAGTGAATGTAAATGTCCCAGCCCATGTAATTGCCGATAGCTTCATCCAGAATTTCAGCAACATTTCCCCTTACCATTCCCACATGATGCTCAAAACCTTCTTTTACAATAAAATCCATTAACACCTGCAAATCGGGTATTTTACAAACCGCTATACCCCCGTCCATATCATAGGGATCATCCGTTATTTTTCCCTCACCCAGGTATGACTTAATAACTCCACGCTGGTCATCGGTTGAAATCCTGAAATAGGTCATATCCCCCGGAGCAACTTTTCCCTTCACAGCGCCAAAAGTATCTTCCTGGCCCAGAACAGTGCCAAGGATATCAAGACTGCCAATCTCAATTTCATTATCAAAAAACGACTTTGGATAATTACTGCAGTGCGTGCATACCACTTTGTTACGGTCCTTATCAAAGTTATTGTTCCAGTCGAGCAATGCCGATGGTGTTTGCGCTGCCAGGGCCAGTGCGTACATACTGATAGCACCGGCAACATCCACTTCACAGGCAGAAGGCATTAACTTTTCTCCCATCATGCTCATCGTAACACATGCAGCACAACCGTAATTCTTTTCAATCGATTCCCAGCATTGAATAGCTGAGGTCTGAATGTCATTTTCTTCTATCCAGTGTTCAACAGCAAGACCGAATCTGGCCTGGCGATTGATCTGATCTTTGTTTAGCATCTTGCAATTGCCATAATCCTTTATAGATTCAATTTTGTTTTTGACATCCTTACTGCCGTTTTCAATATTTTCTGCAGATGCGATAATTTCCGACATATCTACCGGAATTACGGTGATACCGGAATCCTGTAATAGTTTTTCGCTGAACCGCATGGTTTGAAATCCTGCAGGCCGGGTTCCGATGGCTCCAACCCTTAGATTCCTCAGTCCTTTCACTACACGGCAAATTCCTGCAAATTTCATCAGGTCGGTGCTGAACTCCTGACTGTCTATATCATAAGTATGAAACCGGGTATTTGTGAACTTAATACCGTACTGATAAAGATTGTTACAAACCGATAATTTACCACAGAAGGCATCACGGCGGTTTTTTACATCTACCTTATCATTGTCATCATCGCAGGCCTGTACAAGAACGGGAACATTCAGGCCCGACATGGCTATGCTGTTCACCACACCAAGTTCATCACCAAAATTGGGAAGGACCACCACTATTCCTTCAATTCGATTTGCTTCCTTTTTGAAAAGTTCAGCACATTTTTTCGCATCCTCATACCCTTCAATATTACCGGTTGGTGTTTCTGAGGAGGGAAGAATTACATAGTCAAAGCCAAGATTTTCGAGTTTAGCAATGACCTCTTTCCTTGCTTTAACGGCGAGTTCGGAATTAAAGATATTTCGTGTAGCGATAATAACTCCGAAGGTTTGTTTTTGTTTTTTCATAGTTAAATAGTTTTAGCGAATATGTTTCTTTTATATTATCAGAGCCTGCTTTTTAATGATTTATGTTTAAAGGATTTCCTGCAGAGACATTCATTGTTAAAAAAGCTGTAACAAAGGATGATGCCAAAAAAGAAATTTTTAAATTTTCATTTATCTGTATTTATACATTGGATATAGTTCTTTTTATTGCCTTCTTCCAGCCATTGTAAAGATTCAGTCTTGTACTTTTTTCCATCCCGGATTTTAGAATTCTTCCGTCCTTTCTAAGATTTTGAAGCTCGTGAAATGACTCCCAGATGTCTGATTGAATACCCCCCATCAGGGCCACCCCCAGTGCGGAAGCTTCTTCAATATCACTTATTCTGATAGATGAGTCAAGCATGTCAGCCTGAAATTGCATGAGAAACTTATTTTTTGTCGGCCCACCATCCACCCGTAATTCTTTCAGTTTGATCCCCGATTTTTCTGCCATCAGGTCAATCACATCCTTCACCTGGTAAGCTATGGATTCAAGGGCTGCGCGAACAATATGACCTTTCTGAGTACCGCGATCCATACCGGAAATGATGGCTCGTGCATCATTGTTCCAATAAGGGGCACCAAGTCCTGCAAAGGCCGGCACAAAATAAACTCCACCGTTGTCTTTAACTGAAAGTGCAACTTTTTCACTTTCGGAAGATCTTTCCAGCATTCCGGCATTATCCACAAGCCATTTAATGGTATCGCCTGTACAATGAATATTTCCTTCAAAAACGTAATCGATTTCGTTATTGTAGCTGAATCCTATTGAAGTTACAAGGCCTTCCGGACTTTTAAGACCTTCCTTGCCAATATTCATCATTAC
>CAZQOV010000030.1:0-25194 GCA_964595055.1 uncultured Bacteroidaceae bacterium | reverse complement strand
GTTTACTTTGCCTTCGACAGTTATGACTTATCCCCGGCTGCGAAATCGAGGTTGGATCAAGTTGCCGAAATGATGGAAAGTTATGAAGAAATCAAGATTGAACTTCAGGGGCATACCGATGCGATGGGTCCGGAAGTTTATAACCAGTATCTCTCGGAAAAACGGGCGGAATCTGCCAGGGATTATCTTATAAGTAAAGGGATCCCCCAGGAACGATTGAGCACAAAAGGATTTAGCGAACTGGAACCGGCAGCCATCAATACCAATCCGGACGGTAGTGATTCCTTCAGGGGACGCAAGCTGAACAGAAGAGTGGAATACAAAATCGATCCGGGTATTAAGGAAACCATTATTGTTGAAGAAGTTGAAGTGCCCGAAGACCTAAAAGTAAAAGAGTAGTAAGTGCAATAATGTACTTTCACCCAAAGAGGCGGTCTGAAAGCTCAGTCAAAACTCCAACCTGTTGACTTTCAGGCCGCCTTTTCAGGTATTGTGATATGCGCTTTATTCATTTTTTTTGATCATTCTCTTTTAGAAATTCTGCTGCCCTATGGCTTTTTTCGGCATTTGCTGAACCCATTCCTGAGTTGTTACGTATATAATACTTAATGAATTTTCATATATTAGCAAATCACCATTATCATATCAGGGTTATGAAGAAATTCCTGTTTTCTACCATCTTATATTCACTCTTTATACTTTCTGTTTTTGCTCAGGCAGAAGCGGATCCCGAGGATACTTACAGGGATGCAGATTATTTTTATGATACGGGCGAATATGAAGAAGCCCTTTATTTGTTCCGGCAACTGGGAAAGGATTACCCGGAAAATGCCAACCTGCAATTCAGAATAGGCATGTCTTACCTAAATATTCCGGGAAGTGAAACTCAGGCCATTCCTCATCTTGAAAAAGCCGTTCAGAACACGACCCTGAAATACAAAGAGGCTGACTTCGATGAAAAAGAAGCACCACATCATGCCCTTTTCTACCTCGGGAAAGCTTACCGGATCAATAACCAGCTTGATGATGCGCTGGAAACCTATGAAAAATTTATGGACATCCGGAATTTTGAAAAGAAATACAACCTAAGGATCACAGAAAATGAAATTAAATCCTGCCAGCGGGCGAAAATTATCCAGGATTCTCCCATAGAACTGACAAAACGAAATCCCGGGCAGACCATCAATAATAGCGCTCATAATTTTCATCCTGTCGTCACCCCCGATGAAAATGCCATGGTGTATATGCAAAGGCTAAAGTTTTACGATGCCATAATGTATAGCTACAAGAAAGAAGGAGAATGGTCGGAACCCATTAATATTACTCCCCAGGTAGGTTCTGACGGCGAGATGATTCCTTCCGGTATTTCTCCGGATGGAACCGAATTATTGCTGGTAAAAAAAGAAGCATTTGATAATGGAGACATCTATTATTCCAAACTGGAAGGGAATTTCTGGTCAAAAGCTGTTCCTCTCAGTAAAAAGATTAATACCATTCGTGATGAAGATCACGCTTCTTTTTCACCCGATGGGAAAACCCTTTTGTTCTCATCCAACCGCCGTGGAGGATATGGGAAACTGGACATTTACCGCTCCGAACGGCTGGAGAATGGAGAATGGAGTGAACCCGAAAATCTGGGTCCCACAATTAATACCCCGGAAAATGAAACCAGTGCCTTTTTCATGATGAATAACCATCATCTTTATTTCGCCTCCAATGGTCACTTTAATATGGGGGGATATGATATTTTCTTTTCTGAAAAAGAAAACAATGAATGGACGGATCCGGTCAATCTGGGCTATCCCCTGAATACTACCGGCGATAATCGTTATTATCAACCAGTAAAAAAAGGCAATACAGGCTATTTAAGTTTGTTTGATCAGGAAGAGAATATTAATAAAGAAGACATTTACAGGATAGAGATGGCGCCCCCGGCCAGTATCCCCCTTCCCCGAACCCATATGAAAAGCAAGAGTTTTATCCTGGAAATCGAAGATCCCGGGACAGGAGAAGTCATTGTTGTTTCTTATGACAAAGAAAAAGATACATTCAGGGTGGATTCAGAAAAAAACCTCAACTATAAAATCCGGGTACTTGAAAAATAAAACACCTGACAGGTCTGTCAGGTATCAGAAAGAGGATAATGGAAGAAATACTTCAAAATAATACCATTAGGTTGAGGGCGCTGGAAAAAAACGACCTTGATTATCTTTATAAATGGGAAAATGATACCGCTGTATGGAATCTGAGCAATACCCTGATCCCATTTTCCATGTTTACCCTTGAGCAATACATCGAGGCAGCGAGTAAGGATATTTATGAAGCCAAACAGCTCAGACTCATAATAGAACACAAACAAACAAAGAAAGCGCTTGGAACCATTGATCTTTTTGATTTTGACCCCTTTCATGCCAGGGCTGGCACAGGGATCCTGATTGCAGATAAAAGCGACCGTAAAAAGGGCTATGCCTCAGAAGCGCTCGATACCCATCTGAATTATTGTTCCCATATTCTGGAATTGAAGCAGGTATATTGCAATATTCTTGAAAACAATGAGGACAGTATGAAATTATTTATCAGCAAAGGCTTTATAATTAGCGGAGCCAAAAAGGATTGGTTTAAAAACGGGGAGGAATGGTTAACCCAGTATTTCCTACAGAAAATCCTTCGCTAAGATTTGTCAAGCATTTCATATTTCGGTATTTCATTCAGAAAATCAATTGTTTTTTTTTCAAAATTGACCGCTGCACAATAATGACTTAAACCGTTTGTCACCATCAAATATTTCACCTTAAAATTCAGGTTATACACAGCAATCTGGTCAAAAGTGGAGGATCCGATTTTAACCTCCGGAGCTTTGCACTCTACCAGTAAAACCGGTTTGCCTTCACTGCTATAAACCAGAATATCGCATCTTTTTATCAGCTTATTGTATTGCAATGACTTTTCCAGAACCAGGCGTCCGGCCGGGTACGATCTCTCATGAACAAGATAAGAGGCAAAATTTTGCCTCACCCATTCTTCCGGAGTCAGCAGAAGATATTTTTTCCTGAAAGGGTCGAAGATGTAATTCTTATTATCAGAAGATTTTATTTTAAAAAAATAAGTTGGTAAATTTAAACTTCTCATTAGTGTACTTGTTCTGCCTCGTGCTTGTAAAAAAAATTATATACAGGTTGCCCCGGAAAATGTGCATTAACCCAGCTACAAATTTAGAATATGAAAACAAAAAACGAAATTGTTGACAACTGGTTGCCCAGGTATACCGGTAATAAACTTGAAGAATTTGGCAAATATGTCATTTTAACCAATTTCATTCAATACCTTGATTTCTTCTGCAAATTACAGGGTACCACTATAGTAAATCCGGAAAAACCCATGCCTACTGCCAATGCGAATGGCATTTCAATTGTCGATTTTGGAATGGGAAGTGCAAATGCAGCTACAATCATGGATCTCTTGAGTGCAATTCGCCCTAAAGCGGTTCTGTTCCTGGGCAAATGCGGCGGGATTAAAAAGAAAAATCAACTGGGAGACCTTATTCTTCCAATTGCAGCAATTAAAGGGGATGGAACTTCACATGATTATCTTCCTCCTGAAGTTCCTGCGCTTCCTGCCTTTAAGCTCCAAAGGGCTGTCTCCTCAACCATAAAAAGTTATGGAAAAGATTACTGGACCGGTACCGTATTTACCACCAACAGGAGAGTTTGGGAGCATGATATAAATTTTAAAAAATACCTGAAAAAAACCCGGTCGATGGCGGTGGATATGGAAACTGCTACTATCTTTACGGTCGGTTTCGCGAATTCAATTCCAACCGGTGCTTTACTTCTGGTTTCTGATCAACCCATGATCTCATCGGGGGTCAAGACCGAGGAAAGTGACAGGACAATAAGTGAAAAATATGTTCTCGATCATTTGAAAATCGGAATTGATTCCATGTTTGAATTGAAAAACAACGGAGAATCTGTCAAACACCTGAGATTTGATTAATGCATGCAAAAACCTGCCTTTTCATACGAACAGATCGTAACGGATTTAAAAAACAAAATATATCATCCCATTTATTTTTTGACCGGTGATGAGCCTTTTTATATCGACAGGATTACCGATTATCTGGCAAAGCATGTCCTTTCGCCCGAAGAGCAATCTTTTAATCAAACCATTATTTACGGAAAAGATGCAGATGCTGCCAAGGTTATAAACGCAGCAAAAAGATTTCCGATGATGGCTAATCAACAACTGGTAATTGTAAAGGAAGCACAGGAGATCCAGGATTTTGACAACCTGGTGTATTATGCTGAAAACCCACTGAAATCTACCATTCTGGTACTGAACTACAAATATAAAAACCTTAATAAAAATCAAAAGCTATTCAAAGCTTTCAGTAAAAACGGGGTTGTTTTCGAATCCAAAAAATTATACGATGACAAGGTCCCGGGATGGATAGCCTCATGGCTGAGAAAGAAAAATTGCCAGATTGAACCCAAAGCCGCCATCCTGTTAACCGAATTCCTGGGAAATGATCTGAGTAAAATTTCCAATGAATTGGATAAACTTATGATAACCCTACCGGAAGGAATGAAGATCATTACTGCCGGTCATATTGAGAAAAATATAGGAATTAGCAAAGAATACAACAATTTTGAACTTCAGAAAGCTTTGGTGAACAGGGATCCTGTAAAAGCGAACCGGATAATCCGGTATTTTGCAGATAATCAGGCTAACAATAGTATCATACAAACCATCATACATTTGTATTTCTTCTATTCCAGGATCTTATTGTATCATGGCTTAAGAGATAAATCTAAATCAAATGTTGCAGCCAGCCTAAAGGTACATCCCTATTTTGTTCCCGAATATGAAAAAGCCGCGAGGATTTATACCATTAAGAAAACGGTCAGGATTATTTCATGGTTAAGGGAATATGACCTTAAATCAAAAGGATACGGCAGCACGAATGTCGGGGCGGGAGAATTACTGAAAGAACTGATTTTTAAAATATTACACTAAACATATGATTACCATAATAATTGTTATAAGCACTGCAATCCTCTCCATTTTATGTTTTGGCAACCAAAATCTTTTCTCCAGGCTGGATTTTGAGCCCTTTCGGGTCAGTAAAAACAATGAATATTACCGGTTTTTAAGTCATGCCTTCGTACATGCCGACTGGATTCATCTGATCATTAACATGCTGGTCTTTTATTCCTTCGGCAGGTACGTGGAACAAATCTTTCATGCCCTGCAACAGCGCGGAAGCATTTTTTCCGGGGACCTTTTTTATCTCTTGCTTTATTTTGGAGGAGCGATTATTGCTTCGATTCCCAGTTTCATTAAGCACAGGGAAGATGCGAATTATGTTTCTGTGGGTGCCTCAGGTGCTGTTTCAGCCGTGCTTTTCTCCAGTATCTTCTTCTCTCCGATGGAAAAGATCTATTTTTATGCCGTAATACCCATGCCAGGGATTGTATTTGGGGTACTCTATCTTGTTTATTCCAGTTACATGGCAAAAAAAGGAAACGATAATATCAACCATGACGCGCATTTCTGGGGCGCGGTTTTTGGTTTTGTTTTCCCCGTTTTGCTGGAACCTTCCCTTGTTTCCAATTTTTTCAAACAGTTCTGAGTCTTATGCGAAAAGCCATATTCCTCGATCGTGATGGGGTGATCAATAATGAAGAGAGTAACTACTACATTTTTCGTACAGAAGATTTTTTTCTTAACCAAGGAATTGTGGAGGCTTTAAAACAATTACAGGATCGCGGCTATATCTTCATCGTGATTACTAACCAGGGCGGCATTTCAAAGTCCTTTTATACCCACGAAGATGTGCGCCGGGTTCACGAAAAAATGATCTGCCTGTTATACCGGCATCAGATAAAACTTGAAGAGGTATACTATTGCCCCCACCATTCCGATAACGAAAACTGTCTGTGCCGGAAACCCAAAGCCCTGTCCATTGAAAAGGGTCTTGCCCGTTTCAATATTGACCCTGGGAAATCGTGGTTTATTGGTGACAGGGACACCGATATGGAAGCGGCCATTACGGCAGGATTAAAGACAATCAAAGTCGCACCGAACCAGGATATGAGTGTTCTACCGGATCTGATTCCGTAATTTTAGTTCATTCCGGGATTTTCAGGAAAGTTTGCCCACACTTTATATTTGGTCTTCATTCTGTTCAGCACCTCACTCCAAAAGTCAGTTTCTATGCCTTTCATGATCATTTCACCGGACAGTTCCCCAACGAGCCAGGCATTCTCCGCAATTTCACTTTCAAGCTGATTCGGTGACCATCCGGAATATCCCATGAAAAATCTGACTTCAGGTCCGTTAATTTTCCCGGCAAGCGCCATTTGCTTCAAAGCTTCAAAATTTCCACCCCACCATATCTGATCTGTAACATGAACAGATTCCGGTAATTTTTCGCCCAGGGTATGAATATAATGGACAGTGTTTGTGCTTACGGGACCTCCAATGGAGATGCCGGAATCAATATTCGGAAACCCCTGGAGCACATCCTTTAATTTCAGGTCTATGGGTTTGTTAAGCACAAAACCTACCGACCCCTCCATGTTGTGTTCAGTAAGAAATACCACGGAGCGCTTAAAATATGTATCAGTGAGAAAAGGTTCAGAAATAAGCACTCTGCCTCTCTCTGCTTTTTTATCATTCTTTACCGTAAAAAAATCAATATTCAGATCCATCATAAGGATTGTTTTCCTGATACAATTCGATCACAATATAAGTTTTTAAATACGAAATTAGAAGATTTGACACAAAATAAATGTTAAAAAGCATATTTTTTTATAACTAAAATATTTAATTATCTTTCGTCCTGAAAATTTAATATAATGGAGCACAAAGGGCGTGAGGCCAATCTTCTGCAGGCGTTAATACCGATTATATTTCTTATTTCCTTTCTCATATTCAATGTACTATATTTTGGAGATCACACCCTCGATGGCGCTAACCAGGTGGCTTTAATTCTTTCGGCGGCCATTGCCGGAGGCATTGCCGTCTATTTAGGAAACAGCTGGTCCTATATCCGTTCTAAAATTGTCAAATCCATTTCTTCGGCCATGCCCTCCATTCTGATTTTGCTGCTAATCGGAGCCCTGGCAGGAACCTGGATGATTAGTGGTGTGGTGCCGGCGATGATCTATTACGGTTTGAAGATCTTTCATCCTTCCATTTTTCTTGTTGCCAGTGTATTGATCAGTGCGATTGTTTCGCTGGCTACAGGAAGTTCCTGGTCGACCATTGCGACCATAGGTATTGCTCTGATTGGGATTGGAAAAGCATTGGGTTTGAGTGAAGGGATCATTGCTGGAGCAGTCATCTCGGGTGCCTATTTCGGGGACAAGATGTCTCCTCTCTCCGATACAACAAACCTCGCACCCGCCATGGCAGGTACCGATCTTTTTACCCATATCCGGTATATGACCATCACAACCTTACCCAGTATATCCATTTCCATCATCATATTTCTCATTCTCGGATTTACTTATGATTTCGGGTCGACTACTGCAGATGTTTCGAGTGTTCTGAATGCGATTGATAACCGTTTCAATATCAACGGATGGCTATTCCTGGTTCCGGCATTTTTAATCACCATTATCATTCTAAAGATTCCACCCCTCCCTTCCATACTGGCAGGAAGCCTTGCAGGGGGCTTATTTGCCATTCTTTTTCAATCCCACCTGTTTTATGAAATCTCCGGAACTGAAGACAGCTTTTTCAAAGCCACGTATATTTCTGTTATGCAGGCCATCTTTGGAGACGTTACCATTACCACCAAAAATGCAATTGTTAATGAACTGCTCTCTTCAACAGGAATGGCCGGCATGCTCAATACCATCTGGCTGATCATCTCGGCCATGATCTTTGGCGGTACTATGGAATCTGCAGGTTTACTGGTAAAGATCACTTCTTCGGTGATTATTTGGGCAAAATCGACAGGTTCACTTGTTACCACCACCATTGCCTCCAGCATTTTTTTCAATATCACCGCATCGGACCAGTACATCGCCATTGTGGTTCCCGGAAGGATGTTTGCCGAAACCTATCGCAAAAGAGGGTTAAAACCGGAAGTGCTCAGCCGGACCCTTGAAGACGGTGGGACCCTAACCAGTGTATTGATCCCCTGGAATACATGCGGCGCAACCCAGTCCAGAGTACTTGGTGTGCCTACCCTGAGTTATTTGCCTTATGCCTTTTTTAATATTATCAATCCTTTTGTGGCCATCTTCATTGCCAGCATAAATTATAAGATCAGGCGTTACAAGGAAGGAGAAAAGCCGGAGAAACGCAGTCTTAAACAAGACCGTAAGGACCTTTAATAGACCTTGGGATATTTTCCGGGATCCGATTCATGCATCATCCGGTAAATTGTTTCAAAGACATCTTCTGCATTCGGATTGGAAAAGTAATCTCCATCCGAACCATAGGCCGGCCGGTGTTCTTTCGCCGAAAGCGTAACCGGTTCTGCATCGAGATAATAGAAAGCTTTTTGTTCTTCAATCACCTTCTGCATCATAAAAGCGGTAGCACCTCCGGGCACATCTTCATCAAAAAAAACCACACGGTTTGTCTTTTTTACCGATTCCACTATGTAATGATGAATATCGAATGGTAAAAGCGTTTGAACATCTATCAATTCCACACTGATGTCGAATTCCTTCAGTTGTTTAATTGCAGATTGAGCTATCCTTACGCAACTGCCGTAAGTAACAAGGGTTATGTCCTTTCCTTCTTCCAGAATTTCCGGTACCCCAAGAGGTACCCGAAATTCAGCCAGGTTTGAGGGCAAAGGCTCCTTCAGGCGGTAGGCGTTGAGAGGTTCGATAACCAGAGCAGGATCATCGGCTTTAAGCAAGGTGTTGTAAAAACCGGCTGCCCTGGTCATATCACGTGGCACACATACATACACCCCTCGAATGGCATTGATTACCATGGAAAGAGGTGAGCCGGAATGCCATATCCCTTCCAGCCTGTGTCCCCGGGTACGAATAATCAGAGGAGCCGCCTGTCCGGCTTTTGTACGATAATGAAGGGAGGCCAGATCATCGCTAATGGTTTGCAGACCGTACAGCAAATAGTCAAAATACTGAATTTCAGCTATGGGCCTCAAGCCTCTTAATGCCAGCCCAATGCCCTGCCCTATTATGGTGGTTTCCCTGATGCCGGTATCGGTGATCCTGAGTTCACCGTATTTATCCTGCAGCCCTTCCAGGCCCTTGTTCACATCCCCAATCTTACCGGTATCCTCACCAAAAGTTACCAGTTCAGGAATACTGGAAAAAAGAGCATCAAAATTATATTTCAGGACCTCCCTGGCATTTACGGCTTTTTCTTCCGTGGGGTATTCAGGCTGCACTCCTTCAACATTTAATGCTGAACGGTAGGATTCATTATAAAGGCAGGCACTATATTTTTCGTAGGTGAACCTTTTGTAGTGCTCCAACCACCTTCCTAAATCTGACTGCAATTCCTCCCGGACCGGACAATCCAGACAAATGTGCCTAAGGATTCTTTTGGCGCTGCTCATCACATCTTTTCTGAGCGGATTGGCAATCTTTTTCAAATCATTTGTGAGGGACGCAACTTTATCAAATCCATCCTTCCGGCACACACAGGAACGGTTATTAATAAGGCTAACAAGCTCATCTCTTTCTTTACGTATCGGTTTTTGATAATTGATCCAGGCAGCTTTTTGAATCTCCCGGGTCTCAAGCAAGGCTTCCTCTTCGATATTCTCCAGTTCCGGTTCTCCGGCGATCTGTTTTTCGATTATCCATTCCCGCATTTTTTTCAGGGGATCATATTCAGCTTCCCATTCAAGTCTTTCTTTGGGTTTATATCTTTCATGCGAGCCTGAAGTAGAGTGACCAAGGGGCTGTGTCAGTTCATCGATATGAAAGAGCACAGGAACATGCTCCTGTCTGCATCTGCTGATTCCCTCCTCGAACATTTTGGTCAAACCGGCATAATCCCAGCCTTTTCCGGTGTAAATATAAATTCCATTTTCGCCATGGTTTTTCTTAAAGCCTTCCAGAGCCTTAGAGACGGAAGATTTTACAATTTGATAATCTTTGGGCACCGATATTCCGTATCCGTCATCCCAAACGGCAATGGCAACCGGAATTTGCAGGACGGCAGCAGCATTAAAGGTCTCAAAAAAATGCCCTTCTGCAGTACTAGCATCCCCGATTGTACCAAAAATCACCTCATTTCCGTTTATGGAGAAATTTTTGCGATTTTTCAGATCGGGATTTTCGCGGTATAGTTTTGAAGCATAACCCAGGCCAATTATTCTTGGCATCTCGGCTGCGGTAGGCGACAAATCCGCAGTGGTATTTTTTCCATCAGTTTGCACTTTCCAGTCTCCATGCTCATCAAGCAGGCGGGTGGCAAAATGATTATTGAAGGAACGTCCTCCGTTTCCGGGATTCCATTCAATATCCGTATCCCCGTAGAGTTGAGCAAAAAATTCTTTGGGATCTGACATTCCTGTGGCAAACAAAAAGGTTTGGTCCCGGTAATACCCCGAACGCCAGTCCCCTTTTTTAAATTGTTTCGCCATGGCAATCTGGGCAACTTCTTTTCCGTCGCCAAAGATGCCGAATTTAGCCTTCCCGGAGAGCACTTCCTTTCGAGCTATAATACTGCACTGGCGACTTACATGTGCAAGCTTGTAATCATCAAGAACTTCCTTTTTGAAATCTTCAAAACCAATTTCAGAAGTATGCTGGTCTTTAGTAATCATCATTGTTCTATTTTCCAGTGATTAAAAATACAAAGGATTTTTCATAACCGTGTCGGAAGAGAAATGTTCCTCAAAATAAAGGATTATGAGGATAAATGGTTAATTTTGCCATTATTCAGACAAATAATTACTTAAAATTGTTCAGCCTTGTTACCGATTTTAATCATAAGCATTTTACTGCTCAGCCTTTCCATGATGGGGATGGCTTTGAACATCCTGATCAGAAAAAAAGGGAAATTTCCATCCTACCGTGTGGGGCATAATAAGAACATGAAAAAACTGGGCATCACCTGTGTGAAACATGAAGAAATCAAGTGTCACAGGCAGAGATTGAAGGATGCGGGTTGTGAGGGATGTGGGTGAGACAGACCAGGGATGACGGATGCAGCTTGAGTGACTTGAGCGGGCAGAGGGAAATTCAATACTGCAGAATTTCTGACGAAATCCAGCTAATCAAAATTCCGTTTTTCCTGAACAATTATAGCTGGTCCTTGTTAAGATTTCAAAAGAAAAGGATAGATTATGATTGAAGTCTTATTACTTTCGATAGTATTACTTTTGATAGGAATCGCGGGATTTGGGATCAAGATGTTTTTTGATCGCAAGGCTGAATTTAAAGGCGGAAGCTGTGCTTCTTCTTCTCCGGAACTGGAAAAGCAGGGAATCAGTTGTGGCTGTGAAGGCAGTTGTGCCTCAAACGGTTCATCAATTAAGCAATAATCAGGGATTCTCTTTTAGGATATACTTTTTAAACCCCCCGGATGACCAAGCCTGGAATTGACCTTCGGGATCTCCATAAATGAAGTATGCTTCCAAACCTTCTACGTCTCGTATCATTTCTTTTGCCCTTTCCAAGCCAGTTACCATACAAGCTGTTGCAAAAGCATCGGCTACCATGCAGCTTTCCGCGATAATGGTGGCACTAAGGATTTCATTCCTTACGGGATAACCGGTAACAGGATCAATAGAATGGGAATACTTTAGCCCCTCATCTTCCTGATATTTTCTGTAATTTCCACTGGTAGCAAGAGCCTTTTCATTCAATTCAATGATAGCCGTCAGGTTCATCCCCGGCAGTACATTCCCATATTCAGGTCGATCAATTCCTATCTTCCAAATCTGTCCGTTGGGATTTTCTCCCCGGGTTTTCACCTCACCGCCAATCTCAACCATGTAATGCTTTATGCCTTCATTTTCCAGAAACTCTGCCACAAGATCCACCGAATAACCCTGGGCAATGGCATTTACATCAAGACTCACTCCTGAATCTTCCTTAATTAAACGTTTACCTTCCAACCGGACTTTGTCCATTCCTACATAGTCTAATATACTATCGATTACCGCACTATCGGCATGTGTTTTGAGCCCGGGACCAAATCCCCATGCATTTACAAGTGGCATTACGGTAATGTCGAAAGCTCCTTCCGAGATCGCATTGACTTTTTCGGCAGCCCTGAATACCTCAATAAATTTCTCATCAACAGTATCAGTTTCATTCCTGTTGATCCGGGAAATGACAGAAGCGGTATCATAACCGGATAGCGAAAGATCAAAATCCCGAAGTAAGGAATCAACCTGTTCCTGATAGTTTACTGAATCCACATGCCCGTATGTGATATGATAACTGGTCCCCTGGGCAAAGCCTGCGAGCTTGAAGTAATGGAGGCTTTCTTTGGGTTCACAGGAGGTGAGGGTAAGGCTTATCAGGAAAAACAGGTACAAAATAGGATGTATTCTCATGAAATAACAATTATTACCCGCCAAAATCGTCAAAATCAACCATCTCATCAGGGACCCCAAGGTCGTAAAGCATTTTTTGAACGGCATCATTCATCATAGGAGGACCACAAAGATAATATTCAATTTCCTCAGGTTCTTCATGTTTGCTCAAATACTCATCATAAACCACCTGATGGATAAAACCGGTTAAGCCGTCCCATTTGTCTTCAGGCAGGGGTTCAGAAAGTGCAATATTAAATTTGAAGTTGGAAAATTCCTTTTCAATTTCCCGGAAATCTTCTTCATAAAAAACTTCTCTCTTCGAGCGTGCTCCATACCAATAAGATACTTTTCGATCGGTTTTCAGCGTATGGAAAAGGTGAAAAATATGAGAGCGAAGCGGAGCCATTCCGGCCCCACCGCCAATATAAACCATTTCCTTATCTGTCTCTTTGATAAAGAATTCTCCATAAGGTCCGGAAATTGTCACCTTATCACCGGGCTTACGGGAGAAAATGAAGGAAGAGCACACTCCGGGATTCACCTTCATAAACTGCCCTTTAGATCGATCCCACGGAGGCGTGGCAATCCGGATATTCAGCATTACAATGTTTCCTTCGGCCGGGTGATTGGCCATAGAATATGCTCTGAAGGTTTCTTCACTATTCTTCATTTTCAGATCCCACATATTGAACTTATCCCATTCATCACGAAACTCCTTTTCAACTTCTATATCTTTAAAGTCTACTTCAATTTTGGGCACATCAATCTGAATATACCCCCCTGATTTAAAATCAAGGTTTTCACCTTCAGGCAATTTCACCTTGAACTCTTTAATGAAAGTTGCCACATTCCGATTGGAAATCACTTCGCATTCCCATTTCCTGATCCCCATAATCTCTTCAGGAATCTGGATTTTCATATCTTCCCTTATCTTGACCTGGCAGCCCAGTCTCCAGTTTTCCTGTTGTTCCTTCCGGGTGAAGAAACCGGTTTCAGTGGGCAGGATGGATCCCCCTCCTTCCATTATCTGACATTTACACATGGCACAGGTACCTCCTCCTCCGCATGCAGAGGGAAGAAAGATTCCCTGATTTGAAAGGGTTGAAAGAACGGTATCCCCTGGTTTGACATCAAATTCCTTGTCATTCACCTGAAGATGAACCTCACCCTGAGGAGTCAGTTTGGCTCTTGCATATAATAAAATTAAAACAAGTGACAGTATTACGAACAAGAATACTGCAATACTTATTAAAACAATTCCTAATTCAGTTGTAAGAAAAACCATTTCCCTTAATTTCTTGATTTATAGTTTAATTCCCATGAAACTCATAAATGCTATACCCATTAGGCCGGTGATGATAAATGTTATTCCCAGGCCTTTGAGAGGATCAGGCACATTTGAATATCGAATCTTTTCACGAATAGCTGCAATCCCTACAATGGCAAGAAACCATCCTACTCCGGAACCCAGACCAAAAACTGTAGCCTCTGCAATATTGGAATAATCCCTTTCCTGCATAAACAAGGATCCCCCCAAAATTGCACAATTCACCGCAATTAAGGGAAGAAAGATGCCCAGAGAGGAATAAAGGGCAGGACTGAATTTTTCAATCACCATTTCCACCAGCTGCACCATTGAGGCAATAACTGCAATGAACATAATAAAGGTAAGAAAGCTTAGATCTACATCGGAAAAAGCCGGACTTATCCATACCAGTGCCCCTTCCCTTAACACATACTGCTCGAGAAGAAAATTTATGGGAACCGTAAAACCCAGTACAAAAATCACGGCAATTCCGAGTCCTGTTGAAGTTTTCACCGTTTTAGAAACCGCCAGGTATGAACACATACCTAAAAAGTAGGCGAATATCATATTATCAATGAAAATACTTTTCACAAAAATATTGATCAGGTTTTCCATATCGGATAATTCTTTACTGTTTTAAGTTTAATTTTCTTCAATAAGCTTTCTGTTTCGGCTGCGCTGCACCCAGATAATGATCCCAACGGTAATGAGTGCCATAGGCGGAAGGATCATCATCCCGTTGTTAGCATATCCTGCTTCATAAAAGGATTCAGGAATGACCTGGTAACCATAAAGCGTTCCCGATCCCAGCAATTCACGGAAAAATGCCACAATAATGAGAATCAGACCGTATCCGGCAGCGTTTCCAATCCCATCCAAAAAGGATTCCCAGGGTTTGTTCGCCATAGCAAAAGCCTCCAGCCTCCCCATAATGATACAGTTGGTAATGATAAGTCCGACGAAAACGGATAATTGCTTGCTCACATCATAGGCAAATGCGGTAAGAATTTCATCTACAAGAATAACCAGGGTAGCAATTACCGTTAACTGAACAATAATTCTTATTCGGGGCGGGATCATTTTTCGAAGTAGAGATATCACCACGTTTGAAATAGCCATCACGCCTACAACCGATATAGCCATAACAATTGAAGGCTTTAACTGTACAGTGATAGCCAGGGCTGAACAAATCCCCAGCACCTGAACGGTTATGGGATTACTGTCATCGATAGGCTCCTTGAGAAGCTTCAGATTCTTGGTTGAAAATAAGGGTTGCTTATCACTCATGTCTCTAATTCTTAATTCATTTGTTTCTTAAAATAACTTACATAAGGTTTCAGACTATTAAAAAGCATATCTTCTACACCTTTACTGGTAATGGTTCCACCCGAAATCCCATCCACACTGTGCATGGCAGACGGATCGCTACCGCCTTTTACCACTTTGACGGAAACAAACTCGCCGTTCTCGAAAATGGTTTTCCCAATAAATGCATCTTCAAACCAATCAGTATTTATCTCAGCACCCAAACCGGGAGTCTCTGCTCTGTGATCGAAAACGGTTCCTCTTATGGTATTGAAATCATTCTGAAGGGCAACATACCCCCAAATGGGGCCCCAAAGGCCTTTCCCCCGGACAGGGATGATGTATTTTTTTTCTCCTCCATCTTCGAATACAAACAAAGGAAGGTTCCGTTCTTCGGCGGGTTTATCCATTTCATTCTCAATATTTTCCGTAATCTCAAAAGCGTCTTTCCCTTCCTGCACCTCTCCCTGTGCATTAACCACATAGCTATCGGCAATGTAGGTACTGAATAATTCTTCAATTAAGGCTCCCTGGTCTTCTGCATCCTCAACGCCCTCGGTCATTTCCACAGAAGCCAGGATATCGCTTTTCTTCTCCAGCTCAATATTCCTTTCCTGCAGAGGTTTCAGTTCTTCCGCAACAAAGCTTAACAGGGCGGCCACCACAATGACCATTGCTGAGGCGAAAACAAAAATATATGTATTGCTAAAATTCTTCATTTTATTATTTGTTAAGCGTTTACCGAAATACGTTTGAATCTGCGTTTTACATGTGCCGCTATAACATAATGATCAATAAGCGGAGCAAACACATTCATCAACAGGATGGCGAGCATTACTCCTTCCGGATAGGCAGGATTCAGGACCCTGATCAGGATGGCCAGGAATCCGATTAAAAAACCATATATCCATTTTCCTCTTTCAGTCTGGGCGCCAGAGACAGGATCGGTAGCCATAAAGACAGCGCCAAAAGCAAAACCACCGAGGATAAGGTGTTCCCAGAAGGGCAATGCCATAAGTTCATTAACCGCAAACAAATTCAGTAGAATTCCCATAACGGAAGCTCCTACAACTGTTGAGAGAATTATTTTCCAGCTCCCCACACCGGTATAGATCAAAATAAAGGCTCCGAGGAGTATGGCCAGGGTAGATGTTTCTCCTATGGACCCCGGAATGGTCCCCAGAAACATGTCCAGGGTAGAATAGCTTTCTCCAACTCCATTGTTAAAATGTGTATCTCCAATAGCTGCCTGGCCCAGGACAGTAGCGCCTGTATAACCATCAACCACTTGCTCTCCATTATTTAAGCCGGCTACCCATACATTGTCACCCGATATTTCGGTAGGATAAGCAAAGAAAAGAAAAGCTCTGGCCGTAAGCGCAGGATTCAAGATATTCATACCTGTCCCCCCGAATACTTCTTTGCCAATAATCACGGCAAAAGCTGTGGATACAGCAACCATCCATAGTGGGACGTCAATTGGCATCACCAGAGGAATTAGCATCCCGGTAACAAGAAACCCCTCATTTACCTCATGATCGCGAATCTGGGCAAAGATAAATTCAATAGCAAGCCCGGTCACATAAGAAACAACAATGATGGGCAAAACCTTCAGGAAGCCATACCAGAACTCCTGCCAGAAGCCAGCATCCATCCCTATGGCAATAAAATGATGATAACCGGCATTCCACATCCCGAATAACAAAGAAGGAATGAGTGCCATAACGACCAATGCCATTGAACGCTTCATATCATTAGCATCACGGATATGAGCCCCGTTTTTGGTTACTTGATCAGGAACAAAAAGCAAAGTCTCAAAAGCATCAAAGGTAGAATGCAGCCATCCATACTTTCCGCCCTTTTCGAACCGGGGCTTTATTTTATCAACGTATCTTCTTAAACCATTCATTTTTTCAACTATCAGATTTTTTATTCTGTTTCTTTTTTCATCAAATCCAATCCATTCCTCAAAATTTGCTGTACATTTGTTTTTGAGGTACAGACAAATTCGCAAAGCGCAAAATCTTCCTCAGCAACTTCGTAAATTCCAAGCTTTTCCATTTCATCAATATCCTCATAAAGAATGGATTTTATTAAATGGACAGGGAAAAGATCCATGGGCAGTACTTTATCGTATTCCCCGGTAAATACGTAAGCTCGTTTTCCACCATGAAGATTCGTATCCAGTGCAAATTCTTTCTTTGGCATCAACCAGGAAAAGAAACTTCGTGACACACTGTATTTACTGAATCCCGGAAGTGCCCAGCCAATAAATTCATGATAATTGCCCTCCGGGATTACGGTTACCTGGTTATGATAGTAACCAAGGTGACCTACCTTGGTTATGGCATCACCGGTTAACACATCCCCGCTGATGATTCGATTATGGCCATCAGCTTTAAGATTTCCGGATAGAATAGATTCCACGGCCGCTCCGCGTATCATTTTATAATAAACAGGTTTCTCAACTTCAGAACCTACAAGGGCAACAACTGTATTGTTGTCCAATTTCCCGTTCAGGAATAACTGCCCGATGCGAACCACATCGAGAGGACCAATATACCATACGTACTGACCTTTTAAAACCGGATCAATATGGTGAATCTGTATCCCGGGATTACCGGCCGGATGGGGTCCCTGAAAATAATGTTTTTCTACTCCCGTTGCTTCGGCATAGGTTTTACAGGCAGGATAATCGGCATTCAACGACAGATGAACCTTTCCCTCGGTCAGTTTTGTTATGACGTCAATACCTTTTTGAAATTCTGAAGCATAATCCTTAATGATGAAATCCATATCAGGAGCCAGGGGAGCAGAATTAAAGCCTGAAATAAAAATGGACTTCGGCATTTTCTCAGCATTTGCAATGATGGCAAAAGGCCTTTGTTTGATGGAAGGCCATAACCCGCTCTTTTTTAATACCGATATGATTTCACCTCTTTCCATTTCAACAGGTTCTTTTACCTTAAAATCTTCAAAGCTATCTTTATCAGCTGCCTCAACAACCACTTCCAAAATCTTCCTCCTTTCTCCCCGGCTTATGGTTTTAACTTTCCCCGCTACAGGAGAGGTAAACATAACATCGGGATTATACTTATCGAAAAATAAAGCGGTTCCCACCTTAACCTCATCCCCGACCTTGACCATAAGTTTTGGTCTGATGCCATGGAAATCGGTTGGTTTAACCGCATAGCTTGAGGCTCGGTTTGCACGCTGATAGATCTTATCGGCTTTCCCCTTTAAATTAATGTCCAGACCTTTCTTGATCCTGATAATTTCAGACATAATTTTTGATTGTTATTTTGAAAACTTAGCAAAAATAAATATTTTTAGTTTTGAAACCATTTTAAATCAAAATATCTATAAAAATATAGAAATTTAGATTCTTTGATATTTTGATAATAAGCCCTATAAAAAGCATGTGTTATTTAACATGCTGGCAAATCTTCAGATGTGCCACCCGGTTTGTCAGGGATATAAAAGCCATCGTAATAATAAGAACAAGCTTAACAGTTTTAAGACCTGGTCTTTTTATTCACAGGCATTAAAAATAAAATATACGATAAAACAAATTATTCCGTTATTTTCAGGATGAAAAGCCTCATACTTTTTTTCATCTTTTCGTTCACGGTTAATTTAATTTATGTTATCAGGATAACAAGTCATGCAAATATCTGTTCAAAAATTCACAAAGCAATTTTTTACATTTTTAGTTTTCCTGATTTTTTACGGAGGATTTTTATTTGCTCAGGATACCATAATAGAAGACAGAATTTACAGGGAGAATATTAAATCTGTTCAATTATTCCGGGAAGGCTGGAAATTAAGCTATCCCGTTGTGGAGCTCAACGGGAATACAAAATTGATCCTGAAATTTGATGATCTTTCTGATGAGATAAAAACCTATAATTATAAGATTGTACATTGCGATTCGGAATGGAGAGAATCTCAGCTAAGTCCCTCCGAGTATATAGACGGGATGGTCCAGGATCAGATCAATGAATATGATCATTCCTTCAATACCTATACCAGTTATGTTCACTATACCCTGAGTCTTCCCAACGAAAACCTCTCTCTCCGATTATCCGGAAATTATGCGATTATCGTGTATGAAAACTTTGACGAGAGTGATATCGTTTTCGTGAAACGTTTTATGGTTTATGAGAATCAGGTAAATGTTGAAGCAGAGATTACCCGGCCAATTCTTTCTGCATACAGGGAGACCGGACATCAGATAAATCTCAGGATAAATTATGGTTCTTTTCCGGTTGAAGATCCCTACAGCGATATAAAGCTGGTAATTATGCAAAACGGAAGATGGGATAACCGAATGGATAATCTCAGGCCCCTTTTTGTGAGGAATAATGCCCTGGTTTATGATAACCAGAACGAACTTATATTTCCTGCAGGCAATGAGTACAGATGGTTTGACATAAAAAGCCTCCGTTACCAGTCTCCTTACATTAAGGACATAAGTTACGAGGCCGGAATTTATACGGTAGATCTTTTTGCTGAAGAAAACAGGGCAAATAAGTCCTATTTTTACGAAGAAGATATCAACGGGAAATATTACATAGAGGTCCAGGAAGAATCGAACAACTATACCGATGCGGAATATGTGTATGTCAATTTTGAACTCCCGGTGGAAGCGCCGGAATTAAGTGGCGGATATTATGTATTTGGCGAACTGACCAACTGGAATCTGCTTGAGGAAAATAAAATGGAGTACGATTGGAATACATCCTCATACAAGCTAAGGCTCTTCCTCAAACAGGGGTACTATAATTATCACATCGCCTTCGCAGAAGAGAACAGCGGAAAAGCGAATTTAAGCTTTGTGGAAGGCAACAACTACGAAACCGAAAACAATTACCTTATCTTCGTTTATCATTATGGCACTGCTTCGCGTTATGAAAGGCTGATCGGGTATCAACTGGTAAATTCATTGCGGAGAAAATGAATGTCAGAGCTTTAATCGATGAAAACAAGTTTTCGGAGCCGAATCAACAGTTAATTGCTGCTGAATACGAGGGAATCAGGTGGATCAACAATCTCCTCTACAACCCGATATCATCACTAACCCCCTTCATCGCCTCCACCGATATGCGGATAAAATCATCCAGCGGTATCCCGATTTTCTCACACTCAAGGATATTTTCCCGTTTTACCGAAGCCGCAAACGCTTTTTCCTTCATCCTCTTTTTCACGGATTTGTATTTTACCTTCTCGATTTTCTTCTCCGGATACACCAGGGTGGTCGCATAAATAAGACCGGTAATGGTTTCCCCGGCAGCAAGGGCGTGCTGAAAGAAGGTATTTCTTTCTTTGCCTGTTGCTTCCTCGTTATGCATGGAAATGGCATTGATAATCTCCGGATCAATATCATAGTTTTCGAGAATCTCCAACGACTTTAAGCCGTGAACTTTCGGATCTGCAGAGGTGATTTCAACATCAATGTCGTGGAGCAACCCTGCCAGACCGTATTTTTCCACATCATTGCCGGTTTCTTTGGCGATAGCCCGCATTACAGCTTCCGAACATAACGAATGAATGATCATTTTTTCAGAAGAAACGTAGGACTTTAACAATTCAAATGCTTTTTCCCGATCCATGGTTTTTTTGAGGCGAAGATAAGAAAGAATTTTTAAGGAAGGGATTAGGAATTGGGACCTCCCCTTTCAACTTTCCTTTCTGATCCTTTTTAACTGCCACACCACAATCTCGCAGGATTATTTAACTTTGGGCTTTGAATTTTAAAGACACAGACATGGAAAAACTTGTTACCTCAAATTTGAAACTCGGAATAATTGCCGGAGGCCAGCTCGGCAAAATGCTGATACAGGAAGCCAGCAAATGGGATATTATCAGTTATGTGCTTGACAAGGATGAAAATTGTCCCTCATGCTTTATCACTTCACATTATGTCAAAGGAGATCAGCTCGATTACGATACCGTTTACCGCTTTGGTAAAGAGCTGGATGTAGTGACCTATGAAATTGAAAACATCAATATTGAAGCGCTTCATAAGTTAAAATCCGAGGGAGTAAGGGTTTTGCCTGATCCGGCTATACTCGGGATGGTTCAGGATAAAGGCCTCCAAAAAGAGTTTTATTCCAGTCATGACATTCCTACATCTTCCTTTCAAATATATAAAGGACAGGAAGCCATCATGCAGGATATCGCAGAAGGAACACTAAAGTATCCCTTTGTCCAGAAATTGCGAAAAGGAGGATACGATGGAAGAGGCGTCTCTGTCATTTATGATGAAAAGGATGACAGTAAATTAATGGAAGGTCCCTCTGTTGTGGAAGAGCTGGTTGATATTGATAAAGAAATATCGGTAATCGTTGCACGAAATGAAAGAGGAGAAATAAAATGTTTTCCTGCGGTGGAAATGGTCTTCGACAAAACTGCGAATCTGGTAGACAGGCTGGTATGTCCATCCGGGATCGGAGAGAAAGCATCTGAGGAAGCCGGAAAAATCGCGGAAAAGCTCATTAAAGATTTGAATATGACCGGTTTGCTTGCGGTAGAATTCTTCATGGATAAGGAGGGGAAAATCCTCGTGAATGAAATGGCTCCCCGCCCCCACAACAGTGGACATCATACCATTGAGAGCGTGATTACATCTCAATATGAGCAACATTTACGAGCCATCCTCAATCTTCCCCTGGGAAGTACCCACCTTAAAATGCCGGCAGTAATGGTCAACCTTCTCGGTGAGAAAGGATACAAAGGACCTGTTAAATATGAAGGGTTAACAGAATGCATGGCCATTGAAGGAGTTAAAATTCATGTTTATGGAAAAAAGATCACCTGGCCCATGCGAAAAATGGGGCACGTAACGGTAATGGCTAAAAATCTCGAAAAAGCCATTGAAAATGCACAAAAAGTTAAAGACACCATAAAAGTAAAATCATGGAAAGGAAACCAGTAAGTATTGTCATGGGATCAGATTCCGATCTGCCCGTTATGAAGCAGGCTGCAGAGATTCTTAAGGAACTCGGTGTAGGATATGACATTGACATCGTCTCGGCACATCGTACACCAGATAAACTATACAAATTTGCCACCACTGCACATGAGCGGGGCATAGAAGTTATCATTGCAGGAGCCGGCGGGGCTGCCCATCTTCCGGGAATGCTGGCTGCCATGTCCCCTCTGCCCGTGATCGGGGTACCCATAAAATCTTCCAATTCCATTGACGGCTGGGACTCTGTATTGTCCATTCTCCAGATGCCCGGCGGTGTGCCGGTAGCCACCGTGGCGCTGAACGGAGCAAAAAATGCAGGCATCCTCGCCGCACAAATCGTATCTGTGCGTGAGAAAAAGATCAGGGAGAGTATTATGAAGTATAAGGAATCGCTAAGGGAGAAGGTTATGGAGAAGGCGGAAAAGGTGAGGAATGGGAGATAGCCCGGAGATAACGCCGGGTAGCAGACCAGAGAAATGTTCACCGGTGGCCGGAGGTAGTGCTAATGTCAGTGGCGGGTGACGACGCGCAGGCAAGAATAATTACCCCCCTTTAACTATCCCTATGCCAGATTACTGGCAAATCAAAATAAAACAGGCTTCCCTTGCCCGGAGCAGATTCAATAAACATCTCTCCACCCAGCATCTCAACATAGGCTTTTGATATGCTTAATCCCAGTCCGGCACCTTCAAATGTTCGTGTGATGCCTAGTTCACCCTGACGAAAACGTTCAAATATGGCTTTTTGAAGGTCTTCGGGAATTCCTATACCTGTATCGGAAACAAAAAAACGTATGCTTTCATCACTGTTGAAGGTGTACCCAAATTCAATTTTTCCTTTTTCGGTATACTTAACAGCATTTTTAAGCAGATTGGTCAGGATCTGGTTTAATTTTCCTTCGTCAGTCCGGATCAAAACTTCCTTGCGAGCTTTAGCTTTTCTTGCTGTCAAACTCAATCCCTTTACTCTCGCTTCCCGGGTGAAGAGTATCGCCAGTTCATCAATTACATCATTTACGTAGGTTTCATGAACATTCAATTCAACATGACCCGATTCAATCTTGGCGATATCCAGCAAATCATTGATAATATGCAACATGCGCTCACCACTGCGTTGGATCAACTCAATATATTTATCCCTTTTTTCACCTGTAAGGTTCGGTTGATTGAGTAAGTTGGTAAATCCCAGAATGCCATTCATGGGTGTCCTTATCTCATGGCTCATATTGGCAAGAAAAGCGGATTTCAGGCGATCACTTTCTTCGGCTTTATCTCTGGCGATCTTTAATTCTGCATTAATAGCATTCAGCTCTTCATTCTTCTCATTCAGTTCTTCATTAAGGGTTTCGTATTCCTCATTCTGGGCCGCAATTTCTTCATTCCTGATCTGTAATTCTTCACTCAAGTCTTTATATTTGCTTTCACCTAGCTTCAGTGCTTTTTCTATTTTTTCTCGTTCTCTGATCTCTTCCTGTAACAATTTTGTACGTTCTTTTACCCGTATTTTGAGGGTTCTGGACCAGGCAACAGAAAGGATCAGGACAAAAAGTATGGGAATCAGGACATAGGTCGAATATTTTAAAAAATCCTTGAAAGTTGTTACCGGGGGATCATATACCCCAAGCCATTTGGAATGAATTTTCCGGTACTCCCCCTTGGCTTTTAAGGCAGTGAGCCCTTCAATAAACATGGATAGCATGTCAACATCACCCTCATCAACGGCAACACAATAATCAGCTGAAAACACAGCTGTCTTCCCGGGTACCAGGTTTGTAAATCTTTCATTTTTGGTGTAATAATAAAACAAAGCCCTTGCAACCAGTGCATAATCATATTTTCCTTCCTCAAGAAGGCTTAGGGCTTCCTCCTGCGATAGAACAGGTACCAGGTCTTTTTTGAGACCTACTTCCAGGGCATGCTGATGGACCATATCCTGATCCTGCACCAGAACTTTTTTACCTCTTAACCCATCCAGGCCCGAAGGAATCTTCAAGCCTTCTCTTGAAACAATAACATAATTGAGACGAGTATGGGCATGTGTCAGGTCATAAGATTCATCCCTTCGAGGGGAATACATCATGCCCTGTATGGCATCAAGTTTCCCTTCCTTAAGGTCCTGTAAAATATCTTCCCAGGCACCCAGTTTAATCTCAATTTCTATGCCCAGTTCATCGGCTATAGCATGCATAAGTTCCACATTGAAACCATCAGGTATCCCCTGTTCATTAATAAATTCAAAAGGCGGATAATTAAAATCACCTCCCACAATGATAGAATTTTGATCGGAAAGCTCTTCAAGGGGAGAAAACCACTTCACATGCAAATGCCGGTAAGCTCCGCTGGCATTAACAATTGAGAGACCCTCATTCAGCAGGCTAAGCAAACGTGAATCTCCTTCATTCACTGCAAAAGAGAAGGATTGTTCATATAATCTTGCACCCCCTGCAGTTTTAAGGTTATTCAGATTATTTTCCTTAATCAATTGAAGGGCCAGCAAACGTTGAATAATAACGGCATCATATTTTCCCCGTGACAAGTGGGTTAAAGCTTCTTTAAAGGTGTTAGTGGTAACAATATTTTCCGAAATACCCCGGCGTCTGACAAACTCTTCTGCATTATCACCTTTCATAACCGCAATCTGTTTTCCTTCAAGATCTTCGAATGATTCAATGTCAGAATTATCAGACCGGACAAAAATCGCTCCGTGCATATTGAGATAAGGAACAGTAAAATCAAACATATCTTCCCTTTCGGGAGTCCTCCCGACAAGAGGCAGGGCATCGATTTTACCTTCAGCCAAATCATTCTTAAGCTGGTTCCAGGAGCCCATTTTGAATTCAACAAAAAAACCCATTTCTGCTGCAACAATCCGGAACAACTCAACTGAAAATCCGGCTGCTCTGCCTTGTTCATTTTTGTAACAAAAAGGGGGATAATCAATCTCACAACCTGCCAGAATTGTATCGGTGTATACAGGCTGCGAAAACCCATGGGTGGGTAATAAGGTCAATACAGAGATAACTGACAATACTAAAAGTATCTTTCGGTACGGTGCCATAAACTGCTTATATCCAAAAATTGTATGTCGCCTAAGGGCACTTAAAGAAAATATAAATTT
>CAZQOV010000029.1:0-25299 GCA_964595055.1 uncultured Bacteroidaceae bacterium | reverse complement strand
TGAGGGGAACCGGAAAAGGCAATTTTCTGCCGGGTTCCAAAAATATTGTTTAATGATAATTGGTTTTGGTGTGCTGCTTATCTTGAATATTGATTCGGATCAGGCGATTGTCTTAATCGAACCCACCGAATCCTTTAATTTGCGAGCCAGGCAAATAATTGCTTAGTTTATATTATATTTATGCTATTCATTATGTGCTATTTTGTTGAAATAACCCTGTCAAGAAAAGCGCTATCGGAAAGATTTAAAGTCTCCATGCCTGAAGATCCGCGTTATATGCAGGCCAACTTTTTAACGGCTTTCACTCAACCCTTTCTTCCCGTTATTACTTCAGAAAATAAAAAGCAGATCCAATTGTATCAATGGGGATTAATTCCGTCCTGGGTAAAAGATAAAGAAGCCGCAAAGAAGATCAGAAATGCAACTTATAATGCCCGATCTGAAACCGTGTGGGAAAAACCTGCATTTCGTGCAGCGATAAAAGATCGAAGATGCATGGTGCTTGCTCACGGTTTTTATGAATGGCAAACAAGAGGAAAAATGAAAATACCATATTTTATCCGTCATAAAAATGATCTTCCTTTTGCTTTTGCCGGAATTGCTGAAAACTGGGTGAATACAGATACAGGAGAAGTTCTTAATACGGTAAGTATCCTGACAAAGAAAGCAAATCCTTTTATGGAAAAGATCCATAATACCAAAAAACGCATGCCAGTAATTCTTTCTGAGAACAATGAACGACAATGGATAGAGACAGGGATGGAAAAAGAGGAACTAAACCGGATTATCGAAACCTCAAATCCTGATCTTTTCGCCTATTCAATAGATAAGAGATTGATTACCGGAGATATGAATCCTCAGAACCCGGACATTACCAAACCTTTCACCTATGGGGAACATAAAGAATTGTTCTGATCCTTATCCTTTTTGTTAAAAAATTGTAAAATATACATTTTTCAGAAGCATGTGTACCTCTTGAAAACCCCATGATATGGAGATTTTATTATACCTTATCTTACCAGGGAGAGAAACAATGATTTTTCCGGCAAAACAATAAACAACATTTTCGATAGTATTCTGTTATTAGTGTAGAGGTCCGGACAAACCACTCGTAGTTTTAGGTTTAGTTATTTTTTGGTTATTAGGTTCTTTTTCAGGCATGCATCTGTTCAGATGCTTCTAAACTTGTCCGGACCTTTTTTTTTACTACCGGTGACTTTATTCCTTAAATGATTTTCTTGTTGTCCCATGCCTGCGCTGCATCCCAATTCATTATTGGTATGCGATACTGGCATAATTGGAACGTCCAGTTCTCTTAAATCTCCTGCGAATTTGTGTGTTTTCATTAATCAATTGCTTTTAAATATTTCTCAATGCTCTCCATTAACCCTGAATTTTTAAATGATGAGTCCACTCCGAAAAGTCAAGTATCCACACCCGCCTGCCAATACTTTGACCTGCGCCTCGGCGGGCAGGAATGGCCACAAATAAAGAACACAAATAAACACAAATGCATCTATATATCCTACAGAAATACAGGCAATTAAAAAATCATGTAAATTTCATGAATCGCAGAAAACATATTTTCGGAGTGGGCTCAGCTTTTAAAGCCTTCACCCACCTACCTAAAAATCCATAATCCATCTCAATTTGTTAATAACTGCGTTATTCAACTAACAAAACCTATCTGATGCATATATGATGAGCCATTTATAAGTCTTTGACATATTGACAATTTGTTAATAACTTTTCTTAATATCTTGTGAATTTTAAAGTGCATTTTTTTTTGGTCAGTTTCGGGTTCCGAATTATATTTGCTATACCAAGTGAGTGATAAAAGGCCGCATTCTGGTAAGCAAAGTGAAACTATCTTCGGATAGGGAATCTGAGCGGTAAGCGTTCTACGGAAAACCCTGCCACACCAGAAAGCTAAAAAAAGACAAATTTAAGGAGCAATTCTGATTTGTCTTCAGCCAGAAAAGTAACTTCTCACGAAGGATCTTTGAAAAGCTGACGCTTTATCCCGGAGAAAAGAACTTTCCCTAAAAAGAATGTTCAGATCTCCAGTCAGCCGGTTACGGATCGTAAGACCCAACCCCGCCTGACGGAAAAAGTGAAAGAATCTGAAGCTGTCCACAGTGAAAGATTCGGGCGAAGATGAAAAATCTTCGGAATTTTCATTCATTCGCCGGCCAAAATAACCGTAACTTGGCATTGTTTAATAGCTACACGTTACTAAACAATGAAATGGGAGCTAATCGTTCAGACTAGTTCCCATTTGTGTTTTTATACCTTCTCCATTATTTGTTCAGCCCTCTTTATTTTTCTTTTGACTAACACGTGTAATCCTTACATCAGTTGGTAAATCTCTTACGATAATCTAAGAATTTATTATATAAACCGATTCAAAAATCAAAAATCCTTTAATAGGAGATCAAACAAAAGCTATAGCTAATATGTTGATGAACTGAGTTTTATCTGAGTCTTAAAAACCTGTTGATAAGTGGTTGAAAATAAGGAACAGATCCTCAGGTAAAATTACCTTAATTTTGAAGATGTTTATTTAGAATAAATAAAAAAATGAAGGCCAAAACCTATTTGATGATTGGACTTACAGTCCTTTTTTTCTTTGGTGAGATTGCGATCAGCTTTTCAGACAGGGCAGCAAGCAATTCCCTTATAGACTCAGACAATATGTCTTTTGCGCTTAACCTGGAAAATTCAGATTCAGATTTTGAACAGGATGAATTTATAGATCGTCTGGTTGAATCCTTCATAAAACGGTATAATATTAAAGGAGCATCTGTAGCGGTTACCAAGAATGGGCAACTCGTTTATGCGAAAGGTTTTGGCATGGCCAATACGGAAACCTCTGAGCCGATGCAGCCAGGACACATATTTCGGATTGCCAGTGTTTCAAAGCTTTTGACTGCTGCAGCTATTATGAAATTGATAGAGGAAGACAAATTGGAACTCGATGCCAGGGTTTTCGGGAAAGAAGGAATCCTTAATGATGAGATTTTTCAAAGTTTTCAGGACGAGCGCATTGCTGATATCCGGATACGCCACTTGTTAAACCATACCGCAGGGTGGTCAAGGTACAAAGGGGATCCTGTATTTAATTCTCTGTATATTGCAAGAAAATACAACGAGACACCACCAGCTCAAGAAGACAGAATTATACAATATGGTTTGCAGAAGCCTTTGTCTTTTTCCCCGGGAACTACCTATTCCTATTCAAATCTCGGGTATATCATCCTGGGAAGAATCATTTCCAGCCTAACTCATATGCCCTATGAAGATTATATAGTGATGAATATTTTAAAGCCTCTGGATATCCATGATATGCATATCGGAAGAAGCTTTTATCATGAAAAGTACCCTAACGAGGTTCGCTATTATGAACCAGCCGGTTCAGCATTAACCATGGCATTCAATGGTTCCGGAAGAATGGTCCCGAAATCTTATGGAGGCAATAATATGGAACTTCTTGGAGCCGCAGGGGGCTGGGTTGCTTCTGCACCTGAACTGATTAAATTTATCTCTGCTATTGATGGTTTTCCTGATATGCCTGATTTGCTGGCCGATTCCTCTATCCAATTAATGACTGATCCCAGGAGAGCCGGTGAGGGATTGTTTGGATGGAGAGGGGCAGACGGCCATGGGACATGGTGGAGAACCGGTACGCTTTCCGGATCCCTGTCGTTTGTGATGAGAATGGAAAACGGCCTTAACTGGGTTATTTTATTAAACACCTCCGGAAGCAAACGTTTAAGATTACATAATAAATTGTCCAGAACCATATTTGCGGCTTCTTACCGGGTGAAAGATTGGCCGGATTATAATTTATTTGCGAAACCAGATAAAGGTTTTCTTTCACCCATTACAGAAATTCCTGCTCTTAACCCGAAATTGTAGAAAAAAAATCCTTGCTTTTTAAATCTGGATAATTACTTTTACAAATTCAACAGGGGATAATTTGTATGGATTTTTTAGACTCACAACAGGTGAGTGCAAAATCTCTGGAATCAGTTGATTTTGAACTATTTGTGGCTGTATCCGGAAATGAATACCGCTGCACTTACCTTGCTGAAAAATTAAGCTTGGCAGCACGTCATAAAGTAGTGCTTGCCTCCACAGAAAAAAGTAAAGACAGCATTCGGAAAAAGAATGATAAATATTTCAGGACAGAATCCTTTAATTGTTTAGAAATTTCCGGAAATCAAAATGATAAGCTCAAGCTTTTTCTAAAAGATCATTTCACCGTTACAGAAAAAAAATCCCTGAATTTGCTGATTGATTATTCCTGCATGACCAAAACCTGGTATGCTTCCATTAGTAATGTATTGCAGGAAATGGAATCCAAGGTAAATGAAATCAAGGTATATTTTGCATACACCCCTGTGAAATATGAGGAAGCAATCAAATCCCGATCAATCAAAAAGATAGAATCCGGGTTTTCTCCCGGAAATCTATCCCCCTCAAAACCAACTGCCTTAATCATTGGTCTTGGGATAGAAAAATCAACTGTTGAACACATAATAAAATACCTTCAACCTGACCTGACCATTCTTATGTATTCCGATCCGGCTATTGATGACCGTTATACCCAGGCAATTTTCCACACAAACCAGGATTTAATCCATAAGATGGATGCTCGGAATCTTATCAATTATCCCCTTACTGATGCCAATGCTATTAATGAAATACTTACTTCAAAATGTGTGGAATTGAGACTTTTCTATAACATAGTAATTGCCCCGCTTGGCCCCAAGGTTTTTGCTTTGAATGCCTACCTGCTATCCAACCGCTATCCTGATATTTTTGTGTGGGATATAGGTCCGGAACTCCAGGATAAAGGTGTGAAATATCTGCCATCTGGCGAATTGGTTGTGCAAAAGGTGACATTTGTGAATGAGGAGGAAGATTTTTAATCCCTCAGGCAAAGTTGAGTTATTTTTTCTATTGTTAGTGCTATTCTTTTGTTTTCTTTTTTTCAGGTCAATTATTTTCCGGTAGTATTGTTTTTTACATCCCACGGCCCCTGAGCAACTCATTCCCTAAACATTTTTTATCTGAACTTGTTATGTTTTATTATATCGGATAGAGCGTATAATAACACAAAGAAAACACCAGGTCAATTTAGATTCATTTTAATTTAACACCATAATTTAGTATTTTTGCAATCTTAAAATTTACACGATAACCATGGCACAATTTGAAGTAATAATGCCCAAAATGGGAGAAAGTATCGAAGAAGCAACCATTACCAAATGGTTCGTAAAAGAAGGAGATAAGGTGGTTGAAGATGATGTACTTCTTGAAATAGCAACAGATAAGGTTGATTCTGAAATTCCTTCTCCGGTTGAGGGTGTTATTCAAAAAATCATGTATAAACAGGATGAAACTGTTGCAGTAGGCTCAGTTATTGCTGTTATAGATTTAGATGGAGAAGGTACTTCAGGTGAAGCTACCCCTTCAGAAGTTGAAAAATCTTCTCCCGGAACTACTGCTCACGGGAAAGAAGAAAAAACGGGACCACCTGAAACCCCGGAAAGCAAACTTTTAAAATCCGGTTCCGAAGGAAGATTTTATTCTCCGGTAGTTAGAAAAATTGCCGCTGAAGAAGGGATCAGCCAGGAGGAATTATATGCTATAGAGGGTAGTGGTCTTAATGGCAGAGTCCAGAAAAAAGATATCCTGTCTTATCTTGATCAAAAAGCAACAGACTCACCAAAACCAAAAGAAGAAACTGCACCCCTTTCTGCCCCTCCAAAAGAGAAAATTCTGCCCGAAGAAAAAGTCCTCTCAGAGGAAAAACCAAAAGCCTCAGCATCAGTAACAGCGGAAGATGAAATTGTACAAATGGGAAGAATGCGGAAGATCATAGCGGAACATATGGTCCGTTCAAAACAGACCTCTGCTCATGTAACCAATATGTTGGAAGTGGATGTGACAAATGTGGTTAACTGGAGAAACAAGGTTAAAGATGAATTTCAAAAGAGGGAAGGGGTGAAAATAACCTATCTGCCTGTATTTCTTGAAGCTGCTGTAAAAGCCATTAAAGACTTTCCAATGATCAATTCATCGGTCGAAGGAGATAGTATTATCATCAAGAAGAGAATAAATCTTGGAATTGCTGTGGCCCTGCCCGATTATAACCTTATTGTTCCCGTCATTAAAGATGCAGATAATTATAATCTGGCGGGCTTAACCAAAGAACTCAACAGATTGGCAGATGAGGCCAGAAATAATAAACTTAGCCCCGATGATATCCAGGGAGGAACATTCACCGTTACAAATTTTGGAAGTTTCAAAAACACCATTGGAACCCCTATAATCAATCAGCCTCAGGTAGCTATTCTGGCTGTAGGTGCAATAGAGAAGAAACCTGCAGTTGTCGAAACCCCTCAGGGTGATATGATTGGGATCAGACACAAAATGTTTCTCTCTCTTACCTACGATCACAGAATTATTGATGGAGCCCTGGGAGGTTCCTACCTTAGAAAACTTGCAGATTATATAGAAGATTTTGATGTAAACAGAACTGTGTAATATAATTGAATAAAAGGAAATAAAATGACGAAAAAATATAAATATCACATTAAACATACGGATAAAGAGATACTTAAAGAATGGCTAAAAATAATGGTGGTTGGCAGGGCTCTTGATGACAGGGCTCCCAATTATCTGAAACAGGCAATTGGCTGGTCTTACCATGCACCCTATGCGGGCCATGATGGCATTCAGCTAGCAATAGGACAGGTTTTTGACAAAGAACATGATCACCTTTTTCCCTATTACCGTGATATGCTTACCGCCCATTCCGCAGGATTAACTGCCGAAGAGATAATTCTTAACGGGATATCCAAAGCGGATGATCCTTCCAGTGGAGGCAGACATATGTCCAATCACCTGGCTAAACCGGAATGGAATATTCATAATACCTCAAGTTGTACGGGAAATCATGCCCTCCATGCTACCGGGGTAGGACGAGCAATCAGGAAATATGGGGTCAAGGGGGTCTCTATTAGCTCTCAGGGAGAATCGTCAGTCTCGGAGGGCTACGTATATGAGGCTATTAATGGAGCATCTACCGAAAGGCTTCCGGTTTTATTTGTGATACAGGATAATGGTTATGGAATTTCGGTTCCTAAAGAAGATCAGACAGCTAACCGCAAAGTGGCCGATAATTTTATTGGATTCAAAAATCTCAAAATTTTTCATTGTAACGGTAAGGACGTATTCGATTCCATGAATACGATGACAGAAGCCAAAGAGTTTATTGAAAAAAATGAGATGCCGGCCATCGTGCAGGCGAATTGTGTCAGAATTCATTCGCATTCCAATTCCGATCGTCATGAATTATATCGGGATGACTATGAAATGAACTATGTCCAGAAATACGATCCCCTGGCAAAATTCAGAAGGATGTTAATCCGGTATGAGCGTTTGACAGAACAAGAAATTGAAGCCATTGAAGAAGAAGCAAAAGAAATCGTAAAAAAAGCTCATAAGGCCGCTATTACTGCTGCTGATCCATCACCCGAATCCATCTATGACTTTGTCATTGCAGAACCCTATAAAGCAGAAAAATATCCGGAAGGGATTCATAGTGCCACTACAGAAAAGAAAAAGTACATTGAAGCACTTAATGAAACCCTAAAAGCTGAATTCAGACATAATCCGGACACTTTTCTCTGGGGACAGGATATTGCCAATAAAGATAAAGGCGGAATTTTTAATGTTTCCAAGGGAATGCAACAGGAATTTGGTAAGGATAGAGTATTTAATGCTCCTATTGCTGAAGATTTTATTGTGGGTACCGCAAATGGAATGAGCCGTTTTAATGATAAGATTCGTGTGGTAGTAGAAGGAGCCGAATTTGCAGATTATTTTTGGCCCGCTATGGAACAACTGGTGGATACTTCACATGATTATTGGCGTTCGAATGGGAAATTTTCCCCAAATATTACCATCAGACTGGCTTCGGGGGGGTATATTGGTGGTGGACTCTATCACTCTCAAACCATTGAAGGGGCTCTTGCTACTTTACCTGGGATCAGGGTGGTATATCCTTCATTTGCTGATGATGCCGCCGGGCTCCTCAGAACCTCCATGCGCTCCAGAGGGGTAACCATGTTTCTGGAGCCCAAAGCATTATATAATGCTCCAAAAGCGGCAACACCCATTCCTGAAGATTTTGAAGTCCCATTTGGAAAAGCCCGTCTCCGAAGAGAAGGAAATGACCTGTCTTTTATAACTTATGGGAATACCAGTCATATGTGTCTTGAGGTGGTAGATAAACTGGAGAAAGAAGAAAATATTTCATCTGATGTATTGGATTTGAGATCCTTGAGCCCTCTTGATGAGGAAGCCATTTTGAAAACGGCAAGAAAGACCGGAAAAATCCTTATGGTTCATGAAGATAAAGTATTTGCTGGTTTTGGAGGAGAAGTAGTATCTCTTATTAATGAGAAGGCATTTGAATACCTGGATGCGCCAGTGAAAAGAGTAGGTTCTGAGTTTACTCCGGTCGGATTTAACCGGATTCTCGAGGCTGCTATTTTACCCAATGTGGATAAAATCTATAAAACCGCTCTTGAACTTTTAAATTATTAGATACATTGTATCATTTAACACAGAAATCTATTAGAAAATGAAAAAAACGGCAATTATTTATAGTTTCAATGCAACAAAATCGGCTAAGATCGCAGAAAAGATCAAAGAGGAGTTTGATGACGATTCTGTAGACATGGTAAATGCTGAAGAAATAAATGGTGAAAAACTTCTTGCCTACGATAATCTCATTTTAGGAGCTCCAACCTGGTTTGATGGTGAACTTCCCAATTATTGGGATGAATTTGTTCCCGAACTGGAGGATCTCGACCTTTCAGGTAAAACGGTGGCAATATACGGCCTGGGTGATCAGGTAAAATATCCCGGGAACTTCGTGGATGCAATTGGAATTCTTGCTGAATTATTTAAGAACCAGGGAGCAAAAGTTATAGGATATACCTCCACAAACGGATATGAATTTGAATTTAGTAAAGGAGTGGAGGGAGATCAATTTATGGGGCTTGCCATTGATTACGAAAACCAGGGATCCAAAAACAAAGAAAGGGTGCGTAATTGGGTTGAGCAAATTAAAAAAGAATTTGATTGATCCATATTTATCCGCCAGCGCCTTTTTTCTATAATAAAGGGGAATACATATCAATAACAAGTTTTATTTCGATCAAACCAGAATTTTTCCCATACTTTTGATTTGATAAGCTTTTATCCTACTGCGAAATTTTTATTTCACTGAATCTCCGTCCAAAACGGAGATTTTTTTATTCCCTCACTATCAAAAAATGTCTACCGATGATGAATCGTGAATTTTTTAAAGCGAAATAATCCTTAAATGATTCTTCTCCGTAGACCTGAAGCAGTTATTTGAATGAAAATTTTTCGAATAAGCAGAAAACCTTGCTTGTGGTTTAAAATAAAATTGAACCTTGAATGTGAGATATGCTTATAATTTTGTATAAACCGTACGACTTTATTAAAAAATATTAATGAAATAATCGCTTTTTAAATTAAATTTAGCATTTTTGTATTTTCGAATTTCTGCTATCGGATAGTGGTGCATAATCACTTTCCGATTATTTTTTATAAAAACTACGAACATGGCAAAGGAAAAGGTTTATGTCTTTGATACAACGCTGAGAGACGGCGAACAGGTTCCCGGCTGTCAGTTAAATACCATCGAGAAAATTGAAGTAGCCAGAGCGCTGGAACAACTGGGTGTTGATATAATTGAAGCAGGTTTTCCTATTTCCAGTCCCGGTGATTTTAACTCGGTAATTGAAATATCGAAGGCGGTTAGTGAACCGGTTATTTGTGCGCTTACACGTGCGGTAAAAAAGGATATTGAAGTGGCAGCCGAATCACTGAAATTTGCGAAAAGAGGTCGGATCCATACCGGAATTGGTACATCATATTATCATATTTATCATAAATTAAATTCTGATCCGGATACTATACTTAAACGGGGAGTAGAAGCAGTTAAATATGCCAAGTCGTTTGTGGAAGATGTAGAATTCTATGCAGAAGATGCGGGAAGAACGGAAAATAAATACCTTGCAAAGGTCGTCGAGGCCGTCATCGAAGCAGGTGCCACCGTTATAAACATACCGGATACAACAGGTTATACCCTTCCCGATGAATTTGGAAAAAAGATTCGTTACCTTAAAGAAAACGTTAAAAACATTGATAAAGCCATTATTTCAACCCATTGTCATAATGACCTGGGAATGGCAACTGCAAATACCATAAGCGGGGTTATGAATGGAGCCCGGCAGGTCGAAGTTACCATGAATGGGATTGGAGAAAGAGCCGGAAATACTTCTCTGGAAGAGGTAGTTATGATATTAAAGAGCAGAAAACACCTGAACCTTATCACAAATGTGAATCCAAAACGCATTTATAAAACCAGCCGGCTGGTATCCAGCTTGATGCGAATGCCAGTCCAGCCTAATAAAGCCATAGTTGGCCGAAATGCATTTGCGCATTCTTCGGGTATACATCAGGATGGGGTGCTGAAGAGAAGAGAAAATTATGAGATCATAAATCCGCGTAGTGTAGGAATTAATGAATCATCCATAGTACTCACTGCACGTAGTGGTAGAGCGGCTTTGAAACACAGACTGGAAAAACTTGGATATAAGTTCGATAAGGGAAAGCTGGATCATATTTATGAAAATTTTCTCGAACTGGCTGATAAGAAAAAAGACCTCACCGATGATGACCTTAGAATACTTGCCGGTAAAGAAGTGGCAGAAGACAAAAGAAAAATTCATCTGAAAAGGCTACAGGTAATCAGTGGTTTAAATAGCATACCTGTCGCGACGGTTACACTTGAGATAGATGGTGAAAAATATACAGCTACCGCTGAAGGTAATGGTCCCATCGATGCGTCATTCTCCGCCGTAAAACAAATTGTCAAACGAAAAGCAAAACTGGAAGAATTTCTTATTCAGGCAATTACCCGGGGAAGTGATGATCTGGGTAAAGTCCATGTCCAGGTGGAAAATAAAGGCATTGTATACTATGGATTCTCTGCTTCCACCGATATCATTACAGCTTCTGTAGAAGCCTATGTTGATGCACTTAGTCAGATCGTTTAAATCTATCTTATTCTCCCCATGGGAGATCTTTTTCATATTTAATTGCGATTAGCTTTGAAATGCATTCTCATTTTATTATATGTCCACATCAAAAAAGCAAATTAAAACAAGGATCGGAAATGCAAGTAACCCCATGAGTTTTTAATTCCTCTAATGATTGAAAATCCTCATTCGGAAGAAACCCTGTAACTTATTTGTAAATAATTAAGATAGATTTCTATAAGTTTCAATATATCAGGCCTTAAGGTTTGTCTCCAATATGCAAAATGAATAGAAATCAATTTTAGTCTGCCCTAAACCTTGTTTCTCCTTCACCTTCTTAAAACTTTTTCTCATTTCTTTTGTCTACTCTGTGCAGGAGTTTTTGTTTAGCAATTTCTGCGAAATATTAAACAAGTAAGAATATGAGAATCACAACATTTTTATCCATACTGCTATTCCTATTTTTTTTACCTTTCCCTATTGCTGCACAGCCCTCTGATAATCCTGGTGGAAGTTCTGTAATGAGGCTCGGTGTGCTTACAGGTAAAGTAATTGATGCAGAAAAAGATAAGCCTTTGGAATTTACTTCGGTTGCGGTTTTTAGCAGCGCCGATTCTTCAATGGCAGACGGAGGAATTACGGGTCCTGAAGGTAGCTTTCGCTTAACAGGTCTGCCTTTTGGGGAATACTACCTGATCGCCAATTTCATGGGTTATGAAAAGAAAGTTATCAATAACATCATTATTCAGCCTGAGGAAAGGTTAGTGGATTTAGGAGAGCTGGAATTGAGAGAGGCAGTTCAGCAAATTGAGGAAGTTGAAATCGTGGCTGATCAGGCTCATGTGGAATATAAGATCGACCGAAAAGTTATCAATGTTAGCCAGGATATTAATGCTTCAACGGGTACAGCAGCAGATGTATTGCAAAATACCCCTTCCGTTACGGTGGATATTGAAGGCAACGTGTCTTTGAGAGGTAGCGAAAATTTCACAGTACTGATCGATGGCAAACCCACGGCATTATCGGGAAGTGAAGCATTGCAGCAGATACCAGCCAGTGCCATTCGAAATATAGAAATCATCACAAACCCTTCAGCAAAATATGATCCCGATGGAATGGCCGGCATTATCAATATTGTGTCCAAAAGAAATGCTCTACGGGGATTGTCTGGTATTTTTAACGCTACTTTGGGAACCAATGATAAGTATTCGGGAGATTTTCTCTTAAATTACAGAACTGACAGATTCACCGTATACGGTGGAATGAATTATAGTGACAGAAACTATTGGGGAACAGTTAATTCAGAAAGAAAATTTCTGACGGATACTGTAAATTATGTGATGGTCGATGGAACAAGAAACAGAAACAGAGGAGGTCTTGAACTGAAAGGTGGAATTGATTACAATATCAATGATAAAAATATCTTGTCATTCTCCGCCGAAACTGGAAACTCAAATTTTGGTTTTGGAGGTGTTCAGGAAATGAGAGAATACGATGAAGTGTTGAGCTATGACAACTATTTTCTAAGTGACAATTTTAACGATTTTTCCCGTGAGTATGTGGACCTGAATCTTAGTTACACCCGGAAATTTGAGGAAGAAGGGCATGAACTGGTTGCTATGACTTATTTTTCTAATCAATTAGGAGAAGACGGGAACATCCAGACCGAATATCCGGCAAATGAAAATTTTGAGATCGAACAGGACTTCTCTCCTGAAAGAATCCGCACAGGAGAGGAGGGAGATGAACAAGAACTGAGAATCGAAATAGATTATACCCTTCCCCTCGGTGAGCAGGGAAAATTTGAAGCAGGTTACCAAACCAGGATTGATCAGGAATCTGAACGCTATCTCTTTGAAGAATTTGACCCTGATTTTAATTCATGGACCCTGAATGAGGAATATACCAACGGCAATGATTTTTTCCGAAACATTCAGGCTGTATATTCAACTTATGGAAATCAGCTGGGGCAATTTAAATATCAACTTGGACTCCGGGGAGAATATACTGACCGCATAATAGTAAGCGAGCAGGGTGGGGAGGAATCACGTATAAATCGTTTTGACTTGTTTCCGACACTTCATATCTCCCGTTCCTTTAAAAATGATCATCAATTAATGTTGTCTTACAGCAGGAGGATAGATCGTCCAAGAGGTTGGTATCTTGAGCCTTTTACAAATTTCATGAACTCCAATACATTACGAAGAGGAAATCCTGATCTGGAACCTGAATACGTGAATTCATTTGAACTTGGATACCAGAAGTCATTTGGCAGATCTTTTATCGCATTTGAAACCTATTTTAAGAATACCGTAAATAAAATTGAAAGAATAATAACACCCTATGATGTGGCAAACAATACAATTTTGATGAGCTTTGATAATATTTCAGATGACTATTCCCTTGGATCTGAATTAATGTTGAACTTTGCCAGTTTGAAATGGCTGGAATTAAATGCCAGTGCTACCATTTACCGGTACTGGATAGAAGGAGAAATTGAGGGGGAACCTATTGATGCCCGAAGCAATAACTGGAACACCAGATTAAATGCAACATTCAATATCACCTCCAAAACTCGTTTGCAGCTTACCGGATTTTATAACGGGCCCTCAGTTACAGCACAGGGTAAACGCGGGGAGTTTTATTATAGTAGTCTGGCACTTCGTCAGGATTTTCTGGACAGAAAACTTTCTGCCACCCTTCAGGTAAGAGACCTGTTCGGAACCATGGGGTATGAGTTTACAAGCAATGGCCAAAATTTCGAGAGTTTTGTCCGTTTTAGCAGCGAACCTCAGGTTGTGATGCTTTCCCTAAGCTATAAACTTAATAACTTCTCACAACGACGTGGTGAAAGGAGGGGTGGTAATGATATGGAGCAGATGTTTTAATCTGCGTCAATGCTATCAGGTCCAAACAAAATGAGATTATCCGAATAGATTTTTTTAATTTATTCGTTTATGGGTAGAAATTCACATTTTCAGAGCATGTTACCTGTTAAGGTATTCACAAAGTTCAGAGATAATCAGTATTGATCTCTACGCTTTTCATCCATAATCATTTATTTTTTTTCGCAAACAAAGCTGGTCTGATATTTGTCTGAAAGATACCGGTTTTTACCCTGCACTCTTAGTGAATAAATTATGAAAAGAATTACTTTCATTATATTTCTTTTGCAGACAATATGGCTGGCCGCTATGCCGGGAAATAATTTGCCTGAAAAATCCTATACGCTTTCTGGTCATATCCGGGACGCAAAAACAGGGGAGGAATTAATAGGAGTTACAGTTTACGTAAAAGAAATTGCAGACGGGACGGTATCCAATTCCTATGGATTTTATTCTATTACCCTGGGGGAAGGGAATTACACCATAGGATTTTCCTACGTAGGTTACAAAAGTAAGGAATACAAATTAAGGCTGAATGAGAATCTGGTTAAGAATATTGAACTGGAAGAAACTGCCGAAAGTCTGGAAGAAGTAACGGTTAGCGCAGAGAAAAAAAACATTAACATTACCAGTCTTGAAATGGGGACTTCCAAGTTGCCTATTGAATCCATACGCCAGATCCCCGCATTCATGGGAGAGGTTGATGTGATTAAAGCAATTCAACTTCTTCCGGGGGTGCAATCTGCTTCAGAGGGTTCCTCAGGGTTCAGTGTCAGGGGGGGAGGCACCGATCAAAACCTGATTCTTCTGGATGAAGCTACAGTTTATAATGCCTCCCATCTGCTGGGTTTTTTTTCAGTATTTAATAATGATGCTGTAAAGGATGTCAAACTCTATAAAGGAGATATTCCGGCTCGCTATGGCGGTCGACTGTCTTCACTTTTGGATGTGCGAATGAAAGACGGCAACCTCCGGGAATTTTCAAGTTCCGGTGGAGTAGGGACCATATCAAGCCGCTTGACCTTAGAAGGACCTCTAATTAAGGATAAAACCTCTTTTTTGCTTGCCGGAAGGAGAACCTATGCAGATTTATTCCTTCCCCTTGCCAAAACTGAAGAAGTAAGAGAAAGTGAGTTATACTTCTATGACTTTAATGCTAAGTTTAATCATATTATTAATGAAGACAACCGGATTTTTATTTCCGGGTATTTCGGGCAGGATGTTTTTGCAAATCAGTTTGCCGGAATGACATTCGGAAATAATACATTTTCTTTCCGTTGGAATCACTTGTTCTCCAAAAAACTCTTCAGTAACTTCAGCTTGATCTATTCAAACTATAATTATGAACTGGGAACTCCCGAAGATCAACCGAATTCCTTTGTATGGAATTCTAATTTAAAAAATTACGGAATTAAAGCTGATTTCACCTATTATGCAAATCCTCTTTCAACCTTTTACTTTGGCTTATCTTCCACCTATCATTTATTCAATCCCGGAATAGCTAAAGGATTAGGAGAAGAAACAATATTCAACGAATTCAAAGTGCCGGAAAATTACGCCCTGGAACATGGATTGTATTTTATGGGCGAAGAAAAAATAGGCCAGTGCTGGTCAGTCAAATATGGGTTGAGAGTTTCCGGCTTCCAGAATTTAGGAGAAGCTACCGTTTACAATTTTGACCGGAACTACGATGTTATCGATTCCACTGTTTACGAACAAGGAGAAATCTTTCATAATTATTTTGGACTTGAGCCCCGGCTTGGCCTGAATTTTACCATTGATGATAACAATGCTCTCAAAGCCGCATATTCAAGAACACGACAATACCTGCAATTAGCAAAAAACAGCACAGCTGGCACTCCGCTCGATATCTGGTTTTCAGCCAGTCCGAATGTCAGGCCCCAAATCGCTGATCAGATTTCTTTGGGATTCTTTAAGAATTTTCGGGACCATACCCTCGAGACTTCTGTCGAAGCTTATTATAAGAATATGCAGAATACCATCGATTTCCGTGATCATGCCATGCTTCTTCTGAATCCGCAACTGGAAGGCGAAATAAGGACTGGAAACTCATGGTCGTATGGATTGGAGTTTCTTATACGATTGTCAGAAAAAAAAATCAATGGATGGGTAAGCTATACTTTGTCCAAAACACGCCGTCAAATAAACGGAATAAATGAAGGAAAACCCTATGATGCCCCATACGATAAACCTCACGACATAGCCATCGTATTGAATTACCGGATCAATAATGCATGGTCGGTTGGAACCAACTGGGTGTTTTCTTCCGGACTTCCTTATACTTTTCCTACAGGTCGTTATGAAATTCTGGGAAAAATTTTGCCGGTTTATTCCGACAGGAATGAATACCGGTTTGATAATTATCACAGACTGGATTTGTCAATTAATTATAAAAAAAAGAAACCCGAAAAAAGGTGGGTCAGTGAATGGAATCTGTCTTTTTATAATGCTTATGCACGGAAAAATACATGGGCGATAAACTTTGTCCAGGATACTAAAAATCCAAATCGCACCTTTGCGGAAAGAACCTATCTGTTTTCCATAATTCCTGCCATAACCTATAATTTTAAGTTTTGATATGAGAAGAATATGGATCTTTTTATTAGCCCTGCCGGTTTTGTTTGCTTGTACCGAAACCATAGAAATAGAGCTGGATTCTACCTATACAAGCCTGGTGGTTTTTGGAGAAATAACGACCGATACTACCACTCATAAAGTCGAATTAAAAAAATCTGCCGATTATTACTTCAATCAGCCAGCAGAAAAAGTCCGAAATGCCCTGGTTACTTTATCTTATTCC
The DNA here is from genome assembly GCA_964595055.1 of uncultured Bacteroidaceae bacterium. Classification (GTDB taxonomy): domain Bacteria; phylum Bacteroidota; class Bacteroidia; order Bacteroidales; genus CAYRTD01. The sequence continues at coordinate 8,440 of CAZQOV010000029.1, read as the reverse complement.
GATACTTCATTTATACTTAAAGAAAACCCTGATCTCCCGGGTTTTTATGAAACCCGACCGGATTTTTATGGGATACCCGGAGAAACCTATACGTTGACCATTGAAGATGTGGATGTTAATGCTGATGGTGAATCCGAATTTTATACGGCTTCCTCTTATCTCCCGGCAGTGAATTCAATTGATTCTATCAAACTGGTTTATACCTCCAACAGTTTTTTCTCAGGCTGGGAAATCCAGGTCTGGACATTTGATCCGGCCAATGTGAAGAATTATTATATATTCAAAACCCGGGTAAATGGTCGCCTTGTTACGGATACCCTTAGCGAATATGTTATTCAGAATGACGATTTGTTCGATGGCAGTTATACCTATGGAATAACATCACAATTTCTCCTTGAATCGGACGAAGATGAACGATTGAATCCCGGAGACATTGTTACGTTTGAAGCAAACGGGATTACGGAAGAATATTATAATTTTTTGCTCCAGGCACAAAATGAATCTTTTGGACAAAACCCTTTATTTAGCGGACCTCCAGCAAATATATCCTCCAACATTAGCAATGGTGCACTGGGTTTCTTTACTGCCTATTCCATTTCCCGTTCCAATGCGGTTGTTCCCAAAGAAAAACCAACCGGTGAAGATGGAATATTTTGACTAAACAAATTTTCACAAATTTTGTTCCATTGTTAAATCCGAAAGAAATAATCAAACTAGATTTTTAACTTTACTAGGTGTAGATTTACAGATGAAAATTATGAGAATTGTCCTGGTTATTATCCTGCTGGTGTCAATTATATTTCTTGGTGGAGCCTTTCTATTGCCGGATAAACAGTTTTTTACAGAAACGAGAATCATTAAAACAGATCCGGTGGCTGTTTTTTCTGTGCTTGAAGAGCCTTCTTTTCTGGAAACTCTCGTCGGAGAGTTTATCTCTGCTTCTCAACTGGAAATTGAAATTGAGGAAAAAATTGCATATGCCGAAATCAGCTATATTGTATCATTAGAAAGCATGCGTAATCCTATTCTTGCAGGATTTGCCCTGAACGAAAAAAACGAGGGAACGGAATTTATCGCTTACATCCGAATTGATTCCTTACAATATCCCTTTGAACGCTGGAAGGGCTTTTTCATTCCTTTCATCCATCGAAAAGACTTCATAAAAATTATTGATAAATTGGAAAGAAATCTAGTAAATTAATCAAAAATTTTCCGATGAATAAACCCGATCCACATTGCCTTGTTATTTTTGGTGCTTCCGGAGACCTTACTTCCCGAAAACTGATTCCTGGACTTTATCGTTTGAATGAACAACATTTAATGCCCGATGAATTCTCCATACTGGGCCTTGGAAGAACCTCTATGAATAATGAAGATTTCCGTGAGCGAATGAATGAAGCACTTGAAAAATATTCGGGTGCCAGACCAGTAAATGAGATTTTTCTTTCCTCCCTTTCTTATCTTTCTCTGGATTATAACCTTAATACGGATTATCAACAACTTAAAGCTTATCTTGAGAATCTGGATATGTCCCCACTTGCAAATCGAAATATCCTTTTTTATCTGGCGACCCCTCCACAACTCTATGAAACAATAACCAGAAACCTTGCTGAAAACGGACTCAACCACAAAGGAGTCAAGCTTATTATCGAAAAACCTTTTGGAAACGATTATGATTCAGCCAAAAAACTGAACCAACATCTGTTGGACTATTTTGATGAGAGGCAAATCTACCGGATTGATCACTATCTCGGAAAGGAAACCGTGCAAAACATTCTGGTAACCAGATTCTCAAATACCATTTATGAACCCATATGGAACCGGAACTATATAAATCATGTGGAGATCACCAGTTCAGAATCAGTTGGAGTAGAGAATCGTGGAGGATATTATGAGAAATCCGGAGCCCTTCGTGATATGGTCCAGAATCATTTGCTTCAACTGGTTGGACTGGTAGCCATGGAGCCTCCTGTGAATGCTGATTCCGAATCAATAAGAGGAGAAATAATTAAATTATTCAAATCACTAAGGCCTCTCCAGGAGAAAAATGTGTACGCTCAGGTAATAAGGGGACAATACCTTGAAAGCACCGTGAAGGGTGAAAAGGTAAGATCCTACAGGGAAGAAAAGGGTGTCGATAAAAAATCGAAAACCGAAACCTATGCCGCCATAAAATTCTATATTGATAACTGGAGGTGGAATGGAGTACCTTTTTATATACGAACAGGAAAGAGAATGCCTACAAGAGTGACCGAAATTGTAATTCATTTCAAAGATACGCCTCATCATATTTTTTGCAGGAGTGATGGTTTGCCAAATGACCTCAACCAGTTGATCATCAGAATTCAGCCCAATGAAGGTCTATTGATGAAGTTTAGCATGAAAGTTCCGGGTGCCGGTTTTGCTGTACAAACTGTAAACATGGACTTTCTTTACTCTTCGCTTTCAGATAAAAAAATTCCTGAGGCCTACGAAAGGCTTCTACTCGATTGTATGTTAAATGATTCAACTTTATTCTCAAGGGCTGAGGAGGTCGAAATCACCTGGAAATTTCTTGATCCGATATTAAAAGCCTGGGGAAAGAATGAAGATATTCCCCTCTATGGCTATCCAGCGGGTGCATGGGGGCCTGAAGTAGCAGATAAACTTATAGAAGAAGAAAATTTTACCTGGAGATATCCCTGTAAAAATTTAACCGACGATGGGATATATTGCGAATTGTGAAACCTTCAAGATGCAACAGTTTAGTCTTACGAATTTAAAAAGGCTGCCTGATTCTCTTTTTAGGCAGCCTTTGTTTTCGTTTGCGGATAAAATTTCCACATTGAGTTATTTCCCCGAAAATTACTTAATAGACCCTTAGCTGATTACTTTTCTTAAGAAACATTTCAGGTTTGCCTTCATAGATGCTTATTAAGCCTGTGGCGGCAATATGTCTCCCGGAAAAGAATCTTTCCGGCCATCTGCTGAATCTTCTGGCATCATGTCTGTCCAGGACTATGGTAAAATCCTGGTATGGGAATGGTCCGCCAATGTAAAGGTAATACTCCCTTGTTCCCGGCGAATACCAGACATCATAAACCTCACCATATACTCTTGCTACTTCACCAATATAACCTCCTACATCATAAGCGGAGATGGTAGGAATACGATAACCAATTGGATAGTACCAGAGCTTAAATTCCGGATAGAGATAAACATATTCTCTGTACATGTTATGCGTCCAAACAATGGATGTTCTTGGCGGAACTCTGTACACATAATGCTTTCTTCTGTATTCAATGGGTTTATGTGCATGATAAACTTTAGGCGCCGGTCGTACTGCACGTCTGTCAGGTCTGTATGTATAGCTCCTTCTTTCTGCTTCATACCTGCGACCGGTTTTGGGGTTATAAGTTCTGTCACGGCCATTATTTCTTCTGGCATCATCAACCCTGGCATTTCGTGAAGGGTCGTAGTGTTCAGCACGTCTGCGAATGTTTCCGGACCGACCATCACGATAACCGGATTCTCTTTCTATTCTGATATCAGACCTGCCTCCGGATCTTCTGTCCTGACTATCGTATTGGCGGGAAGAATTTCTGGGAGAAGCCTGCCTGTTAGTGTTTCGATTTTCTGGACTCACTGATCTGTTATTACGTTCAGACCGGGTGTTTGAAGAGGATCTTATTTGACCATCCCTTTCTCTGACAGACCTTGTAGGTTGCGAGGCTTTTGTTCTTGCGGAGCGGTTCTGATTGTGGGTGCTGCGAGTTACCCTTTCTTTTCTTTCAGGTTCGGAACTCCTTTCCCTTTCTGACCGGCTCCTATTGCTTTGTGCATTCAGGGAGATTGCCAGAAGCAATATGACCGTTAATATACTTAATTGTTTCATGATCTTGAGATTTATGAGGTTCTTACCTGACTTAAGTCAAAATCTCTGCCAAAAAACCAGATATAAGCGGATAAAATAAGTTGTTATTTGTTAAACCACTGTATATGTGATATATGTGATTATATTTTTTTATATTAAAGATCGCTTAACAGGGTCCAGTTATAAATTATTATTCAGAATACAGGGTTACAACAAAAAATACCATGCATTTTGAATCACTAATGCGGAAATTTCGTATACCGTGTATAATATTAAATGGTAGCCTACGTAATAGATAATATGCATTCTCATCTAAGTGAAAAAGAAATTGCCGATAGTATCAGGTATGCGAGCAATATTCAGGCAGCCTTATTACCGGATGCAGATTATTTCAAGCGTTTGTTACCCGATAGTTTTATTCTTAATTTACCACGTGATGTGGTAAGTGGTGATTTTTACTGGATCAATAAGGTGCAAAACCGCATTGCGGTAACTGCTGCGGATTGCACCGGACATGGTGTTCCAGGGGCTTTCATGAGCATAATGGGCATAAATTTCCTGAATCAGATTACCTCTTATTGCATTCCTGCTGCTAATAAGATACTGAATCAATTGCGGGAATATGTTATGAAGGCTTTACACCAGACAGGAATGGCAGGGGAGCAAAAAGACGGAATTGATATGGCACTTTGTGTCATTGATACAGAAGCCCGGGTAATAGAATTTGCAGGAGCTAATAATCCCCTTTTCTATTTTGTGAAGGGAGAATTGATAGAAATTAAAGGGGATCGAATGCCTATAGGGGTTAGTCCTCTTGAGGAAGAATCTTTTACCCGTAATTTGCTTGAGCTGGATGAGGTAGATTCTTTGTATATATTCTCTGATGGTTATTCGGATCAATTTGGAGGAGAACAATATAAAAAACTTAAAATGAAAGGATTTCGTGAAATTATTAAGTCACTGCATAATAAAAAAATAGGCAAGCAGGTAGAAATCCTTGTAAATAAACTGGATGACTGGAAAGGAGAAAACCGTCAGATAGATGATATTCTTGTTTTGGGCATTGGACTTGATTCTTTTAAATTATGAAACTTTCAGCATTTCGAATAAAAAACTACCGATCTATCGTAGATACCGGATGGATCATACTTGCCAGTGATAATATCACTTCCCTTATCGGGCAGAATGAATCAGGGAAAACTTCTATACTGGAAGCAATATTTAGCTTTTCCAACGGATCCATTTCGGAAGATATTTTAAGATCAGATTTGAGCCTTCCTATGGTTTCCTGTGAATTCAAACTCAATAAAGAGGAAGTACAAAAATTTTCTTCGATTGAAAATTTGCCTGCCCAAATTGCCACCAATATTCGAAAAAACAATAAAGTAACACTCAATCGTAGATGGGATAATAAAAGCAATTCGGAACTTTTTATCGGCGATGACGAAATTCTGAACGAATACAATCTGAAGGAAGAAAGAGAAAAACTGCTTACAGAAGACCTGGTAAGCAAGGCCTCCGAAATACTCGAAAACACATCTCAACTGGTTGAAGAGGTCAGTCGGGAAGAGAAAAACCGAACGGATCAAACTTCTGAAATCTCCCTTATCGGATCAAAAATTGATAAGCTGGAAAAGATACTGCAAAGAGCCAGAAATGAGAAGAAAAAACAGACGGCAAGTGAAGAGCTGACTGAACTTAAAAAAGAGGAATCTAAAATACGGATGCTCTATGAAAAATCGGATGCTGAATTTCAAAAAAAATCTGAAGGCTTAAATAACCTGATTCAACGATCAGAGTATGCTGAGAAATTTTTGAATGCAAAAACAATTATTGAAGATCATCGCTTGAAAATCCAGATGAAAAATCGCAGCATCACTGATCTTGAGGAGAAACTCCTTTTTACAGATAATGAAAAGTTAGCTCAAACCTTAAAACAAGAGATACAAAAAGAACAAAATGTCCTGGTCCATCTTGAAGAAGAAGAGAATCAACTTCATTCGAGTTATCTTTTTGCCAGAGAATTGTTTCAAACCTCCCTGAACAGTATGAGCAAAATTTCCAACATGGAAGCCAGGGCATGGGAAAAAGTTGAAAATACCGAAAAAGAGCTTAGCCTGGATCAAATTGCAGATCAGATTGCCTTGCACCTTCCGGATGTTAAACTATTCGAAGATTTCAGTAGTTTGTTACCCAATCGAATAGACCTTGAGGATATCCTGAATCTTAATACAAATGTTGAAGGTTATAATGCCGCTCGGAATTTTCTGATCGTTTCGGGACTGGATGCCAGTTTTTTTAAAGAATCTAACAATAGAATCCTGAAACAAAAGATTGAAAACCTTAACGGGGAAATTACTTTACATTTCCAGGGATACTGGCGACAGCGTCTGGGAAGAAATAATAAAATCCGTCTCAATTTTGAACTTGAACATTATGATTTCAATCATCCTGATAAAAAAGGAAAGCCATATCTCGAATTCTGGATTAAGGATGAACATGAGAGACTTTATCCCAAACAAAGAAGCAGGGGAGTACGCTGGTTCCTTTCTTTTTTTCTCGAACTGAAAGCTACTGCTTTGGAAAATAATGCAAAAGGAAAAGTTCTGTTAATCGATGAACCTGGTCTAAGCTTGCATGCAAGAGCTCAGGAAGATGTTTTGAAGGTTTTCGAAGATCTGAAAGAAAACATTCAAATCCTTTATTCAACTCATTCCCCGCATCTTGTCAATACAGATAAAATATACCGGGTCCTGGCCGTCCAACGGGCAGATGAATATGATGATCGCTCAGAAACAAAGGTCTATGATGCTCAGTCGCTCGATAACGTTTCAAGCGATACCCTGTCACCCATATATACGCTATTGGGTTCTCAAATTAGTGAAAGCAACTTTATTCAGGAAAGAAATAACGTCATTGTTGAAGATACTACAGCTTTTTATTACCTTAAAACATTGTTTGATATTTTCGCTCCTGCCGAAAAAGTATATTTTCTTCCCTCTACCGATATTTCTTCCGTTCCAATGCTGGTTAACCTGATGACCGGATGGAAGCTGAAATTCGGGGTCTTGCTCAGCGATAACCCTGAATCTGAACAGGTTGTTAATGTAATCAGGAAAGGACTATTTCAGTCAAATGAAGAAAAACTGAAACAAAGGATTCGTATTTTAAAGAATTTTGAAGGCCTTGAAAATCTTTTTTCAACCATCGACTTTAAAAAGCATATCCTGAAAAAAAGAACGGGCATTACAGAAGAAAATCTGGAATATCTCCGGATCCATGACTTGAGCCGAAGTGAACTGGCCACATCTTTTGCCCTTCATTGTCAGAACAAATCCATCAAACCCGATAATTTTGATGAAGAATCCCGGGGTAATATTATGGGAATGATTAAGATGGTAATGGCGTTTAGGAAATAGCTGATATTCCCCCATCGGCATCGACGCATTATATCCAGGCTCTATCTTAAATTACCGGTGCTTAAAAGCAAACGGTGATCCGCATGCTTCCGAAGTTTCACGCCTGCAGAAAACTGCTGCGACAAACAGAAAGAAAAGGCGTTAAAGATAATCGTAATCCATGAATCTTCAGACCTGGGAAAAAGAAATTACTCAAAAAATCTGTTCAACGGCAAAACATATGGATACAGCTTACAGGCTACACAAAAGTTAAATACCGCTTCCATAAATGAAAAAATGGCCAGAACGCCTACTACAAGAATAGAAAAACCGGTATTCCCGGTATAGAAAAGTATGGTTCCCAGAAGGCTCAGGCTCAGGCCAACCCGGGCAGCAAAGATTTTCGGTCCCGCATTGATCATATGACCGGGAAGGTGGATGGCATGAATGATATAGGAATTGAAACGGACGATTGGATTAAACCTTCCTTCAAATAAATTACGAAGCATAAAATCTGTTGCTAAAACAAACAAAAAAACAGGTGATAAGGTAAAGACAAAGAAAACAGACATGATTGCCGTGAAAGCTGCATTCAGGCGACTGAGATTTCCATTTATCTGCTTAAACGAAACCGGACATATTTTAATCATGATATATTCTTTTGATTTCTACTGCAAATATGTTGGATGATTTTAACATTCCTTATGTTGTGTTTGCCTTTTATCTCTTTTTTAACATTGCAAAATAAAAAACCGTCTCTTATTAAAAATAAAAGACGGTTTTGTTTTTTCGTGGAGATCTTATATCTATAACTCGTTGGGAGCTTTGCCCGCTCTCCAGTGGTCTTCAATTTCTTCCAAAGTTTTTCCTTTGGTCTCCGGAATATATTTCAACCCCCATAGGATGCCGATAATGGCAATTGCCGAATAAAGATAAAAAGAACCGGCAGGATTTGGATCGGGTTCTCCTGTTGCCTGATTCACAATTTCCATTCCCTCCGGGGTGAACACCCAGGCGATTTTCAGAAAGGTAAAAGCAACAATGGCATTAAAAAGCCAGTTGGAGAAAGCTCCGATACTCATTCCCAGACCCCGGACTTTCAGCGGGAAAATTTCGGAAATCATAAGCCAACCTAAGGGACCAAGACTGATCGCGAAGAAAATGATGTATATGAGTACAGTAGCCACTG
>CAZQOV010000028.1:0-25921 GCA_964595055.1 uncultured Bacteroidaceae bacterium | reverse complement strand
AAACGACGGTTTTTCGATGACTTCTTCAATGTCTTCGATTTCATCTTTTACTTCTGCCTGTTCTTCAATAGTTTCCTCAACCGGTTCTTCAAGGGGTTCTGCTTCCTGCGCGGCAACAGTTTCTTCAGCCTCTTCTGTAATTTCTTCGGCTTTTTCTTCCAGCTCTTCTTCTGCGACTTCTTCATATGGCATGGATTTCACTTTGTAAATATCACCACTTCCCAGTCCTTCCTGTTCAATTCTTGAAGTGTAGCCGGCGATTTCCTCTCCCGTTATTTCATTACAAATCGGGTAGAAAAATAGATCATCATCTGTAGTATTAATCGGATAAGGAAGGGCCTCGGGTTTTGACCAGGTACCATCCTCCTGAAGACGTGTCACAAAAATATCAAAACCCCCAATGGTAGTATGTCCCTGTGAACTAAAATATAAGGTTTTTCCATCATCACAGATAAAGGGTGTTTCTTCATTTAATTCAGTGTTTACAACGGGGCCAAGGTTTACAGGATCTGACCATTTCCCTTTTTCATTAAGCTTTGAATAAAAAATATCCATTCCTCCCAGGCTTTCTCTTCTGTTGCTGGTAAAATATATGGTGTTCCCATCAGGTGAAAAACAGGCATGGGATTCAAAAAATTTGCTATTTATGGGCTTTCCAATGTTCCTCGATCTTGTCCATCTTTTCCCTTCGTAAGTACTGATCATTATATCGGCATCGAAATTGGAGATTTTTGAAAGTAGCATTTTGGAACCGTCTCTGGAAAGAGAAGTTACATACTGATCGCCATCAGACTGAATCTGAGGGGTAATATTAACGGGGTTGGAGAACCGCCCATTTTCAATTTCAATGAAATATACTGCATCATAAAACCTTTGCTCGCTCATATAAGCCATTGCACTATAATCCATAGATAATACCGGGTTGTAATTGTTTAAGGATGAATTATACAGAGGACCAAGGTTTTCCAGTTTAAGTTTCACAGGATAATTGATGACTTCTTTCGCTCTTTCGCAGGCTTCAATCTGTTTTTGCGCAAATAATACTTCTTTTGACTCGGATGATTTCTTGATCTCTATGTACTTTTTATAAGCATCACAACTCTTTTCCAGTTGAGTGGCTATGCGATAGGCATTCCCAAGAAAGAGCCATGCATCAATATTTGCTTTATCTTCATTTAAATTACCCTCCCTGTAGTTCCTGCTTACATTGTTCACCGCTTTTTCCAGATAAGGTACGGCCTTTTCTTTTTCCCCGGGCAAATTCAGATAACAGATCCCGATTCTGTAATTAATATTGGCATTATCCTGGTAACCTTCCTTGTATACATTCTGAAATGCCTGCAAAGCATCACGATATTCTTCTTCTGCAAGAAAGAATTCCCCGTCATAAAAATTCAGCTGAATATCATCTTCATTTTGGGCATGGCTAAACGTCAGGCTGATAAACAAGCATATACCAGAGAACAGGAGGAGCTTTTTCATCTTAGATTTAATTTGAAGGTTCTTAACAAATTTAAAAATTATATTTAAAGTTAAGAAAGAATGGGATGCAATTCCTTTTTTACGATTTCACTTCCTCTTCTTTCTTTTTCTTCTTTTTGCGGGCAATAAGGATGAGAATTAGTATCAGTAATCCTTCCAAGATCAAAATGCCTGCAGTCCAAACAGCTCCCCGGTTGAATTTTTCTTTCAATTCTTTCCTGTCATCGTCTTTTGCGTGATGTGCTTCGGGCATGATTTCCAGGGCAAGATTTTTTTCAATAAGATGATAAACATCCTGACCGGAGTACCCGTATTTTTCTTTATTGTTAAACAAATAATTGAGCAGATCCCCGAGATCCCTGATATTTTCCCTTGCAGGATCAAGATCCCTGAGGGCTTCTTTTAATCCCTTTTCCGCATGGTGTTCAAGATTATGTATGAGATTCGAAAGGGACACTTTCTTGTAATTATTTTCCAGGACATTATAAACATCTTCCGGGGTAAAGCCATTTTCTTTTGCCTTTTCCAGGAGGAAGTCAATGAGATCTGTTCGGTTATTAAAATCGGATTTCCTTATATCCAGGGTTTGCAAAAAGCGCTTAAGATCCTCTTCGGAATGCCGTAAAAGATCATAATAAAGTTCATACACCTCCTTGTTTTGAAGGTATTCCTTAATCAATCCGATCAGTTCATCCCTGTCAACGGAATGATCTGTTTCGGAAAGCTTTGCGATATGTTTAAATATTTCTCCTGAGGTCATGATGTCCCGGGGTAACTGATCAGGCGCTTTCCTTATTCCCTTCTGGCCATATTCTTTAAGGTATAGTTTTAAATTTTCCGGGTTTACTTCCTCTGCATCCAATGCGGTTGCCAGCAGATCGATAATGTTGATGTCTTCTTTTTCTGCTTTTCTGATCAGATAATCATAAAAGGATTTTCTATTCATGCCCTGAATCTCATCTTCTCTTATGTTTTTCAGGAAGGAAAGGATTTCCCCTTCCGCTGCATTTATGAGTTTTTCGAGAATAAACAAGGGATCCTGTCCGTAGGAAGCAAAGTAATCTTCAAAAAGCTCAACCACGTCATCCTTACTGAAATCGTGATCATCAGCAGCCTTTAAGAGATGCTGATAGAGATCGGACAGGGTGAAAATCCCCTCTTCTTCGGGAGTAAGCCCGGAGAGATAGTCGTGCAATGATCCATCGGAAAGCGAAAGGAGTTCATCAATCAGGGCAGCCATATTTTTCAATCCGTAATACTTTGCCAGCGCATCTGCCACATCCTTTCTCGTGTAATCTTCATTCTCAGCAGCATCAAAAAGATGGTTGATGAGCTCTTCGATAGAGTGAAGATTAAGATCGACCGGGTTTATATCCAGCAAATAATTGCGTAATCCGGGCGCTGATAAGCTTGCGAGTTCATGAATAAAGATATCCAGCTCATTCAGCCGTCCGGTTTGCTCCAGTGCTGAAGAAACATCTGCAGAAGTAAAGTTCTCATCTTTAGCTACTTTGTAAAGATGATCAATAAGATCTTCATCTGAATTAATTCCCTCAGTTTCCGGATCCAGATTCTCCAGATACTGATGCAATTCTTCTGAGGCATTGCTGCTCAGTGCCTCCAGAAGTTCTTTCAGATTATCTTGATCTTCTGCAGGGGCTTCAGTTATGGCTTTTCCCGGCTCCATTTCCTGAACTGTGTCTGCCCGGGTGATTTCTTCCTGGTAAGGTTCATCAATCTCTTTTTTGACCACTTCCATGTCAATGACCTTGATTTCCTTTGAAATCCTGTTGTCATTTTCATCGCTAACGGTAATACGAAATTCATTTTCACCGGGTACAGGATCGAACTCGTATCTTTGCCGTTTTTTGTCCGCCACAAGGCTGTCTGTTAACACCAATTCATCATCATTAATGACATCGATAACCACTTTGCTTCCCTTTTCTACATTGTATCGGATCTTTGCTTTTTCACCCTCTTTTACATAGATAATGCTGTCCTCCCTTATGTCTAACATTTTTTCCAGTTCTTCACTGCTAATGGCAGGTTTCAGCAGGTCAAGAGTGACCGGCATGTCAAGAACCAATCCGGATATTGGACTTTCTGTATTCACATCAAGTTTCAGGATTTCCTGTTCAAATCTCTCACTGTTGAATATCACTTCATAACTTCCTGCAGGAACTTCAAAATTGAAAGTCAAGTCCTGATCGGGATTAAGCATATTCAGGGTATCATCGGAGGACTGTTCAACGACCAGGATGTCTATGTTCTCAGGAGTTTCCTCAACTCCCAGGAGATCCAGCCATCCTTCAATGGCAAACATTCTGGGATTATCGGGGCTGTAGATTTCATACCGGAAAATATCATGTTTTCCAAATCCATCTGTGGGATTAAATTTGGAATGATAGGCTATTTCACCGTCTTTAATGGGAACAAAAAACTGATTGTCGTCAGTTGTATTTATGGGATACCCTATGTTTACCGGCTCTGACCACTGGCCCTCTTCATCTTTCAGGCTCATGAAGATGTCGTAGCCCCCCATGTTATAATGCCCATATGAACTGAAAAAAAGTTTGTTTCCTGTTTCTGTGACAAATGGGGTGTCATCATTGTACTTGGAGTTTACTTTTGGTCCCAGGTTTATGGCTGGTCCCCATTCTCCGTTTTCCTGTCTTTCTGAGCGGTAAATGTCCAGGCCTCCATAACCACCCTTACGGTTACTCGAAAAATAGAGGGTTTTTCCGTCTTTCGAAACAGAAGCATGGGATTCCCAGAATCTTGTATTGATATTATCATTCAGTTTTTTCAGGTTTGTCCATTTTCCGTTGACAAGCTTGGAAGAATAGAGGTTCCCAATAAAGTTATCATTTCGGTAAATAAACATTTCGGTGCCGTTATACGACAGAGAAGTAGGATAAACATCGCCATCAACCCCAAGTTCAGGGACAATATTGCGGGGAGCAGTCCATTCACCGTTCAACTTTTCGGTATAAAAGACGGCATCGTAAAACTGTAACTGGGAAACGAAGGCCAACCTGGATTCATCACCCGAAATCACGGGGTTTTCGTCGGCAAAACGGGTATTGATTTTACGGCCAAGATTTTGAACATCGAAATCAATGGGCTTTTTCATCAATTTTTGTGCAGCATCACATGCCTTGATCTGATCCCTTACCAGTTCAACATCATAAATATCCGGGTCTATTCTTGTAAGAAATAAGCGGTAGTATTCTTTGGCTTTTTCGAGTTGATTATTTATCTGATAGGCATTTCCGAGGTAAAAGAGTGCATCAAGGGGAGCGGCCTTTTCTTTGAAATTATTTTCCCTGTATTTCGGGTTGATATTTTCAACGGCTTTTTCCAGGTAATAAATGGCCTTATTTTTTTGGTAAGGATCATTAAGATAACAGACCCCGATTTTGAAATTAACATTGTCATTTTCCGGATTGTTTCTGTAAATTTTCAAATAAAGAGGCAGGGCTTCATTGAACTCTTCAAAAAGGAAATAGGATTCGGCGGCAAGAAATGTCTCACGTAAATCTGTATCCTGAGAATGAAGCGTAAGGAATGGATGAATGATCAGGAAAAGAGCAATCAATGTTTTTTTCATTATCTCAGTTTTTAATGAGAAAGGGTTTTTGTGATCAATTTTAAATTCCAAATTTAAAAAAAAATGCTTGTGAAATGAGCAATAAGAAAGAAAGCTAACAGGTTCAATTTAAATTTTTTGATCGAAATGTATTTCCTTCCGTTCAATATCATTTTCTTTTATGCTAAAAATACATCGAAATACCGAATTATGGGAAAGATGTCTTAGCCTTTTTTAAACATAAGAATATTTTTCCACAGCAAACTAAAGTCATTGTTGATTTTGTAATCCCGGGCATACTCCAGATTCATTTTTTCCATGATTTCTTTTTCTTCCGGAAAATTTTCCCTGCTGCACAGTTCGAAAATCCCTGGTTTTAAGGCGGGAAGGGAAGTAAGATCACTTTCACTGCAATAGGATATCCAGGTATATTTCCCAAAAATGACACCAAAAGCAGAACCGGCCAGTTTATGATATTTTCTGAAGAAAAAGACCATAAAAGGGGTTAATAAAATGATGATAAAGGAAGTAATCAGATCAAATAGTCTTTTGAGACGCCGGTTTTTTCCTTTGGATATGGAGTTAAAATGAATCAGGTAAAGATCTCCTGCTGTATTGATCGAATTGCTTCCAATAATGGAAATGCTCTCGGGCGGGGCAATCTTATAATCGATGTTTTCTGCCGTGAGTTTCGTCATATTCCTGATGATCTCACTCGCTGAAATGTCTTCAGAACAAAAGATGATCTCGTCGGCTTTGTGGATTCTGATAATTTCTTTTAACTGGTTCAGGTATCCGATAAAGAAAGGATCTGAAGTTTTCACAGGAGAGACACATCCGGAAATCTCTGTCGGAATCCTGGTTTTTAAAAGAATATTCCGTACTCGTTCAGCTTCATTTTTATTGCCTACGAGAATCAGTCTTTTTTTTCCGGAACCCGCAAATTCATATTCTTTCAGTCCCGTCATGTTTAAGCTCAAGCGATGAATGAGCAATGCAATTATCGCCCAGATGCTTCCGATAAGGACCAGTGCCCTGGAGTATCGGAAGGATTCGGGAAGCAGGGCATAAAACACCAGAATCACAAGGGTTCCGGTTAAATATCCTTTGAAAATATTAATGATCCTGATGGGCTTTTCGTAGGCTCCGGAGTAATAAAGAGAAATTAACCAGATGATCACATAGGCGGGCAAAACTATAAAAAAGTACTGATCCGGAAAATAATCTTCGGTTTCAAATTGTAGTTTTTCCCAGACCGGAGTTAAAAAATATAAACCAAGGTATATCAGGATAAAATCCAGAAGTGGCTGATAGATCTTATTGAAGAACCGCTTGATAATGGAAAGTAACGCTCTGAAATAGATTGCCAGGTTTATCAGGAAGGAAAAGATCCGGGCATTTTTTTTTGAAAAATGTTTCCGGGCAAATATGATCATAGCTTTATAGAAAACCCTTACATAATTTATGCTTCCTTTTTTGGTGCTTTCGCCTTTATAATGAATTATGGTCGTTCCCGGGTAATAATAATTTTGATAACCGGCCTGTTGAATCCGGTAACTCAGGTCGATATCTTCCCCGTACATAAAAAAGGATTCGTCAAGAAATCCTGTTTCATCCAGTGCCTTTTTTCTGATAAACATGTAGGCTCCGGCAAGGATGTCAATTTCGTTTGTTTGATTCTCATCCAGGTAACCCAGATGGTATTGCCCGAATAGTTTTGATTTAGGGAAAAGAGAAGATAATCCGAAGATTTTAAAAAAAGAAACAGCCGGGGTGGGTAAGGCCCTTTTCGATTCGGGGAGAAAATTGCCCTTCCCGTCGATCATGTGAACACCTAAGGCTCCGGCATTTGTATGCTCCCGCATAAAGGAAATGCATTTTGTGAAGGTATCTTCTTCAACAACAGTGTCGGGATTCAGCAATAAGCAAAATTCGCCGGAAGCCTGTTTAAGGGCCTGGTTGTTTGCTTTGCTAAACCCGACATTTTCGGGGTTTTCAATCAATTTTACCCAGGGAAATTTTTCACGGATCATGGGGCAGGAGCCATCGACCGAATTATTGTCTACAACAAAAACTTCCGCTTCAATATCCGTTATTGCTTTATGGACGGAATGAAGGCATTGTTCGATAAAGTATTTTACATTATAATTTACAATAATGATGCTCAGGTCCATGAAGGCAATTTTATTCAATCGAATATACGCAATTATTGCTTTTTAACAAAAGCATGAACAACAGTGGGTTATTCTTCAATGATTAACTGATTCCGGGTGAGGTCCTCCATATCTTCACGTTTGCGGATGAGATAATCGTTCCCATTTTTAATCATCACCTCAGCCGGGCGGAATCTTGAATTATAATTGGATGCCATGGTAAAGCAATAGGCTCCGGCATTTTTAAAAGCAAGATAATCCCCCTCACTTACCTCAACAATTTTTCTGTTCCATCCAAACGTGTCGGTTTCACAAATATACCCTACTACGGTATAGATCCGGGTTTTCCCTTCCGGCCGCGTAAGATTAAAGATTTCGTGATAAGCATCGTAAAACATAGGGCGGATCATGTGATTTAAACCGGTATCGAGCCCTGCAAAAACCGTAGCCGTAGTTTGCTTTATCACATTGACTCTGGCTAGGAAATACCCGGCTTCGCTCACCAGGAATTTCCCTGGTTCAAAAATCAGGATCAGTTCCTTTCCGTATTCTTCCGAAAAATCATTAAAGCGTTTTGAAAGGGTTTCACCCAGTTCTTCTATATCCGTTGAAATATCGTCTGGTTTATAGGCTACTTTAAAACCGCTTCCGTAGTCAATGTAATCCAGCTCTTTAAATTGTTTTGCCGTTTCCAGCATGATTTCCGCTCCCCTGAGAAAAACCTGAATATCGAGGATGTCAGAACCTGTATGCATATGGAGCCCTTCTATTCTCATATTATTGGCTTCAATGACCCTGTGGACATGGGTTAACTGATAGATGGAAATTCCAAATTTTGAGTCAATATGACCGGTGGATATCTTTTGGTTTCCACCACCCAAAATGTGTGGATTAATCCGTATTCCCACGGGAATTTTATTACCATATTTATGCCCGAACTGTTCCAGTATTGAAATGTTATCGATATTAATCTTCACACCCTCCTTTACAGCAAGATCAATTTCTTCCAAAGAGACACAGTTGGGAGTGAACATGATGTCCTCCGGATTGAATCCGGCTTTCAGCCCCAGCCAGACTTCCTGTATGGAAACCGCATCAAGTCCTGCTCCCAGTTCATTGAAATAGTTCAGAATGTTAATATTGGATAGTGCCTTGCAGGCAAAATTGATCTTTACCCTTGATTTACTGAAGGCTTTGGTAATCCGATCGTACTGCTTTTTAATCGTTTCCAGATCATATACATACAGGGGCGTCCCATATTTGTCGGCAAGATCTGAGACTTTTAATCCGCCAAGGTAATAAGCATTTTCTCTGAGTTCCATCATCTAATCTTTATTAAGAGAGCAAAGATAGTGCATTGGGATAAAATAACCCTAAAATGAAAGAAGTTTATGGAAACCCTTCAGAGTTTAGGATTTCACAGGATGAAGGAATCGGGACAAGAACCTTAAGCACCTGCTATCTCTGTGGAAATAAAGCAACATCCTGTTGATAATATCCGCAAGAGATAAAATAATAGGTCAGCTATTCCCTAAAGGCCGGGTTTTTTTGCATCTGTAAGCTTTGGCACGGTATTATTAGTCTTATTTCTATATGAAGACCTTGAGTATTGGATTGATATTGTTGCACATGATACTAACTTCTTTCTCTCAGGCTAAGAGTATTAGCTTCGAGGAATGGGATCAAAACAAGGGTGATAAAATATCCCCTCCCGAATTCGTTGAGGTTTTTGTTCAGCATTTTTTGGATGCATGGGGTACGGGAAAAGAGGGGTATTTCGATCCCATTGAAGGTTATAAAGCGATGTTTGATATATGGGGTATAGATGATGATGGGGCACTGATCAGGCAAGAGTGGCTGCAAGGTAAAGTCTGGTTTTGACTTGGAAACATCACATAATATATTTTTTATAATAAAAAACGGGAGCATTATGAAAATCAACATGTTTTTCAAAATTACATTAAGGATAGTGATCTTTTCACTGTTGGTTGTCTCATGCCGGAGCCACAGGGATTTAAGCTTTAATGACTTCGATAAGGACGGAGATGGTCGTATTGATCAGGAGGAATTCATAGATACTTATACCGCCTATTATCTGAAATGGGAAGGTGTGGAAAACGGTTATCCTGATGATGAAGGTTTTTATAGTTCACTTTATCATATTTGGGATATTGATAAAGATAAAAAGTTGAATAAGGAAGAATGGATGATGGGATATAATTACTATTATGGCGAATTCATTGTAAAGGAATATGAATCTGTCGATGCAGATCAGGATGGATTTATTGAATATGAAGATTTTAATGATGTATTGCGCGACAGTGATTTCTTTGCAAGCTGGGACAGAGATGCAAGTGATTATTTGGATGAAGAGGAACTGGCACATGGATTATTTGCCGTTTGGGATGTCGACAATAACGGTTATCTTGATGCAGATGAATTTGATGCCTTTGAATTATATTACCTGGAAAAGTAAAACCAACCTCTGGCCTCGCGCTTCGGCAGGTGGGAAAACCTCGAAGGTCTTTCAAAATACAAAATTCTACTGCAATATGGTTGCAGTGAGCTATTTTTTGTTAAAAAAAATTATAAACGATAAAGAGTGAGCTGTTTACGTTAATTTTTTTTTAATTCTTGAGCGTAGACTCAAAATCCATCCGGTTCACGATGCTTCTTCCAAGGGTGATTTCGTCGGCAAATTCCAGGTCATCGCCTATGGAAACACCTCGTGCAATCGTAGTAATTCGAATATTGGCATCTTTAAGTTTTCGGAAGATGTAAAAATTTGTGGTGTCTCCTTCCATAGTGGTGGGGAGTGCCAGGATTAATTCCTTAATTGCTGAATCATTATGCAGCACTTTTTGTTCGAGGGAGTGGAGGGTCAGATCTGTGGGGCCGATACCATCCATGGGAGAAATAATTCCTCCCAGCACATGATAAACTCCTTTATATTGCTGGGTGTTTTCAATAGACATCACATCCCTTATGTTCTCGACCACGCAAAGGGTTGATTGATCTCTTTTCGGATTCGAACAGATATGACAGATATTTTGATCGGATAAATTATGACAGATCTGGCAGTGCTTGATCTCTTTTTTTAATTTTTGAATAATTATCCCAAAATTTTCAACATCTTTACTTTCCTGTTTCAATAAATGAAGCACAAGCCGCAATGCTGTTTTATTACCAATCCCGGGGAGTTTCGCAAACTCATTCACAGCTTCTTCCAGTAATTTAGATGAATAATGCATCATCATGAACTCCTTTCTTGTTTTCTCGTCAAAAATAGCATCAACTATCGCTATTTGCAATGATTAATTTTCCACAGCTTTAAAAAATCTTATTTTCGTCTGGAAAAACATTATGCCATGTCGCCAATTCTTCTTTTAAGTATTGTCGTTAGTTATTTTCTTTTGCTTATCCTGATTTCATCGCTTACTTCCCGTGGGGCCGATAATGCATCTTTTTTTATTGGCAACAGGAGATCCCCATGGTATTTAGTTGCTTTTGGGATGATTGGAGCCACCCTTTCCGGTGTGACATTCATATCCGTACCCGGCTGGGTTGGAAGCAGTCAGTTTTCGTATCTTCAGATGGTACTGGGATACCTGGTAGGCTATTATATTATTGCCAATTTACTTATGCCTCTTTACTACAAGTTGAAACTAACCTCCATTTATACTTACCTTGATACCCGTTTCGGAAAATTTTCCTATAAAACCGGAGCTTCTTTTTTTCTGCTCTCCAGGATAGTGGGAGCCTCTTTTCGATTATTTCTGGTGGCTAATGTGCTTCAGTTTACCGTTTTCCAGAACTGGGGGGTGCCTTTTGAAATAACGGTATTGGTAACCATCCTGTTTATATGGTTGTATACCTTCAGGGGAGGAATAAAAACCATCGTCTGGACAGATAGCCTTCAAACCTTCAGCATGCTGTTAGCTGTTATCATTTCAGTTATTCTAATAAGCAGGCAGATGGATCTTAATTTATCAGAAATGACCAGCCTGATAAAAGAGAGTGATTATTCCCGGATCTGGATTTTTGAGGATTGGAAAAACGAATACCATTTCCTGAAGCAATTTCTGGGCGGGGTATTTATTACCATTGTCATGACAGGGCTTGACCAGGATATGATGCAGAAAAACCTAAGCTGTAAGAATATCAGGGAAGCGAAGAAGAATATGTACTGGATGAGCATTTCTTTACTGCCGGTCAATTTCCTTTTCCTCTCCCTTGGTGCACTTTTATTTATTTATGCCCGGCAAATGAACATCCCAATTCCGGAACAAACCGATAATTTATTTCCCTTGATTGCTACTGGCGGATATCTTCCTCCAATTTTAGGGATATTTTTTATAATTGGATTGATAGCGGCAGCCTATTCTTCCGCCGACTCAGCCTTAACATCCCTGACAACCTCTTTTACCATCGATATTCTTGAAGCCGATAAAAGAGAGCCGGAAAAGCTGGAAAAAACCCGAATCCGGGTTCATATTTTTCTTTCTTTTGTGCTTATGGGGGTAATCCTGATTTTCCGGGCCATAAATGATGAAAATGTTATTTCCGCTATTTTCACCGTGGCGGGTTATACGTATGGTCCTTTACTGGGTCTTTATGCTTTTGGCCTGTTTACCAGATTGAAAGTAAAAGACATTCTGGTTCCGTTGGTTGCTGTAATTTCCCCTTTGCTCACCTATATAATAAATATCCATTCCGAAACCCTGCTTTGGGGGTATGTTTTTGGCTTTGAACTTCTACTGGTGAATGGCCTGCTAACATTTTCGGGCTTACTTCTTATCGCACGGTCCCGCACAGATTAAGCCTTTGCTTTATCAACCGAATAAATATTTTCTAGAAGATCCGCATACTTGTCGTATAAAACCCTTCTTTTGAGTTTAAGCGTTGGTGACATTTCTCCGGTTTGCGGACTCCATTCCTCACAAACAATCCGAAATCGTTTGACGTGTTCCGTTTGCCCCAGTTTTGAATTGATTTCATTGACCTCTCGCTGAAACCTCTGAATCACCTCTTTTTTGCTGACAAGTTCTTTATTATCACGGAACTTAATGTCATGTCGTGATGCCCAGTTATGCAAGAATTCAAAATTGGGGGAGATCAGCGCACTGGCAAATTTTTCATTTTCCCCAATAATCATGGCATTCTCAATAAAGAAGGATTCTTTCATTTTATTCTCGATCACCTGAGGAGCAATATACTTTCCGCTGGAAAGTTTGAACATTTCTTTTTTTCGGTCGGTGATCTTAAGGAACTTGCCTTCTACGATTGTTCCAATATCGCCGGTATGGAACCATCCTTCCTCATCAATAACTTCGGCCGTAAGGTCGGATGCTTTATAGTACCCCTTCATGATGTTGGGTCCTTTACAGAGGATTTCTCCGTCGTCGGCAATTTTTACTTCCACTCCATCAATAACAGGCCCTACAGTGCCAAACATGATTTCCCAGCGCGTGAGGTTATTTACGGCAATTACCGGAGATGTCTCAGTAAGGCCATAGCCTTCAAGAACTTTAATTCCTGCAGCCCAGAAAATATGGGCTAGCCTGGGTTGAAGTGCCGCTCCGCCGGAAACCACAATCTGAAGCTTGCCACCCAATGCTTCTCGCCACTTACTGAAAACAAGGCGATCGGCAATTTTAAGTTTGAGTTTATAACCCGCCGGATTACCATTTGGATTGTATTTAAATCCCAGGTTTACCGCCCAGAAAAATATCTGCTTTTTGACTCCGGTCAGGTCTTTTCCTTTCCCGATGATTCTGTCGTATACCCGTTCAAGCAATCGGGGCACAGCGTTAAAGATCTCCGGCTGAATGTCTTTTACATCCTGGATTATGGTCCCCATGTTCTCGGCATAGTAAATGCTCATTCCTTTGTACTGAAAGTGATAGTTTACCATACGTTCATAAACATGACTGAGAGGGAGGAAAGAAAGGACCCTTGCCTCCTGACCAAGTGGGTGGACTTCCGATGTAACCGTAAAATTTGAGACCAGGTTGAGATGACTTAGCATTACCCCTTTAGGATTTCCGGTGGTACCTGATGTATAAATCAGGGTAACCAGATCCTCAGGCTTAATGGATGCTTTGATTTTTGATAATTGGTCCCTGTACTTTTCCTCATTTTTCCGGCCTTTCTCGACAATCTCTTTCCAGTGTGAAGCTTGTGCAAGCTCATTATAGGTATAGATGGCCTGTATGGATTTTATTTTTTCGGCAACCGGTTTTAATTTTTCGAAAAGCGCTTTATCGGAAACTATAAGTAACTTCGGTTCACAGTGGTTCAGAATATAGCTGTAATCTTCCACCGATATGGTAGGATAAATAGGAACATGTATCATTCCTGCCTGGCTGAGGCCCATGTCCATCATATTCCATTCCGGACGGTTATTGGAAACTGTCGCAACCCGGTCTCCTTTTTTCAACCCCAGGTCTATAAGGCCATAACTTATCCAATAGGCATGATTGATGTAATCTTCAGTGGAATAGCGAATCCAGTCCCCGTTATTCTTCCCTGCCAGGGCATCGGTTTTATCGCTGTAATTTTCTTTGTAGCGATCCAGTAGATCGAAGGTACGTGTTACTTCCATGTAATTTTAGTTTCAATTTGATCAAAGCTCCAAATATAAGTAAAAACTCCTTTATTCTTCGAATATTTTTTTCTGTCCATACAAGCCGGCGTGGTAATATAGGTGTAAAAACCTTAAATACAATACAATAATAAAAAATTCCTCTGTGCATTTTTTCGACTATTTTATTTCTAATGCATTCCTGCACGACTGGTTCGATAAAACCCTTGGTTTTTCAATTGGATAAGCCAGGAGGGTTCATTACAGAATTCGGTAATTTATCTGGAGATATTTTCAACAAGATAACCCTAATGCTTGTTTTTCTATTGAATTCTTAACTCTTAAACATGAGAACCTATATTTTTATGCTGATGGGGCTTTTTTTTCCTGTCTTTCTTTTTGCGCAGTATGACGCTTATCTGGTTTATAATGCGAAAGGAAAGAAGGTAGATTTTACGAAAGTAATACAAAAAGTATCGGAGGCAGACGTTATTTTTTTTGGAGAATCTCACGACAATCCCATTTCGCACTGGCTGGAATTAAAACTGATTAAGGATCTGCCGGAATTGACAGACGGGAAGCTGGTGGTGGGAGTTGAAATGTTTGAGGCGGATGATCAATTGATTATCGATGAGTATTTTGCCGGTTATTATGATGACAGTCGATTCGAGCAGGAAGCAAAGTTGTGGAAGAATTATCAAACGGATTATAAACCCCTTCTCCTGGCAGCCAGGGAAACCGGAATCCCCTTTGTGGCGACCAATATCCCGAGAAGATATGCCAATATGGTCTCAAAAAAGGGTTTTGAAGTGCTGGAAGACTTATCCGATCAGGCCCGGCAATGGATGGCCCCCTTGCCTGTCCCTTACGATCCGGATCTTCCGGTTTACAGGGATATGCTTGAAATGAGCATGGGGCATGGACATGTATCGGAGAATTTTCCTAAAGCTCAGGCAATCAAGGATGCTACCATGGCTCATTTTATTTCAGAAAATCTGAAAGAAGGGATTCCATTTCTTCATCTTAACGGTTCATATCATTCCGATCATCATACCGGTATTATCTGGTATCTGAATCAATATCGTTCAGGTCTTACCATAACCACCCTGACCACTGTATGGCAGGATAATATTTATGAACTGGAAGAAGAAAATAAGGCAAAAGCTGATTTTATTATTGTTGTGCCGTCTGATATGATAAAGACCTATTGAGTGGATAGGCTCTCACCTTCGTTTAAATTTCGGCACCCAGGGGTATTATACTCGCTGGATCCTGTTAAAGTTTGTTCCGGACCGATTCTCATGTTACAATCCTATTCTTTTCATAATGCGCACTGTGAAAGTTATGCTATCTTTGATTTCAGGCCACGCATTGGCTTACCCCTACAAAAACTTCTCTCTCCCTCTTCCTCCTTCCTGCTACCTGACTCCTACTTTTTCTCCACAGCCTCTCTTAATATTTCACCTGCTCTGGCAATTGCCTTTTCCAAAGCTTTGGGATCCTTTCCTCCCGCTGTAGCAAAAAAGGGTTGGCCTCCACCTCCGCCTTTTACTTCCCGGGCTATTTCTTTAATGATGGTTGCTGCGTTAAGGTTTTTCTCTTTTGTCAGTTCTTCCGAAATAATCACCGAAAGATTGGCTTTGCCTTTTACTTCCGCTCCGAGGACCATAAAAAGATTATTTTTTTCCGCTTTTACCTGAAATGAAATATCGCGAAGATCCTGTGCGGAATCTACTTTTATGATCTCGGCAATGAATTCTATGCCATCGATCATTTCTGCCTTTTTTGTCAACTCTTTTTTCAATGAACCTTTTTTTTCGGCCTGAAAACTTTCAAGCTCTTTGCGCAGCTCCTGGTTTTCCTTGTTGAGGTTGAAAACACTTTCCGAAAGGTTTTTGCTTGTGGGAAACAACTGCCGTATTTTTTCAATATCATCGTTAATGGTAAAAATATACTGCTGTGCCTTCCGACCGGTGATCGCTTCTAT
This sequence comes from uncultured Bacteroidaceae bacterium, assembly GCA_964595055.1. Classification (GTDB taxonomy): domain Bacteria; phylum Bacteroidota; class Bacteroidia; order Bacteroidales; genus CAYRTD01. The sequence continues at coordinate 10,127 of CAZQOV010000028.1, read as the reverse complement.
TCTTCTGATCCCTGCCGCAATAGCCGATTCCTTTACTATTTTAAAAAAGCCTATCTGGCCCGTTGAATCTACATGAGTTCCACCACATAGTTCCACTGAACTTCCAAAGCGAATGACCCTGACTTTGTTTGTGTATTTTTCTCCGAAAAGTGCCATGGCTCCCATTTTCATGGCTTCATCAAAAGGCATGTCTCGCCATTCTTCCCTGGGAAGATTCTGACGTATTCTCTCATTAACTAGCTCTTCAATCTTTCGTATTTCTTCCTTGCTCAATTTCGTGAAGTGGGAAAAATCAAACCTGAGGTATTCGGGATGAACCAGGGAACCTTTCTGTTCCACGTGATTGCCCAGAATTTCTCTGAGGGCAAAATGCAGGAGATGGGTGGCGGTATGGTTATTCACGGTATCTATCCTTGTGCCTGAATTTACGGTGGCATGAAATTTACCTTCCGGATTTTCCGGCAATTCTCTGGCAATATGGATAATTTGATTGTTTTCCTTCAGGGTTTGCAGAATGGAGATCTTTTTCCTGCCGTCATCAAGATAGCCTTTATCACCAACCTGTCCGCCCCCTTCGGGATAAAAAGGTGTCCGGTCGAATACCAGTTGATAATAATCCGTATCCTTTTGGGTTACCTTTCTGTAGCGGACGATCCTGACATCATCGGAGAGACGATCATAACCGGTGAAAACCGTACTTACCTCAGCGGATAACTCATTCCAATCGCCTGTATCTTTTACAGCATCCGTTTTTGAGCGGGATTTTTGTTTCTGCATCTCTTTTTCATACTCCTCCAGGTCGAGATCGAGATCATTTTCTTTTAAAATTAGCCTTGTAAGATCCAGGGGGAAGCCATAAGTGTCGTAAAGGGTAAATGCATCCTTACCGCTTATTTTGGAAGTTTGCTTCTTTTTGGTGGCTTCCATAAGGGAATCGAGAAGGTGAATCCCCTTGTCCAGTGTCCGTAAAAAAGACTGTTCTTCTTCTGCAATGACTTTCTCAATGATGGATTGCTGACTTTTTAATTCGGGATAATGATCACCCATCAAAGCAACCAGTTCGGGGATGAGCTTAAAAATTAATGGTTGCTCCTGGTTCAGGAAGGTATAGGCATACCGCACCGCACGCCTTAGAATGCGGCGTATAACATAACCGGCCCTGGTGTTGGATGGCATCTGTCCTTCTGCAATGGAAAAAGATATTGCCCTTAAATGATCCGCAATTACACGCATGGCTACATCTTTTTTCTCATCTTCACCATATTGAATTTGTGTGATAGCCGAGATCCGGCCTATGATCCGCTGAAAAATGTCTGTGTCATAATTCGACGACTTCCCCTGTACGACCATGGTCAGACGTTCAAATCCCATGCCTGTATCAACATGTTTCTCAGGCAAATTCTCAAGTGAGCCGTTGGCTTTCCTGTTAAATTGAATGAAAACCAGGTTCCATATCTCAATTACCTGCGGATGATCTTTATTAACCAGGACAGCTCCATCGATTTTTATCCTTTCTTCTTCAGGACGCATGTCAACGTGAATCTCGGAACAGGGACCGCAGGGACCTGTATCTCCCATTTCCCAGAAATTATCTTTTTTTGAACCTTCCAGAATTTTGTCTTCCGGAAGATGAGATTTCCAAAATTTCTGGGCTTCTGCATCTTTTGCCGTTCCATCTTTTTCATCACCTTCGAATATGGTGACATAGAGACGGTTTTTATCAATCTTCATCCTTTCCGTCAGAAATTGCCAGGCCATATCAATGGCTTTCTTTTTAAAATAATCCCCAAAGGACCAGTTGCCCAGCATCTCGAACATCGTATGATGGTAGGTGTCGTGACCAACTTCCTCAAGATCGTTGTGTTTTCCACTTACCCTTAAACATTTTTGAGAATTGGCTACCCGAAGTTCCGGTGCCTTACTGGCTCCGAGGAAATATTCCTTGAACTGATTCATTCCAGCATTGGTAAACATCAGGGTGGGATCATTTTTAATAACCATTGGCGCTGAAGGCACTATGGTATGGCCCATATCGGTAAAATAATCAAAAAAAGCTTTTCGGATTTCAAAAGAAGTCATATATGTAATTTAGAATGATTATAAACAATATTCAATTTGTAACATTTTCCATGAAATACCTGTAAAATCGGATTAACTGTTGATTTGAGGTTGTAAAAATAATTTTTTTAAATTACATTTGGGACCAATCGCGAAGAAATTTGTAGACTGAACCTCTGGAACTAATATGAGAAGGAAGAGATATTACTATAACGCTGAGACACTTAGGTTCGAAAGAGTCCAGAAACCCTTGCGGCAAGGCATACGCAACGGGTTGTTTTATTTTACCGCACTTTCAATTGTATTCGTCGGGATCAGAATCCTCCTTGATGAAGAATTTACTTCTCCCAAGGTAAAACATTTTTCACAAAAAAATTATGAGCTGAGAAAAGAATACACGAGCCTTAACCAAAAAATCCATCTTGCGGAAAATTTATTATCCGATATTCAAACGCGGGATGACAAGCTGTATCGTTCCGTATTCGATCTTGACCCTATTCCCAGATCGGTGAGAGAAGCCGGTTTTGGTGGATCGGATAATTATTATTCTGATTTGTATTCAGCCGATAAAATATTCGTAAAACAAACGGCAAGAAAACTGGAGGAATTATCAAAAAAAGCCAAAGTGCAGTCTGTTTCCCTTTCTGATCTTTACAATAAAGCCAAGGAAAAGCAACTTTTGCTTGCCAGGGTTCCGTCAATAAACCCGATTTCACCTGACAATCATGTCTGGCTTACCTCCACTTTCGGCTACCGAAGTGATCCCTTCACAGGCAAAAAGCGTATGCATAATGGAATCGATATTGCCGGAAATGTCGGCATTAAAATCTATGCCACAGGCGAAGGCATTGTAAAAATTGCTGAATACAACCGGTATGGGTATGGCAAAGAGATCATTATTGACCATGGCTTTGGTTACCAGACTATTTATGCGCATTTGCATGACATTTTTGTGAGTCGGGGAGATACCGTGAAACGTGGCCAGCTAATCGGAAGCCTCGGCAGTACCGGACGAAGTACCGGCCCCCACCTTCATTATGAGGTCAGAAGAAATGACAGGGCGGTGAACCCCATGTATTATTTTTATGAGGATATTAGTGCTGAGGAATATAACATGATCACTTCCGAAAAATAATTCCTTTTCATTTGCCCGGCAAAATCTGTAAATTTTTCTCTTATCCTTAATTTTAAGACCTTTTTGCAACTTTTACAGGATTTTTTCTAAAAAGAATCCTCCCGTAATACGAGAACAGGGTGGGAAATTGCAGGTTTTCGATTGAACTAAGTTAACCGCCCCCGCCATAGTTTTTAACAATTCTTAAAAATTTCTTATATTAATAATGGCGAGTTTTTTTTATTTTTGACTGCGATTAATAAGACCGAAAGATGGCCAGATTTATATATGATCCTGAAAACATAAAGTACGAACAAATTGACAAAAACATAAAATCGCGGATTGTTCGCATTATAAAATGGGTTGCGACCAGTCTTGTTCTTGGCCTTCTGATTGTGGTTCTTTATTCTGTTTTTTTTGATACCCCGCGAGAAAGAGAATTGCGACAGGAAAATATAGCCCTTTCTGAAGACTACAAATTTCTTACCCGAAAATATACCCGAATAGATACGGTGCTTAAGGAATTAAAGAACATTGATGAAAATATTTATCGCACCATTTTCGAGATTGAACCCGTCACAAATGCTGAAAATCAGGAGAGTTCTCTGGAAAATTTTCTCCAATTAATCCGGCATGATAATGAAACCCTGGTGAATACAACAAAAAATTCCCTTGATGAACTCTATTCGGGCGTTCATCTTTTGGAAAGAGAATTTGCTTATCTCGAGCAGAACATTAATGAGAAACATGAGCTGCTCAAATTTATCCCGGCCATTCAGCCCATCGATAATCCGGATTTGACTCGTTTGGCTTCGGGTTACGGATACAGGATGCATCCCTTTTACAAAATTGAGAAGTTTCATGAAGGCATCGATTTTACCGCTCCTACCGGAACTGAAGTTTATACTACTGCCGATGGCAGGGTGAAGGAGCTGAACAGGACAAGAAGAGGAAAAGGACATACCCTGGTGATTGATCACGGAAATGGATATGAGACTTTATATTCCCATCTTGATGATTTCACGGTAAGGTTAGGACAACAGGTCGAGAGGGGAGAACAGATAGGTACCGTTGGAAATACCGGATTATCCACAGCGCCACATCTTCATTATGAGGTGAAATTACATGGCGAAACCGTAAATCCGGTGAACTATTTTTTTCTGGAATTAACACCCGAACAGTATGATAAAATTATAGAATTGTCTCTGAATTCCGGTCAGTCTTTTGATTAACAGAATAAAAAACCCGAGTTGGGGAAGCTATGGCATCAACCAAATACAGATTTAATTCTGACAGTCTTACCTACATTAAGATTCGGTTTCCTTTTCATAAGAAACTGGTCAGTCTGATCCCGTTTTTTTTAGCCATTCTGTTTTTTTCGGTTGGGTTCCTTTATCTTCTTGATCATAAAATGGAATCTCCAAAAACAAGAGGGTTATTGAGTGAACAGAAAGAAATTAAGATGAAATTAAGTGTCCTGGAAAAGGATATTATCCGAGCAAATGAAATACTTTCCGGAATAGAATATAATGACGATAAAATTTACCGCACCTATTTCGAAGTTTTGCCTCTTTCTCCTTCACTTAGACGTGCCGGTTATGGTGGGAATACGAATCATGATATTTTTCAGGAAACCCGGTTTGCAAAAGAGTTTTCCAGGTTAAACCATGAACTGGATAAAATTGCCAAAAAGCTCGTGGTTCAGTCAAAATCTTTTGATGAGGTTATTCAACTGGCAAATACCAAAGAAAAACGGCTTTCCGCCAGGCCCGCTATTCAACCGGTAAGTATTAAGGACCTTACCCGCTTCGGATCTGCTTTTGGTATGCGAACCCATCCCATTCTTAAAGTCAGAAAAATGCACGAGGGAATAGACCTGACAGCCCCCAGAGGTACCCCTATTTATGCTACAGCTAATGGAACGGTTTTACAGGCCGGATATACGTCCGGAGGATACGGCAATAAAATAGTAATTGACCATGGTTTCGGATACCAGACACTTTACGGACATTGTCACGAGATACGGGTAAAACGCGGACAAAAAGTTAACCGGGGAGATGTGATAGGAACCGTCGGATCAACTGGTCTTTCAGTTGCACCTCATCTGCACTATGAAGTGCATGTAAACGGCCGCGTGGTGAATCCTCTTCATTATTATGCGAATGACCTCTCCGAAAGCGAGTTTGACCATATGATCACTCTCCTCTCCAAAGCCGATCCTGATTTCGATATCAATTAATACCCTGTAATGCGCCTTGCTTTGTTTTTTTTGTTATTTTTCGGCAAAGTTTTTTTCATTATGCGGAGATTTCTGGTTTTGTTTTTACTCGGGGTAGGATCTTATTTCCAAAATGTTTCAGGCAGTGAGCCGGTTTTTTCTGATTCCCTTTTCGTTAGCCAACACTTTCAACAGATTATGGGCCGCAACCACCAAAAGCCGGCTTACGATATTTACACCAGGCTGGATACTTCGGCTTTTCTGCCGGTTATTATTCAGGGGATAGAAATGCCTCTGCCTGTGATCCGGATTGTTGCCGTTGGAGATATCATGCCGGGAACAGACTATCCTTCAGCATCCTATTTGCCTTTTAGTTGTGAATCATTATTCAATCCAGTGAAATCAGTTATTCAGGATGCTGATGTTGCCACAGGGAATCTCGAAGGCGTTTTTTCTTCCAAAGATGGGAATCCCAAAAATTGCCGCAATCCGGAAACCTGTTTTGTTTTCCGGATGCCTGACTCTTATGCGGCCTGTATTAAGGACGCAGGTTTTGACATTCTTGGTGTGGCGAACAATCATGTAAATGATTTCGGATTTGTCGGCAGGAAGAATACAGCACGGATATTGGATGAAACCGGACTTGCCTTTGCAGGATTCGAAGACAGGAAAACCGTCATCTATAAAACCAGGGGCATCACAGTGGGGTTTTGTGCATTTGCGCCACATACCGGAACTGTGGATTTTAAGGATTATGACAATGCCGCTGCTATTGTTGCTGCTTTAAAAAAAGAAGTAGACCTTGTGATCGTTCATTTTCATGCCGGAGCGGAAGGAAATAAATTTCAGCGAGTCACCAGGGAAGACGAAGTTTTTCTGGGGCATAACAGAGGCAACCCCTGGTATTTTTCCCGAAAAGTAATTGATGCGGGAGCAGATCTGGTAGTCGGGCATGGTCCACATGTTGTCAGGGCAATAGAATTTTACAGGGGAAAACTGATTGCTTACAGCCTCGGGAATTTTTGTACCTATGCCCGTTTTAATCTGTCCGGTCCTAATGCTTATGCCCCCATTCTGGAGGTAAAGCTAAACCAGGCAGGTGAATTTATTTCAGGTAAAATTCATTCTTTTATTCAGCTTGGGAAAGGCGGACCAATTCCTGATCCCGGGCAAAGAGCCATGAAGAAAATCAGAGACCTTACGCGATTGGATTTTCCGGAGCAAAAACTGATGATTGATGAATCCGGAAATATTCTAAAATGAACAATCTGTAATGTTAATCAATCGATAAGATATAAATATCAAAAATTATAAGGTCATAATCTTTTTTTTTTATACTTTAGGTAACCTTATTTAAAGTCCTCATTTCATGCCTTACAAGGAACCGAAAATCGAAAAGCTGTATTATTCAATTGGAGAAGTTGCGGAGATGTTTAATGTAAATACCTCCCTGATCAGATTCTGGGAGAAGGAATTTGACATTCTCAAACCCAGGAAAAACAAAAAGGGTAATCGCCTGTTTACTAGTGAGGACCTTGAAAACCTTCACATCATTTATCATCTGGTGAAGGAAAGGGGGATGACCTTAAAAGGTGCAAAGAAAAAGATGAAGGAAAATAAGAGTGACACGCTTAATAATTTTGAGGTCATCAAAAGCCTTGACAGCATCAAAAAAATGTTGTTGGAGATTAAAGCAGATCTTGAGTAGTGAGTTTTTATTAAGGTGTTTTTCCAGGGAGTTTTCCATGAAAAATCTCGATTGTTATCTATGAAATTAAAAGAAATCGTTTCATTTTTTAATGAACTGGCTCCTTTTGCTTTCCAGGAGGGTTATGACAATTCCGGTTTGCAACTGGGTAAGCCGGAAAAAGAAATCGGTGCTGCCCTGTTGTGTATTGACATTACCGAAGAAGTTGTGGATGAAGCCATGCATACAGAATGTGATCTGATTATTTCTCACCATCCTCTTCTTTTCAATGGAATCCGCAGAATTACCGGACAAACGATGACGGAGAGGATTATTGAAAAATGTATAAAAAATGACATGGCCCTGCTTTCTGTGCATACCAATATCGATGCAGTGGCCGGGGGAGTCAATAAAAAGATATGCGATAAACTTGGTCTCCGCGATACCGGGATCCTTTTGCCGGTAAAAGGAAAATTACTGAAACTTGTATTTTTCGTTCCTGTCGACCATGCTGAAGCGGTAAGGAATGCCGTTTTCAAACCCGGTGCGGGAGTTATTGGTAATTATGACCATTGCAGTTATAATCTGGAAGGAAAAGGAAGTTTCAGAGCCGGCGACGAATCTGATCCCTATATCGGAGAAAAAGGGAAGATCCATTTTGAGGACGAAATCCGGGTGGAGACCATTATGCCTTTCCATCTGAAAAATAAGGTGGTAAGCGCTTTGCTTAAAGCTCATCCTTATGAGGAAGTGGCCTATGATATATACCCGCTGGAAAATGAATGGGATAAGGTGGGTATGGGAATGACAGGACATTTTGAGGAACCCATGGAAGAACATGATTTTCTGAATGCCGTGAAAACTGTATTTAATGCCAGTTGCCTGAAGTATACCTCTCTGAGAGATAAAAAAATTCAGAAGGTAGCCGTTTGCGGAGGCAGTGGAAGTTCTTTGCTCTCCCATGCAATAAGCTCAGGATCAGATGCGTTTGTAACAGGGGATTTTAAATATCATCAGTTTTTTGAGGCTGATGATAAGATATTAATTGCCGATATAGGACATTATGAAAGCGAACAGTTCACAAAGGAGCTTTTTTATGAAGAGCTTACAAAAAAATTTCCTAAATTTGCGGTTCGTTTATCAGAAGTAAATACAAATCCAATAAATTACCTATAGTCTTATGGCTGAGCAAAAAACAAAAATTGAAGAGACGGCTGAAATTTCTGTTGAAGATAAATTAAAGGCACTTTATCAACTTCAGCAGGTAGATACCTCCATTGATAAGATTAAAATATTAAGAGGAGAACTTCCGCTGGAGGTGCAGGATCTTGAGGATGAGATTGCAGGTCTTGAAACACGAATAAACAATTACGAAGAGGAGATTAAAAACCTTGAACAGAGCATTACCGGAAAAAATCAGGAAATTCTGAATGCCGAGAATCTGATTAAGAAATATGAGGAACAGCAAAACAATGTCCGGAATAACCGTGAGTATGATTCCCTATCCAAAGAAATTGAATTCCAGACCCTGGAAATAGAATTGTGCAGAAAGAAGATTAATGAATTTACCGCGGAAAAGGAAAATAAGTCGGAGATCATTAAAGAAGCCAGAGAGACGCTTGAGGAAAGAAAGGGCGATCTGGAAAGTAAAAAGAATGAACTTGATGAGATAGTAGCCGATACCAAGAAGGAAGAAGAAAACCTGAATAAGCGTTCAGAAGCGATTCAGGAGATTATTGAACCCCGTTTGCTTACGGCTTACAAAAGAATTCGTGGAAATGCCAGAAACGGCCTTGCTGTTGTAGTGGTAGAACGGGATGCCTGTGGAGGATGTTTCAATAAAATTCCACCGCAAAGGCAATTGGATATTAAGTCCAGAAAAAAGGTAATTGTCTGTGAATATTGTGGAAGAATCCTCGTTGACGATGAGATCCTGGAGGAAGAAAGCAACAAGAAATAGGGACATATAAAAAATCTCAGGAAATCGTCCTGTCCGGTTGGTTCATATACTGTTTTCCGGTTCACTGACCATTCTGGAAACAGGGATTCATTCTGAAGAGATTCCCGGTTCTGGCTTGTTATCCCTTCTCCTGACGTTCTTCAAATGTTCTACCGTATCATCATTGAAAAGTTTCAGGCTTTGGTAATCTTCCTTGCTCATTCCGAAAACGGAACGATAATAACTGCTGTCGTGGATTGAGGGTACCAATACAAAGTGTTTTTTTCCATTGTCGGCCGGCGCTTTGTATACCCATACGGGTAAGTAGTTGTACTCCCTTATTTTTGTTTCTGAGTTTTTCTCTATCACCATTTCAAAAAGGATCCCTCCATCAGTGTATCTTTTTCGCTGGTTGGAGATGAAATTCCCCAGGCTGTAAACAACAAGACCTTCTTTTTCTCCTGCTTTTATTTTTTTGATGGGCTGTACAACATGGGGATGGGAGCCAATGATTGCGTCGGCTCCGTGGGCAACCATAAATTCGGCCAGTTCCTGCTGCTGAATATTTTCTTCGCGTTGATACTCAAGACCCCAATGGATGGTGACAAGGGTGAAATCTGGTTCCGCAAGGCTGGCTTTCTCCAGATCTTCCCTGATCATGGTCTTATCGGTAATATTTACGATGTTTGGAGATTGTACCTGAATTCCATTGGTGCCATAGGTGTAATTCAGAATGGCCAGACGGATATTGTTTTTCTCAATGATAAGGGGATATCCGCTGTCTCTTTGTCCGCTGGTTTTAAACGTGCCTGTTCGGATGATATCAAGAGAATCCAGAACATCAAGGGTTCTTTCAAGACCTTCTTTTCTTCTGTCGAGGGAATGATTATTGGCCGTAACAAGAAGATCGAATCCGGCTTTTTTAATGGCAGAGGCCAGTTCATCGGGTGAAGAAAACAAGGGGTAACCCTTGTAAGGTGGACCGGCCAGGGTAAGCTCAAGATTTGCGATGGCAATATCGGCACTTTCAATATAAGGTTTCAACAGGGAAAAACAGGTGTCATAATTATAGCCCTTTTCTGTTTTTGCTGCAGCTATCTGGGTATCATGG
>CAZQOV010000027.1:0-26854 GCA_964595055.1 uncultured Bacteroidaceae bacterium | reverse complement strand
ACGATTTTTTGGTATAAAGGACCAGGGACCGGATGCGATTTTGTTATTCCCGGTAGGTGACTTTTATGAAACCGTTGGCGAAGATTCAATTCGAACTGCCGATATATTGGGAATAACCCCTACCCGAAGAACGAACGGCGCAGCTTCCTATGTGATAGTGGCTGGTTTTCCCCATCGTGCGCTCGATACCTACCTTCCGAAACTGGTCAGGACCGGGCGGAGGGTTACCATTTGCGACCAGCTGGAAGATCCCAGGCTCGCAAAAAAAATTGTGAAGAGAGGAATAACCGAACTTGTAACGCCGGGGGTAAGTCTGAATGATAATGTTCTCGACCGGAAAGAAAACAATTTTCTTGCCGGTATTTATCTTGAAAAGAGCAGGGCAGGAATTGCTTTTCTGGATATCTCCACCGGTGAATTTCTTACGGCTGAAGGCAGCTATGAATTTATTGACAAACTGATAAATAGTTTTAAGCCCAAAGAGATCCTGGTTGAGAAAAGAAAGCAGGAGCTTTTTCGTGAATCTTTCGGACATCATTTTTATCTTTTTCCTCTCGATGATTGGGTTTATACGGAAGAGAATGCCCATGACCGTTTGCTGAAGCAATTTCAAACGGCAAACCTCAAAGGTTTTGGAATCGAATCCTTAAAACTTGGGATACTTGCATCAGGAGCTGTTCTTCAATACCTCGAAATTACCCGGCATGAAAATATATCTCATGTTTCCAGGATTTCCAGGATCGAGGAGGATAATTATGTTTGGCTGGACAAATTCACCATCCGAAATCTGGAATTGTTCCGGCCTATTTATGAAGAAGGAAGAACGCTTACCGACATCGTGGATAAAACGAGAACACCCATGGGATCGAGGTTGCTGAAAAGATGGCTGTCACTTCCCTTAAAGGATATTCCTGCCATAGAGAACCGACTGGACATTGTTTCTTTTTTTGTTGAAAAGGAGAGTGCCCGGGAAAAAGCACAGGCTCAGCTAAAGAATGTGGGCGATCTTGAGAGAGTTATTTCAAAAGTTGCAGTAAACAGGGTGACTCCCAGAGACCTGATTCAGCTAAAGCTTTCTCTGGCAGCTATTGGACCTTTAAAACAATTATGTGATGATTCTGGAGGGGAAGCCCTGAAAAAAATTGCCGCCCGGCTGGATCCCTGTGATGAGATCAGAGAAAGGATTGAAAAAGAAATTAACACTGATCCTCCCGCTTTGATTTCGAAAGGAAATGTAATTTCTCCAGGGGTATCACAAGAGCTCGACGACTATCGGAATATCATTCAAAACAGCAAGGAGTACCTGGCGAACCTTCAGAAAACGGAAATTGAAAGAACCGGCATTCCTTCACTCAAGATAGGATTCAATAATGTTTTCGGGTATTATATTGAAGTACGAAATACACATAAATCCAAGGTCCCCGCTGATTGGGTCAGGAAACAAACCCTGGTTAATGCGGAAAGATATATAACGGAAGAGTTAAAGGAATATGAGAGCAGGATTCTGGGTGCCGAAGATAAGAGCCTTGAGCTGGAAGCCATTCTTTTTCAAAACCTTATTGATGCCATTAATAGCTTTACAAGTTCGATTCAGCTTAATGCGGCTTTGATTGCCCATTTGGATTGTCTTTTGTCTTTTGCTGTTGTGGCTATTGAAAACAAATACAATCGCCCGGCGTTGAACTACGAACATAAAATTTCCATTAAAAAAGGTCGTCACCCGGTAATCGAAAAACAATTGCCTGTTGAAGAAGAATATGTGCCAAATGATATTCTGCTCGATCGCAATGATCAACAGATTATCATTTTAACAGGTCCCAATATGTCGGGTAAGTCTGCCTTACTTCGTCAAACCGCCTTAATTGTTCTTCTGGCTCAAGTGGGTTCTTATGTTCCTGCAGGGTCTGCAGAAATCGGGATCGTGGATAAGATTTTTACCCGGGTGGGAGCTTCAGATAATATCTCTCTCGGTGAATCAACCTTTATGGTTGAAATGCTTGAAGCTGCCAGCATTTTGAATAATCTTTCCGATCGAAGTCTGATCATTCTGGATGAAGTTGGCAGGGGGACCAGCACCTATGATGGGATCTCCATTGCCTGGGCTATGGTCGAATACATTCATGAAAATCCTAAATTCAGGGCAAAGACTTTATTTGCCACCCATTATCACGAATTGAATGAAATGGAGAATTCCTTTCCGCGGGTGAAAAATTATAATATTGCCATCAGGGAAATGGATGATAAGGTAATTTTTATTCGGAAACTGGTAAGAGGAGGAAGTGAGCACAGCTTTGGTATTCATGTCGCCCGAATGGCTGGTATGCCCCGGTCGGTTGTTAAAAGGGCAGGAGAGATCCTGAAACAAATGGAGAGTTCTGTGGAGGGCAAATCGTTATCCAAGCCGGTAGGAGAGATCGCCGGTAAACGGGAAGGGTATCAGACCAGTATATTTCAGCTTGATGACCCTGTATTGAAACAAATAAGGGATGAAATATATCAGGTGGATATAGAAAACCTTACTCCCCTTGAAGCCTTGAATAAGCTTAATGAGATAAAAAAACTTACCGGTAACTGACTTTTATGCCAGAAATGCCGCAGCTTTTGAAAATACCTTTTCAAAAGCTTCATCTACCTGGTTTTTAAAGGCGTCGTTATTAACCGGGAAAGGCATCTCATGATAATTCGGATAAGGAAAATCCATTACCTCCATGTTTGAGGGCACACGTTTGTCGGTTCCCATAAGGGCCTTGCTTATTCCTGCACTCGGAATGATCCTGTCGTTCTTCATGGAAATGGCATAGATATGTTCTTTTCTGCTTTGAAAAATTTTTTCCCGTAAAACTCTCAATCGATCCGGTGCAATCATAGAACGGAATGCCATACCTACTTTGCTGTTATTGAAAAATTCGGCAAAGGTTCCCTGTTTTTTTATTTCCAGTTCCAAATCCCGGGTGTAATAATTATGTATTCTTTGATAGGCCACCGGGTCCATGATTAACCTGGAGACCCCGTTCATTTCATGAAAGAGTGATCCTGCACAAAAAAGAAATAACCTGGATTCGCTGAAGAGGTCCTCAGGATTTGCAATAAATAAAACCTGTGCCAGCAATCCACCAATAGAGTAGGCAAAAATATCTGTATGTGTGCCCCCTTCAAAAAGAGGATGCCTTCCATCATAAATGGCCTGCAAAAGGGAAATCAGATCAATGGATGTTTGCAATCCAGACAGGAAAAACCTCTCCGGTAATTCGGTCAGTCTTTCACTCAAGGCTTCATTTATAAAAGTGCTTTCAGAATTTCCGACATGGAACCTCGATTGTCTTTCCAGGGCTTTTTGCATCATCACATGACGATTGGTCCATTCCGGCAGGCTGCGATTGAGATGGAAGGAAATCGGAAACAGAATGACACTTTTTCCGGTTTTTGTGGCCAGGTAATCTGCCCAGCAAAGGTACTTATCCCATTTTCTTTCATTAAGTCCGTGCAGGAGAAGAATGGCACCCTGGTTAATTATTGCCTCCCTGGGGCGAAAAACCGGATATTGAAATTCCCTGTTTTCGATTATTTTTTCATCTCTTTTTGCACCCGGAATTTGATCGCGTAATGCCGAAAGATACTGGTCTTCTTTCCCTGAACTCCGGCTGCCGGAGTTAAATTCTACCCATTCAATGCTTGTTCCGTTTGCAGATGTAAAAGCACGATTATGAGCAGCCTTCCACTCTTCCTTTAAGCGGTAAAAGTTTTCCGTAAAATTCATATTTCTCCCCTTTCTTTTCACAAAATTACACTCAGCGGTAAACCCTGATCACAATAAAGGGATGCCGATTGGATTTCCGGGGCAGAATCCGCTCTGAAGTGGTGAAATCCGCTCTGGAGGGGTAAAATCCTTCGGATTATTCTTTTTTGGGGTGAATTCCATGGTAAAATTCAATACCTTTGTTTTTATTCAAATGAAAAAATGACATTGGTTGAATCGAAAATACCGGATTTTCTTACCGATAAAAAGAATACCGTACGTCAATTGTTGTTTACTTCTGTATTTGCCCTGGTATTTATTAATATTTATTCTCCTTTCGGTGTAAATACCTGGTATAATTTCACTCAGCTTCAGTTATTCTTTTACTCGAGTCTTGTTATTCTTGCGGGCTTGCTGATTATTGCTGTAAGTCGCATAATAATGTATCAATTCACCAATCATAAAAGCCTGAGCATTGGGAATTATATTTTATGGATTGCTGCCGAAATTTTCAGCATGGCTGCAGCCTATGTGCTATTACAATATTTCATCATAGCTCCCCCAGATGATCTTCTCTCGGCATTTAAGGAATCGCTTAAAATTACCACCCTGGTCTTATTAATGCCTTATACCATTTCCTATCTCTATTTATCCTGGCGGGAAAAAAATAAAAAGCTTCAACAACTTGCTTCTATAAATGAACATACTAGCCATGCTCTGCCCCTTCATATTCCGTTTCGTGATGAAAAGGGAGAGCTCCGCTTGTCGATTAAAACAGAAGATCTTTTATTTTTGGAGGCAGCAGATAATTATGTTAAGATTCATTATCTGGATGGGAGATCCCAACATAACTTTATGATACGAAATAGCTTAAAGAACTTTGAAAAAGATCTGGAGAAATGGGGAATCATCAGATGTCACAGGTCTTTTATGGTAAATATTTTCAGGGTAAAGATTGTTAAAAAAGAAAGAGACGGACTTGTACTTGAGATAGATTCTATTGGAAATAAAAGTTTACCTATCTCCGAAACCTATATGCAGGAAGTGTTGAGTGCTTTTTCAGGAACGGCAGGTCTTTAGTAGAAGTCGGTTTCATTTAAGGGTTTGCTGATCTTTTCAATATTCATACCGGTCATGGCTTCATAGGTTTCTGCCGCTTCAAGCATCTCTTCATCATCTTCCTCATAATACCAGTTGATCTCAACCATACCATCTAAAGCGTGGATTTTCTTTAATCTCTTCATCACATCCATAATACACTTGGAAGTGCTGGTGTTAAAATGCTCCAGATCAATAATCAGGGTAATTTTGTTTTTGTCGGTTGTCAGATATTCGTCCAGCCAATCAATCAGGGGTTTATAAAACTCGGCAGAGTTTTCAGGATTTGAACGTCCTCTCAGTTCAACAAGACCATCTTCAGGGTCAGCAAACACAAGTGGGGTTTTCAGAGTTGCCTCATTTTTGATTTTTTCCATAATCGAATGAAAAAATTAAATTCTTTTTTGAGATAGTTTCAGGATTTCCAGATTAATTTGATTAAAAATAAAAAAAAATAATTTAGAAAAGCCTGAGTTTTATTTTATTTCTCAACAGATGTTAAAAAAACACTCCCCAATCCCTCATTTTCCAGTCCTGACTAATCCCTGAAAATAAACCGGTCATAAATCAATAGCAAGACAAATGTAGTTGCCCCTAATCCTGCAAGCACAAATCCGAAGTTCGAGGGATGGTAGGTAGTCCATAGCAACTCGGTAAGTCCTTCTTCGCTGAGCCCCGTAATCTCCATTGCTTTGGACAAAACCTGTTCTTTTGTAAGGGAAGGATCTACGGGGCCCGGGATCATATTCCGCGCCATGATCACTTTATCTGCAAGTTTTTCGTAAACCCCACCCGAAATAAATCCGCCAATAAAATTTCCTATAGCGATAGGGAGAAACTGGGTACCCATATACAGGGCAGCCTTGTCGGGGGGGGCTATTCTACCAATATACTCCAGGATTTTTGGAGAAAAGCTCATCTCTCCGAGGGCAAAAATAAAAATCCCGAGGACCAGGAAAAACGGATTTCGGGTCAGCACAGCAAGGGTAAGTCCTATGCTATTCACCAGGATGCCTGCTGTCATAGCGTGAAGGGGCCGGAAGCGTGCAACCAGGGTACTCACAAAGATCTGGATAATGACAATAAAGAAGGCATCAAGCGCAATGATTTTTTCCGCCAGGATGGTTCCTTCATCTGTTCCTATGGCCCTGGCAAATCCCGGGAGAACAGAATGGATGGCATCGAAGAGGGCTCTGGTATCTGACCATTGTGAGATAAAAACCGGCAAACTGTAAAAAAATTGCCAGAAAACGGTCCATGATCCGATGATGATCAAAAGAAAGAGGCTGAACCTCCAATCTTTAAGAACTTTGAATATATTCAAAAATATAATTTTAAGGCTCTTTCCAAGTGGATCTGTATTTTTTTCTATTGCCAGCTCCTTGAAAAAGAAGATGACCACAATCAGATTGATTAAAATTGCGCCGGCCGACATAACAAAAACATACATCCAGCTTATTTCCCGAAGCTCTGAAGCAATCACCGGACCTATCAGCCCTCCAATGTTGATGATCATATAAAAGATCCCAAATCCCAGGGAAGAATTGGTCTTGTCTGTTGTTTTGGCGATGGTAGCCGAGATGACAGGTTTGAAAAGTGCGGCTCCAATGGCAACATAGAAAAAGGTGAGAAAAACGGCTGTAAAACTGCTCACCACCCCCATAAGGTAATATCCTGATGAAAGGATAATAAAGGCGATGATAAGAACCTTCCGGTAACCAAATTTATCGGCAATGGAACCGGTAATTACCGGAAGAAAATAGAGGATTGCATTGACAATCCCCATAATTAATCCCTTTTCCACCTGGGAAAACCCAAGAGCTCCGGTTTCCGGAGAGTTGGTAAGATAAAGGGCAAGCAGATTGAAAATTCCATAATACGCCCATCGCTCAAATAGTTCCAGGGTGTTTGCCGACCAAAATGTTTTTGGATAAGACTTGATCTGAGTAGTAAAACCAGCCATATTTTTTTAGGCTAAAGCTAATAAAAAAACCCCATAACAAGCCAGACTTGCATGGGGGTAGTACAAAAAATTAGTTTACCCGGATCTAAACCTGCCTGAACAGAGGCATGTTAAATAGTTGCTAAAGGCGATAAACTTGACAACGCCTCCTGATAATCCGGTTCATCTGCAATTTCAGGAACCTGCTGGGTATACAATACTTTTCCTTCTTCATCTATGATGACTACTGCTCTGGACATCAGCCCTTTCAAGGCTCCGTCAACTATTCTGACGCCGTATTTTTCTCCGAAGTCAGGCGTTCTGAATACACTCGCTGAAACTACATTATGTAAGCCTTCGGCCCCGCAGAACCGGGAATGTGCAAATGGGAGGTCCATGGATACATCCATTACTACTGTGTTTTCAAGACCCTGGGCTTCCTCGTTGAACTTTCTTACTGAAGCTGCACAGGTGCCGGTGTCTATACTTGGGAAAATATTTAAAACCACCTTTTTACCCCGGTAATCCGATAATTTTACTTCACCCAGTTCGGCATTTACTGCTGTAAAATCAGGGGCCAGGCTTCCCTTTTTGGGCAGATCTCCAAATGTGTTAACCTCATTTCCTTTAAGTGTAATTTTTGCCATATCTATAGTTTTATGATTAGAAAAAAATAGAACAAGAAAAACGAAATAAAGTTTAATGGCGGTAAAGTTTACACTCTGGGTTTTGTTCCCCCTCGAATTTAGGTATTTTTCTTTTATGTCCTTTCATAAATGTATGAGACCCGGCTGGGTACATCGTCAAAGGTATAGAGTTCACTTTTTGGATGGGATTCGTAAAAACTTACCATTGCCAGATCACCAATACACATTATATTATGAAACAGAAGGAAAAACAGTAAGGTGTGGATCTCGATGGTGGGAATGAGCACGAATAGTACAACAGCGAGTAAATTGATCATTACAAAGGGTGTATAGGCCAGGAAATAAAAACCTTTCCTGTTCAAAACGTATCGGTGAGCGGTAACGTAGAAGATCATTTGCTTCATGTCTGCCCCAAACCGGATTTTAGGAGCACCGGCAAGCTTGTAAGCCAAACCGTGAAATCCCTCGTGGAAAGGGATGACAAGAAAGGATCCGGCGAACATTCCTATGAGGAATTGAAATCCAAATGCTTTGAGCGTAAGGCTATTGTTTTGTAATCCGTGTATCAGAAAACAGACAATCAAAGCCAGGGTGAAAATATTGAAGGCAAAATAGAATCTCGAAGAAAATGTCTTTTTCCTGATATTTTCGAATACAAATCCCAATATCTCATCATAGTGAAGCTTGTGGATCAATCTGAAATTTCCTGAATTTTCTATATAGTCCGGATCCTGGTATTTCATAATTTAATTTTCCGAAAATTAAGAAAATAGGGGATAAGCTCAAAGTTCAGTGAATCCTTGTTTCCGGGAACGACATCGAATTGGAAACATCGGATGAACCTGTGCTGAGCGATAGTCGAAGTAATGAATCCCTAGCGATAGTTGAGGGATTTGCCAGGCACCGGATGTAATTAGGTGAAGATAAAGTGATAAAGATAAAGAGGTGTATTCGCCTGTGCTGTCAACCGCGAGCCGTCGCCTGAGGCCTATGGCCGGTGGTGATGAACCTCTGCTGACAAGGTAAAATTATGGGATAATTATTGCAGCTTACCGCTAAACCCCGGTTCTCCAGTCTCAAATCTTTTCCTATTTTTAAAAAATTTTTTCTCTATTATGAAACCAGAGCTTAAAGGGTATGGATATGCTTTCGCTGCATCCCTGGTACTTGCAGCCTCGTTTATTTTCAGCAAAGCTGCATTAACGGAAACGGATATTTACCTTTTCGGATTTACATGGTTTGGGACCGGCGCTTTATTAAACCTGGTCTGGCTGGGATTCCGGAACCGCAAACATTTGTTCAGGCCTTTCAACAGGCAGGTGGTTATGCTTGCCCTGGGCATTGCAATTCTAGAAGGAGTGGCCACCGTATTATTCTATATTGCCATTCAAAAGATGGAAAATCCGGCTGTGGTCTCCTTTATTGGAAACCTGGGCCCGGTGTTGGTTACATTGATGGGAATTCTCATTCTGGGTGAGAAATATAACCGGTGGCAGATGGCAGGGATTATTATGGCACTGGTGGGAGTCTTTACCATAAGCTTCAACAAAGGAGCGGAGTTACAGAGCTTTTTTCAGCCCGGTTCGCAATATGTGCTCCTTGCTGCAGCTCTTTTTGCGGTTGCCACCGTTATTGCACGAAAAGGAAAAGAAAGACTGGATCCGGAATTAATGTCAACCCTTCGCTCCCTGTTGTTATTTCTCGTTTTTTTCGGGATTATTGTGATTCAGGGTAAAAAAGTTCTCCTGACAGCTCATACATGGCAGTATATCATTATCGGTTCTTTTCTTGAAACCTTGCTGACCATAGTTTTTGCCTATCAGGCGCTGAGGTATCTGGAGGCAGCGAAAACCTCCCTGGTAATAAGTACCAAAGCACTCTGGCTGGTATTGATGGCCTGGGTTTTTCTCGACACCTTCCCCTTCTTTTATGAGTTGGCAGGTGGCCTGTTGTCACTTATCGGGATTGGGATTATAACCTGGAAAAGACGTCAGCGATCGGTGTAAATATATTCGTACTGGGTTTCGTTTTTTGCCATCCGGAAAAACTTTGATGCCCTGGAATGTTTCCCCTTTATCTTATGGTAACGACCCAATCCCATATAGGCAATTGCTCTGTAGGCTCCGCCGAAAACGCCGAAAGATTCTGAAAGTGTCAGGGCTTTTTGATATTCAGCCCGGGCTTTTTCATATTTTTTTTCAGACTTCTCCAGGTACATTCCATGATATAGATGATACTGCATCTGTGAAAAGGGATCTTTCCATTTTTTGAGATGATTCAGAAGTACAGGTGCAAGGAAATATTTATCATGAAACAGCAGAATCTCCAGATATTTTCCCGTGTAAAAACTATTATTTGGAAATTCGCGGTACAATTCTGCTGCGTATTCCGAAGCTCTCTTGAAATCTATTTCGTAATTCAGATAGATGAGGGAAAGGAATAATTTAGCTTCCACCCTGAGGAAAATTGCGTTTTCTGCACAATATTCCAGTTGCTTCAGGCCCTTTTCCCTGTTTCCTTTTTGAAAAAGTATGACAACCGGTTTAAATGCCGGATGCTTTTGCGGATAGGCTTCAATGTAATAATTGTAAAGACCTGTGGTAAAGTAAAATTCATTAAATTCATTTTTGAGTTCAAAACCTTCCATGGTATGTTTATAAAGGGTGTTTAAATGCGGGAAGACTTTGCTGGTTTTTCCGTTATCAGTCCAGTACATGGCGAAAAAAGCTCTGGAGAAGCTGTCAAAAAAAATGGCTTCCAGTTCCCTTTCACTTTTTTTCACCCACTGTTCCGATATTTTGATGCAATCCTCCATGTAGGTCAAAAACTCTGCTTCTCTGGGATGCCCGGGAATAATCGGATAATGTTCCCAATAAAGAATAAAACCTTTTAGGAACAGAACAACAGGATGATCGGGTGTATAATCCTCTATTTCGGACAGTGCCTCGCGGGCCAAATCGAATTTATAGCTATAGCTTGCGGTTATGCACTGGTGTGCCGATTCCAGGATTTTTTCATTGTCGAGTAATCGCTTCTGTGCATTTGTGGTGTAAAATGAACTTATCAGAAGAAGAAAAAGTATGTGTTTTTTCATTCGGATATTTATGCCATCCTTCCTTGTTAATCTATCCATATATTACGCTGATAAACGGAGCACAAAATTAGTTATTGTGACGGGAGTTGCACAGGATAAAATGTTATTTTTGTCCAAAATATGGCTTCATGATACAGATAGGTGATAAAATTGTCAGTACGGATTTATTTGAGGAAGTGTTTCATTGCCACCTCGATAAATGTCATGGGAACTGTTGTGTGTATGGCGATTCGGGAGCTCCGCTGGAAGAGGATGAAGCAAAAGGTCTTGAGGATTATTATGAAAACATAAAAGAATTCATTTCGGATAAAGGAGTAGAAGCGATTGAGGATCAGGGAGAATGGGTGGTGGATGGCGATGGAGATAAAGTAACACCCTTAATACAGGGAAATGAATGCGCCTATACGTATTTTAAGAATGGCATTGCTTTTTGTGGAATTGAGAAAGCCTGGGAGCAAGGAAAAGTTCCCTTTAAAAAGCCTCTATCCTGTCACCTGTATCCGATAAGGGTCAGCAAAGTTGGGGATATGACAGCTCTGAATTATCACCGCTGGCCCATATGTGATCCGGCACGCAGGCTAGGCAGGGAAATGGCTTTACCGGTTTTTCGTTTTTTAAAAGATGCCATAATCCGGGCATGGGGAAGGGAGTTTTATCAGGAGATGGAACTTGTTTACAAGGAATGGAAAAAGAAAACAACTCGCTAAAATGCTGTTAAACACCCCTGAGGTCAAAACAGGGATTTATACCTTTTCCTTAACTTTAAGGAATTTTTCACCACCAAACCTTTATAATTATGCTAAAAGAGTATATTGAAAAGAATAAAGACCGTTTTCTTGATGAATTATTTGAGCTAATACGAATTCCATCCATCAGTTCAAGTCCTGATCATAAGGATGAAATGCTGAAAATGGCTGAGCTCATTAAAAAAAGTTTATTTGCTGCAGGGGTTGAACATGCTGAAGTCTTCCAAACCGAAGGTCATCCTGTGGTATATGCTGAGAAAATACTGGACCCAAAGTTGCCTACGGTGCTTGTTTACGGACATTATGATGTACAACCCGCAGAGCCTCTCGATCTCTGGGATTCTCCTCCTTTTGAGCCGGAAATCAGGGATGGTAAAATATACGCACGAGGCGCAGATGATGATAAGGGTCAACTCTTTATGCATGTAAAAGCCTTTGAGTTCATGGTTAATCATGATGCGCTGCCCTGTAATGTGAAATTTATGATTGAGGGGGAGGAAGAGATTGGGTCTCCCAGTCTTGAAAAATTCTGCAAAGAAAATAAGAATAAGCTCAAAGCTGATGTGATTCTGGTTTCTGATACCACTATGATTGCGGCTGAAATCCCCTCTATTACCGTAGGGTTGCGTGGGTTGAGTTATTTGCAGGTTGAGCTTACAGGTCCGAACCGCGATCTGCATTCAGGCCTTTATGGAGGGGCTGTGGCAAATCCCATAAATATTCTTGCAGAAATGATCAGCAAATTGACCGATGAGAATAATAAGATTACCATCCCGGGATTTTACGATGACGTGATCATTGCCAGTGATGAAGAAAGAGCCGAAATGGCCAAAGCACCTTTTGATCTTGAGGAATATAAGAGGTCAATAGATGTAAAAGAAGTCCATGGAGAAAAAGGATATTCCACCATTGAACGAACCGGAATTCGTCCGAGTCTTGATGTATGTGGCATCTGGGGGGGATTTACGGGAGAAGGAGCCAAAACTGTTTTGCCCTCCAAAGCTTATGCGAAGATTTCTATGAGACTGGTTCCGAATCAGGATTCCAAAAAAGTAGATATGCTTTTTGAGGAATATTTTAAATCTCTGGCACCTGATTCTGTCACCGTCGAAGTAAAAAGTCTGCATGGTGGACAGGGGTATGTGGCTCCAATAGATACACCGGCTTACCAGGCTGCGAGTAAGGCCATGCAGGAAACCTTTAACAGAAAACCCATACCTACCCGAAGCGGGGGTAGCATACCGATAATTTCAACATTTGAAGAAATCCTCGGAATAAAGTCTATATTGATGGGATTCGGTCTTGAGTCGGATGCCATCCACAGTCCCAACGAGAATTATCCTTTGTTCAATTTCTTTAAAGGGATAGAAACCATTCCGAAATTTTATGAATATTTTGCTGAGTTGCGTAAATAGCAATTGGCCTCAGGTCAAATAAATTATTTGATCGAAAAATGATTGGGGGTGTTATCAAATTCGAAGAGATATTTGATACACCCTCTTTTTACTATGGCACTCTCTGAGGTTTGGTTTTTTGGAGGATAAAGTTTTTCAGATACACTGGGAAGGAAGGCTTCATCCTGTTTTCAGGATCTTCCAAATTGCATAGACCGAAACGCCAGTCCATGCTCCCTCAAGAATAATAAAAGGCCAGTAATTAAGCATGATCGATGCTATACAAGCAAGACCCGCTCCAAAGGTATTCATGAGAAGATAAACCAGGCTGTCCCTGTGGAGTTTCTTTGTGACCAATAAAAAATATGCAAGTAAAATAAGAAAAACCCCGAATGTTCCTGTAATATCTGTGATGTTCATATATGTTTTTTGTTGTGAATATAGCAGATTGATGCTGATGGCAGCCGAAAATATTCAATAGTTTTCTCTTTTTATGATCCCGGTTTTCATTTATTAAGAAGACATTTCCCATTTTCTTGAATGTACGGAAATACCCCCCATGCTTCATGTCACTGAACTTTTCCCCGGGGAAAGGCACAGCGGCGAATGTGAATTAATAAGGTTTGCATCTGTAAATGATTATCGGGAGCCACGGGATAACGTGTATTATTGGTTTTTTAGTATAATTGTTAAAAAAGAATAAAAAATCCAATATACCCTGAAAAAAGAGGGGTTAATTGTAATAAAATCGTCAAGAATCATGAAAAATATACACAAAAAGCCTCTGAATGATAAAAATCTTTATCTTTATGCCCAATTTTAATTTCATAAACTAAAAAATCATTTCACCATGGCTTTAGTCCGTTTTGATGCGTTAAAAGAGGCTTTCAATCATGAGCCTAAATTTGTTGAATCTCCCTCCCCAAAAGTTTCTGATTATTTTGGAACCAGTGTATTTGACTATCATAAGATGAGGAAATACCTTTCAGAGGAAGCGTATTCAAAGGTTATGGAGGCAATCGAAAAAGGAACAAGAATTGACAGGAAGGTTGCCGATCAGGTAGCTTCTGGAATGAAGGCATGGGCGATGGAACGCGGCGTTACGCATTATACGCATTGGTTTCATCCTTTAACAGAAGGGACTGCAGAAAAACACGATGCATTTATTGAGCATGCTCCTGGTGGGGGAGTCGTAGAAAATTTCAGGGGCAAGTTGCTGGCCCAGCAGGAACCCGATGCTTCCTCTTTTCCCAGCGGAGGTTTGAGAAATACCTTTGAAGCCCGCGGATACACTGCCTGGGATCCTACCTCTCCGGCATTCATCATAGGAAATACCCTTTCCATACCTACGATTTTTGTTTCGTATACAGGAGATAGTCTGGATTCTAAAACCCCCCTCTTAAAAGCTCTTTATGCGGTGGATAAAGCAGCAACGGAGGTAGCTCAGTATTTTGACAGGAATGTTACCCGGGTAAATTCAAATTTGGGATGGGAGCAGGAATATTTCCTCGTTGATGAGGCATTATACCATGCTCGTCCCGATCTGATGCTAACCGGCAGGACGTTGATGGGACATGCCTCAGCCAAGGATCAACAACTTGATGATCATTATTTTTCTTCGATTCCGGAAAGGGTAAAAGCTTTTATGTATGATCTTGAAATTGAAGCCTATAAGTTGGGAATTCCGGTTAAAACCCGGCACAATGAGGTTGCACCGAATCAATATGAATGCGCACCTATCTATGAGGAGACCAACCTGGCGGTAGATCATAATCTTCTAATTATGGACATTGCCAAAAGGGTGGCCAGGAAACATAAATTCAGGGTATTGTTTCATGAGAAACCTTTTAAAGATGTAAATGGGTCAGGAAAGCATAACAACTGGTCACTTACAACCGATACCGGAACCAATCTTCTCTCGCCCGGTAAAACCCCCAGGACGAACCTCAGGTTTTTGACCTTTTTAGTCAATACGGTGATTGCGGTATATAGAAATCAGGACCTTCTCAGGGCCAGCATTGTATCGGCCGGAAATGCTCATCGACTCGGTGCCAATGAAGCTCCTCCCGCTATTATTTCCATTTTTCTTGGGTCAAAGATCAGTTCCATGCTGGATGAAATAGAAGAAAAGGTATCCTCCAGAAAAATGACCCCTGATGAAAAAACAGAACTGAAGCTTAATATTGGAAAAATTCCGGAAATTTTATTGGATAATACCGACAGAAATCGCACATCACCTTTTGCCTTTACCGGTAACCGTTTTGAATTAAGGGCTGTTGGTTCCTCCGCCAATTGCGGAACTGCGATGACAGTTTTAAATACCGTTGTGGCGGATCAGCTCATAGATTTTAAAAAAGAAGTGGATGCCATAATTACAAAAGGCATCAAAAAAGATGAGGCTATTTTTCAGGTATTGCGAAAGTATATTATTGAATCGAAAAACATTCGTTTTGATCGAAATAATTACAGTTAAGACTGGGGAGAGGAGGCCAAACAACGCGGTTTAACCAACATAAACAATGTTCCCTCTGCCCTGGATGCTTATTTGACCAAAGAGGCTGTAAATCTATTTGAAAGGCAGGGTGTTATGACCAGAAGAGAGCTTCATGCCCGGACGGATGTCAGGCTTGAAACTTACACCAAAGAGATTCAGATTGAATCCAGAGTCCTTGGAGATCTGGTAATGAATCACATCGTGCCTATAGCCATTGAATATCAAACCTCATTAATTGATAATGTAACCGGTCTGAAGGAATTGTTTGATGAAAAAGAATTCAAAGAAATTGCCGGGGCAAGAATTGAACTGATCAAGGAAGTATCGGGTCACATTTCTTACATTAAATCGAAAGTTAAAGAAATGATTGAAGCTCGTAAGGTGGCCAATAAAATCAGCAATACAAAAGATAAAGCCATCGCTTATTCTGAAACTGTTTTTCCTTTCCTTGATGATATCCGCTATCATGTCGATAAATTGGAACTGATTGTGGATGATGAAATCTGGCCATTGCCTAAATACCGGGAATTATTGTTCAGCCGCTAATTTTTAGGCAACATTTGTATGTTCTTACCGTTTATATTCAACGATGAAAAACAATTTTTTCCAATCGTAAAAAAAGATTTATTTTTACCAATTATGAATAGAACGGTACGGGGCATGGGTTATAATGTTCATCCCCAGAGCTATACCGGTAAATATAGTAATGATATGAACAATATCTTCAGGTTTTTTTTGGTAGCAATGATGCTATTGTTAGCAGGAGAGGTTTATTCCCAGAAGAAATCAAAAGACAGTAGAGCCTTAGCGTCTTATGAAGCGGGGGAGTATTATGAAGCCATTGATTTGTTTAAAAAGGCCTATAATAAAATAAAGGACAGGGATAAAAGGAGTGAGATTGTTTTCAATATTGCCGAATGCTACAGGATATTAAGAGAATCCCGCAAAGCTGAGTTATGGTATCGCAAAGCCATTAACCTGGATTTCCAGGATCCCAGAATTTTTCTGCGTTATGCTGAGATGTTAATGATGAATGAAAATTATGAGGAGGCATCCGAACAATTTAAAAAATACCAGGAACTAGTCCCTGACGATCCGCGTTCTGAAAACGGGATCCGTTCTTGTCAGGTTGCCGTGGAATGGATCGAAAATCCCATAGGATACGAAGTGGAGATCATGCGTTATTTTAATTCCAGAGAAAGGGATTTCAGTCCTGCTTTTGGCACAGATGATTATGCTACGGTTTATTTCACCTCGACAAGGGATGATGCGACAGGAAAAGAGACCCATGGAGCAACAGGTGAAAATTTTACGGATATTTTTGTGAGTCGTCAGGACCGTAAGGGAAAATGGAGCACACCGGTACCTATGGATGAAGACTTTAGTACCCAGGCTGATGACGGAACTCCCAATATATCACATGATTTCTCGACACTTTATTTTACCCGCTGCCCCAAAGGGAAAAATGAACAGTTGGGATGCCAGATTTATACCTCAAGAAAAACGGGTTTGGAATGGAGCGAACCGAATAAAGTTCCCATTCTTTCGGATAGTATTGTTGTTGCTCATCCGGCCATTTCTCCCAATAACCAGGTTCTATATTTTGTCTCCGATATGAGTGGGTCGGTTGGGGGAAAGGATATATGGAAAATTAGCCGTGCCAATGAAGGTGATGACTGGGGTGAACCGGAAAATCTGGGACAGGATATTAATACCCCCGGAGACGAAATGTTTCCTTATGTTCATGCTGACGGAACCCTTTACTTTAGTTCAGATAGTCATATTGGTCTTGGGGGCCTGGATATATACAAAGCCGTTCAGGAGGAAAGTGGCAGATGGAAAGTGGAGAATCTCAGAGCTCCCATAAATTCTTCACAGGATGATTTCGGAATTGTGTTTGAAAATGAATCGGAAAGAGGTTTTTTCTCCAGTAGCAGAAAAGGGAGGGGCAACGATGAATTGTATTCCTTCTATTTACCCCCGCTTAAATTTAACATTACCGGTGAAGTAAGAAATGAGAAAACCGATCAAATCATTCCAGGGGCAACGGTTAAATCCATCGGAAGCGACGGGATAACCCTTGAAACAGAGACCGGTCAGGACGGAAGCTTCCGGTTTATGCTCAAGCCCAATACTGATTATATCTTTATTGCTTCAGAGGAGGATTACCTGAATGGCAAAGAAAGAGAAACAACCAAAGGCAGGGAAAAATCTACAGATTTTGAAACGACCATTTATCTGGCTCCGGTCGACCAGGTAATTGAAATTGAAAATATTTTCTATGATTTTGCCCGCTGGGATCTTCGTCCGGAATCAATGGTTTCTCTGGATAATCTTGTAGAAACCCTGAACGATAATCCGAATATTACTATCGAGCTCAGGTCGCACACCGACTCAAGGGGTACGGATGAAGATAACCTGGTTCTTTCCCAGAGAAGGGCACAGTCGGTTGTGGATTACCTGATCTCCAAAGGGATATCTGCCGACCGGCTCGAAGCAAAAGGATATGGAGAGACGACACCCAAAGTAGTGGATGAACAAATTGCCTCGGAGTATTCCTTCCTTGAAACAGGTCAGACACTTACCGAAGATTTCATAGAGTCACTTCCTGAAGATCAACAGGAGCAGGCTCACCAGGTGAACAGAAGAACGGAATTCAAGGTGTTGAGAACGGATTATATTCCGGAAAAATAGGAGTTAAAGAAGCTATGTTCCCGAAAAACAAGTTGCCGTCTGTTTTTCGGGAACATTATAAAACTTTACTGATCTTTTGAATAGATACAACTTTTTCATATCTTCATTTATCTTCCCTTTTCTTTACGTACTTCCCTGAAAAAAACAATACTCCCTTCTGGAAAATAATCCCTATTTTTGCTAAAAAACAGACCATGTCCCAATCCCGATACCAGCAAAGAGGAGTTTCAGCGCAAAAGGAAGATGTTCATAAAGCCATAAAAAACCTGGATAAAGGCTTATATCCCAATGCATTTTGCAAAATTATGCCGGATATT
Organism: uncultured Bacteroidaceae bacterium; assembly: GCA_964595055.1. Taxonomy (GTDB): domain Bacteria; phylum Bacteroidota; class Bacteroidia; order Bacteroidales; genus CAYRTD01. The sequence continues at coordinate 8,692 of CAZQOV010000027.1, read as the reverse complement.
CTCGGAAGAGACAAGGATTATTGTATTGTTATGCATGCTGATGGTGCCGGGACGAAGTCTTCACTGGCTTATGCTTATTGGAAGGAGACCGGTGATATTAGTGTATGGAAAGGTATTGCTCAGGATGCAGTCGTTATGAATCTGGATGATCTGCTGTGTGTGGGAGTAACGGATGATATTCTCCTTTCTTCTACGATCGGCAGGAATAAAAATACTATTCCCGGGGAAGTAATATCGGCCATCATTCAGGGAAGTAAGGAATTTGCAGAAAAAATGGCAGGGTATGGAATCCACCTTCATCTTACCGGAGGGGAAACGGCCGATGTAGGAGACCTTGTGCGTACCATTATTGTTGATTCAACAGTTACTGCCAGAGCAAGAAGGAAAGAAATTATTGAGAACAGGATTCAGCCTGGCGATGTAATTGTAGGACTTGCTTCCTACGGACAGGCTTCTTATGAAGATACATATAACGGAGGTATGGGAAGCAATGGTTTGACTTCTGCGCGGCATGATGTTTTTTCTGACTATTTGGCAAAGAAATATCCTGAAACTTATGATGAGCGCATTCCGGAAGACCTTGTATATACCGGTAAAATGTTATTGACCGATCCGGTAGAAGGAACGGAATTGAATGCGGGTAAGCTTATTCTTTCTCCTACCCGGACATATGCCCCGGTAATAAAAAAGGTATTGGAAGAGTTGAGACAGTATATCCATGGAATGATTCATTGTTCCGGAGGTGCCCAGACAAAAGTATTGCATTTCGCAGATCATATTCATGTCATCAAGGATAACCTGTTTCCTGTCCCCCCACTCTTTAAAATGGTCCAGGAGCAATCGGGCACCGAATGGAAGGAAATGTACCAGGTCTTTAATATGGGACATAGGATGGAGTTGTACGTTCCGGGATCTGTCGCCCAAAGGATAATTGAAATTTCCGCTTCCTTCCATATAGAAGCACGAATTATTGGAAAATGCGAGGAACATACCGGCAAGGCATTGACGATCATTAGCGAAAATGGAAAATTTACCTATTAGCATGGGGTGTACGTTGATGGTGGAGCTGCATGAACGGGATATTTCATTGGCATTGATCAGGTTGACATCGAACAGGCTATCGGGGGGAAGGGTTTTAATCCTGCAGAAAATTGAATGGACGGAAATTGTTAATCTGTATATTCCACAAAACCTGTGTTTTGTAAATTTCGTTAGATGAGAGCATTAATTTTTTAAATTTGTAGTCGCAAAAGAATTTGATTAGGTAAAATGGCAAATATAATATTGGAAAAGCTTGAAGGTGTAAAATCACGATTTGACGAGGTTGGAGAACTGATCACCAATCCTGATGTGATTTCTGATATGGATCGTTACGTGAAGTTAAATAAGGAGTATAAAAATCTGGAACCCATAATCGATACCTACAAGAACTATAAGAATATTTTAAGCAACATTGATTCTGCCAAAGAGATTTTAAATACGGAGAAGGATGAGGAGATGAGGGAAATGGCCAAAGCAGAACTGGATGAGCTGAATTCAAAAGTAGAGCCTCTTGAGGCGAAGATAAAGCTTTTATTGCTTCCCAGAGATCCTGAAGATGAGAAAAATGCAGTGGTGGAAATCCGGGCCGGTACAGGAGGCGATGAGGCCAGTATTTTTGCCGGAGATCTGTTCCGGATGTACACCAAATATGTTGAGACCCGAAAATGGAAATTTGAGGTCACCAGTGCTACTGAGGGTACCGTAGGGGGATTTAAGGAAGTTATAATGAATGTAACCGGGGAGGGGGTTTACGGAACCATGAAATATGAATCGGGGGTTCACCGGGTGCAAAGAGTTCCTCAGACTGAAACCCAGGGTCGTGTACACACCTCCGCAGCAACTGTGGCGGTGCTTCCCGAAGCGGAGGATTTTGAGGTTGAGATCAATGAAAATGACATCAGGAAGGATACCTATTGTTCCTCGGGCCCCGGGGGGCAATCGGTAAACACCACTTATTCTGCCATAAGGCTCACACACATTCCTACCGGTATTGTGGTAACCTGCCAGGATGAAAAATCGCAATTGAAAAATCTGGATAAAGCAATGAAGGAATTGCGAACCAGAATATACAATATTGAATATCAGAAACGTATGGATGAGGTTGCCTCCAAAAGGAAAACGATGGTTTCATCAGGTGATCGGTCTGCTAAAATACGAACGTATAACTATCCTCAGGGTAGGGTGACGGATCACAGGATAAATTTAACTTTATACCATCTTCAGAATATTATAAATGGAGATATTGAGGAGATAATAGAAAAGCTAAAGGTTGAAGAAAATGCTGAAAGGTTGAAAGAAAGTGGGTTTGAATAAGCTTCAACACATTATGAAGGCTTATCCGAAGGTGACCATAATATCCATTTACGTATACTCAATAAAAATTTTGCCGTGAATTCAGATCAGTTGTTTAATCAGATCCGGGAGAAAGAAAGTTATCTATGTATAGGATTGGATACCGATATAAACCGCATTCCTAGGTTTATACTCGACCATGAATACCCGGTTTATGAATTCAATAAAAGGATCATTGATGCAACTGCCGATCTGGTCATTGCATATAAACCTAATCTTGCATTTTATGAAAGCCTGGGAACAGCCGGATGGATGAGCCTGGAAATGACGGTTAGTTACCTGAGGAAAGAATATCCCGATATTTTCATCATTGCCGATGCAAAGCGGGGGGATATTGGAAATACTTCAAAAATGTATGCCACGGCCTTTTTTCATCATATAGATTTTGATGCGATAACCATAGCCCCTTACATGGGCAAAGACAGTGTTTTGCCTTTTCTGCAGTATCCTGAAAAGTGGGTGATTCTGTTGGGCCTTACTTCCAATACAGGAGCTGAGGATTTTCAGTTTCGGAAGCTTTCCCGGGGAAAGACTCATTTATTTGAAGAAGTTATCAAAACGGCTACCGGATGGGGAACCAAGGATAATCTGATGTTTGTTATTGGAGCAACTCAACCGGAATGGTTCAGAAAAATCCGAAAACTCGCCCCTGATAATTTTTTTCTTGTTCCCGGGGTTGGAGCACAGGGAGGCAATTTGAAAGAAATATCCAGGAATGGGATGAATAAAGAATGCGGACTTATTGTGAATTCCAGCAGGTCCATAATCTACGCCGATGTAACCGAAAAGTTTGATAAAATGGCCAGAGATAAGGCTTTGGAAATCAAAGAGGAAATGTCCTTCTATCTGAAAAAGCAAAAAATAATTTGACTTAAAAGGCTGATTTTTTGTCCAATTTTCCATTAAGGGATAGAACCCTTAATGTGAATGTCATGATCAGGGAAGAGTTTCTCCATTTCATCTGGAAATATGAACTGTTTGATCGGGAGTACCTTTATTTTCGTGATCAAAAAATTGAAGTTGTAGATCCCGGTCAGCAGAATTTAAGCTCGGGTCCGGATTTTTTCAATGCCCGTATCAGGATAGGCGGAACCCTATGGGCAGGGAATGTTGAAATACATGTAAAATCCTCTGATTGGTTCACTCATAATCATGATGTGGATCCGGCTTATGATAATATTCTCCTTCATGTGGTTTATGATCCGGATATTGCCGTTTACAGAAAGAACGGTGAGGAGATCCCCTTTGCACGGTTGGCTTTTCATCCTATTTTGACAGAGAAATATCGATCACTTACAATGAAAAAGGAAGAGCGGGAATGCTACGCAGAATTTCGTAAAGCAGAAAGTGTATTTTATCAGGATTGGATCAGCAAATTGGGGATAACACGTCTTGAAAGGCGGGTTAAAGCGATTGATGAAGACCTCAGGACAACCGATTATGATTGGGAAGAAGCTCTTTACAGGTTATTGGCAGCAGCCTTTGGAGCAAGCCAAAATTCAGATCCCTTTGCTATGCTTGCAAAAGCTGTCCCTCTAAAATTTATCTACCGAAACCGGCAAAATCCCATGGTTTTAAATGCCGCTTTTTTTGGTCAGGCCGGATTTCTTGATGAAACCTTAACGGATGATCATTATTACTCAAAGCTTAAAAAAGAATATTCCATTTTACGGGATCAACTGCCGGAAGGATTGATCGGCCGGCACCTGTGGAAATTAATGAGGGCCAGGCCTCCGGCTTTTCCTACTGTCAGGATCCCGCAATTTATCAGCCTGGTAAAAAATTCCTTTCCTGCTGTTGAGAGAATAAAAGCCCTGAAATCGGGAAAGGACATGAAAAAATACATGGAAAAGTCAATTGAAAAATATTGGATTGATCATTTCCTTTACGGGGGTTCGGGAAGAAGACCGGAATACATGCCCTCAGAGATCAGCTATAATCTCTGGATATTAAATGCGATCATTCCTTTTCTGTTTTCTTACGGGAAAATAAGGAACCAGGATCAGTTTCAGCAATTTGCAATGAAACTAATGGAGGAGCTACCGGCAGAACGTAATATAATACTAAAACAATGGAATGCATCTGGTATTCAGGCAGATCATGCTTTCGATTCTCAGGCGCTTATTGAGTTAAGGACCCGGTATTGCGATAGGGGCAGATGTACAGAATGTATGATTGGGCATAAAATAATGCTGGAAGCTAAGAAAAAGTGAGAATAGGAATCATAGCGGTTTTTTTGCTGATAAACCATGAATTTATTAAAAACAAATCATATTGCAGCTTGTTGGATAGACTAATGAGCTTATAATTATGAAGTAATATATTGTGAAGTAAAAAAAATTACATATTTTTGCAGTTCTTAAAAAAAATGCAATAACATTAAAAACGGATATAATGTATTTAACTGCGGAAAAGAAAAAAGAGCTTTTTAAAAAATTCGGAAAATCTGAAACCAATACAGGTTCTTCTGAGGCACAGATAGCCATTTTTACGGAAAGGATCAATCACCTTACCGGGCATCTTAAGGGAAACAAAAAAGATTACAGTACACAGAGGGCCTTGCTGAAGCTTGTGGGTAAAAGAAGGCGTTTGCTTGATTACCTGAAAGAAAGGGATATCGCACGATACAGAAGTATCATCAAAGAATTAAAACTCAGAAAGTAAAAGTAAAAAGGCAATTTCATATTGCCTTTTCGCTTATTTATATGGATATAATTTGGAAATAAACGAAATGTACGAATTAAAAGAAAAAACTATTGATTTAGGTGGTGGACGGTCCATTACCATTGAAACAGGAAAGTTAGCAAAACAGGCTGATGGTTCCGTAGTTATAAAAATGGGAAAAACCATGTTGCTTGCCACTGTGGTTTCTGCCAAAGAAGCAAAGGAAGATGTTGATTTCATGCCCTTGTCGGTAGAGTATAAAGAGAAATTCGCTTCCTCAGGAAGATTCCCCGGGGGATTTTTAAAAAGAGAAGCACGGCCTTCCGATTATGAAATTTTGATCTCAAGATTAGTCGACAGGGCTTTACGTCCGCTTTTTCCGGAAGATTATCACGCGGAAACTTTCGTAACGATCAATCTTATTTCAGCCGACCCTGATATCATGCCCGATGCTCTCGCCGGGCTTGCTGCTTCAGCCGCATTATCCGTGTCTGATATTCCCTTTAACGGACCCATTTCTGAAGTGAGGGTCGCAAGAATTGACGGAGAGTTTGTTTTGAATCCTACCTTTACCCAGCTTGAGCAAGCCGATATTGACATGATGGTCGGAGCCACAAAAGAGAACATATTGATGGTAGAAGGTGAAATGGCCGAAGTATCGGAAGATGAGATGATCGAAGCCATTAAATTTGCCCATGAAGCGATAAAAAAACATTGTGAGGTCCAGGAAGAGCTTGCTGCCGAGCTTGGGATAGAAAAAAGAGATTATGAACATGAAGTTAATGATCCGGATCTGAAAGAACGGATGGAGAAAGAGCTTTATGATAAGGTCATGCAGGTGGCAAAATCAAAAATTGATGATAAACAGCTAAGAGGAGAGGCATTTACCAGGGTCAAAGATGATTTTATCGAAAAGCTTCAGGAAGAATTGGGCGAAGAGGAAGAAGTGAATGAGATGCTCATTGGCAGGTATTACCATGATATCGAGAAGAAGGCGGTGAGGAACTCCATTCTTGAGGATGGAATTCGCCTGGATGGCCGAAAGACTGACGAGATACGTCCTATCTGGTGTGAAGTGGATTATCTCCCTGCAGCCCATGGATCTGCGATTTTTACCCGTGGAGAAACGCAGTCACTAACTACGGTGACGCTTGGAAACAAAATGGATGAGAAGATTATCGATGAAGTTTTGATAAGAGGAACTGAAAAATTTGTCCTGCATTATAATTTTCCTCCTTTCTCAACCGGTGATGCCAGGCCTGCAAGAGGAACCAGCCGCAGGGAAGTGGGACATGGAAATCTTGCACACCGGGCATTAAAAAGGGTGGTTCCCGGTGAAGATGAAATTCCTTATGCAGTTCGTGTAGTTTCCGATATACTAGAATCCAATGGTTCTTCATCGATGGCTACTGTTTGCGCCGGTACGCTTGCATTAATGGATTCTGGCGTAAAGATCAAAAAACCGGTATCCGGAATTGCCATGGGACTGATTACCGATATTGAAAACGGAAAGTATGCTGTTCTTTCTGATATTCTTGGGGATGAAGATCATTTGGGCGACATGGATTTTAAGGTTACAGGAACAAGGGACGGTATTACGGCCACTCAGATGGACATAAAAGTAGACGGACTTCCGTATGAGGTACTTGCCGAGGCACTTGAACAGGCAAAGAAAGGAAGGTTGCATATTCTCGATGTAATGACAGAAACAATTGCCGAGCCCAGGGAAGATTATAAACCTCATGCTCCCAGAATCGTCAGGATTGAAATACCTGGCGATATGATTGGTGCAGTGATTGGCCCTGGCGGTAAAATAATTCAGGACATTCAGAGAGAAACGGGTTCTGTACTGGTAATTGAAGAAGTGGATAATATGGGGGTTGTGGATATATCCGCCACCAATAAAGATTCCATTGATGCAGCTCTTGAAAGAATAAGGAGAATTACCGCTATGCCTGTGGTGGATGAGGTTTACAAAGGCAAGGTTAAATCTGTTGTTCAGTTCGGTGCTTTCGTCGAGATACTTCCTGGTAAGGAAGGATTATTGCACATTTCGGAAATTGACTGGAAACGCACCAATAAGGTTGAAGATATTTTGAAGGAAGGAGAGGAAGTTGAAGTAAAACTCATTGATATAGATTCTAAAACAGGCAAACTTAAGCTCTCCCGTAGAGCACTATTGCCTAAGCCGGAAGGTTATAGCGGAGATCAAGGTGGTAACGAAAGAAGAGGAGGTGGAAATGACCGTAGGGATAACCGCCGTGATAATCGTCGCGACCGGAGGAACGAAAGATAATTTTGAGCCAAAACAAAGACGCACCATCGTGCGTCTTTGCATTTTTCATAACTCAAAATATAAAATGTCATACAGTTTCTGAAAGACGATTTGAGACATTTTATGAGAGGCAATAAATCATTTCTCTTCATGTCATTGATTTTTTTTGAACCCGCAGAATCCTTTTTGTAAGCACTTATAACCCTGCAACTCTTCCCAACCTGAAAAATCCCTTTTCCCCAAACGTTTCCCTACAAACAAATCTCGCCAATCCCAATATTTAAATCCCTAAATCCCGTATTCCCCCAATCCCCAACCTCCCCGTTTTCTGTTTAAAAAACATATCCCATACCTTCTAATCATCAATGAATAATATTATTTTTGGTAAAATTTAAAACCTCAACAGATGAAAAGAACAGTTTTGTCAATTCTCATTGTTATTTTTATGATTTCCTGTAAACAGAATACATTTGAATATCCGGAAACCCTTAAAACAGACGTTGTGGACAATTATCATGGCATTGAGGTGCCAGATCCCTATCGATGGTTAGAAGATGATATGTCGGAAGAAACAGCAAGGTGGGTAAAGGCTCAAAATGAAGTAACTTTCGATTATATTGAGAAGATTCCTTTCCGGGATAAGATCAGGAACCGGCTTGAAACTTTGTGGAATTATGAGCGCATGGGCGTGCCGAATGAGGAGGGGGGATATTATTTTTATTCTTACAATAATGGATTGCAGGACCAGGATGTCATTTACATTACGAAAGATGTAAATGAAAAGGGTGAAGTTTTTCTAGATCCGAATAAATTTTCTGAGGATGGAACCATTGCCCTCACCAATTTCTCTGTTTCCAATGACGGAAAATATGTAGGTTATGGAATTAGCCGGGGCGGTTCGGACTGGAATGAGTTTTTTGTAAAAGAAATTGAAAGCGGAAAGCAATTGGACGATCACCTTAAATGGATCAAATTTAGCTCCATGGCATGGTATAAGGACGGCTTTTTTTATGGCCGATATGATGAACCGGAAGGTTCACAGCTGAGTCAGGTTAATGAAAACAAAAAGCTTTTCTATCATAAAATCGGGACTTCACAGGAAGAAGATGTGCTTATTTATGAGGATCCCGAAAATCCGGTATGGAGTTTTAATGGCGAGGTTACTTCCGATGAAAAATATCTTTTGATTAACGTCTATGAATCCACCACAGGAAATGGCATATATGTTATGGACCTTACGAGAGATGACCGGAAAATGACCCGGGTAGTTGACAACTTTGATAATGATTATATGTTTGTTGGGAATGAGGATGGGGTGCTATATTTTCTTACCAATCATAATGCTCCTATGTATCGGGT
>CAZQOV010000026.1:0-27547 GCA_964595055.1 uncultured Bacteroidaceae bacterium | reverse complement strand
TGGGAGAGTAGGTCGTTGCCAATCTTTTAAGCCCCGGATTTCTATTCGGGGTTTTTTTTTATTAAATATGTGCAAATACATCTACATTATCGCCGTTCTTAGTCTTACCCTGTTTAAGCTGTCTTTTTCCCAGGATGGAGTGACAGGCCTGGATACAAGCGTAATTATCCGTTCCTATTCTATTGATGAAGAAACGAATGTCGCAATCCCCGCCACCTTCGACACTACCCTGAAGGTCGTTCACGATTATAATCCTATATATTATCAATGCTTTTCTCAAACATTCCTTGGAAATACCGGTCAGGCCAGCTTAACAAACAACCTTGCGAAACGAAAAAAGAATACTCCCTTCATTTTCTCTGTTCCCTATAGCTATTATTTGTATACTCCTTATAATATCCTGCATTTTAATACTCGAAAACCCTTTACCGAATTGCAGTATACCTCCTCCGGATCCCGGGATGACAGTGAACAGGTCCTTTCTGCTTTGCATACACAAAATGTGAATCCAAATGCAAATGTCGGAATCCTCTACGACCTTATTGCCTCCAAAGGAATTTATAATAATCAAAATACCGGCCTGAATAGGGTCATTCTCTTTGGGAACCATAAAAAGAATGAGTATTCTATGCATACATACCTCCATTTCAACGGACTACGTTATCAGGAAAACGGAGGAATTAAAAATCTGGAAGCCTTCAGAAATCGTGAAAGTGATGCCTTGAATTACCTTACCAACCTTGATGAAGCCACTTCCCTGATCCGGAATCTTAATTTGTATTTTACACATAAACTTAATTTTTCTGCTCTTTTTGCCGACTCCACCAGAAAAGAACAATTCAAAAATGCAAATATTCAACATACCCTCGATTTCAACCGCTTTACCCGAACCTATTCCGATTTTACCAATGAACAGGATTCGCTTACATTTTATGAAAGAAATTATTACCTCTCCAATCAGATAACCGATTCAGCTTATTATCATAATCTTTCTAATCGAATTGATCTGAATATTGTCCTTGCCGGAACCCAGAAATTGAGAACCTATATAAAACATGAATACAAAAAGTTTAGCTATATTTTACCTGTTCAGGTATTTGAAAAATTTCAATATCTTTCCCCGGCTGAATTTAACTATGCTGCCGATTCAGCTGTGAAATATACTGTCGAACAGAAGTTCCCCGCCAAAAACTTCCATGATGTCTCTGTTGGAGGTATTTTTCAGGGCGACCTGAAAAACTGGCAATACACTGCGCTCGGAAGTTTCTATCTGACCGGATACAATGCCGGAAGCCTCCTTACCAAAGGAGAGTTTACCCGCTTTTTTAAAAACAAAAGCTTCTTCCTTACAATGGGAGGAAAATTATCCAGTGAAACCCCGTCATTTTTTCTTAATCAATACGGTGGAGCTCATTTTATATGGAATAACAATTTTAAGCATATCGAGAATATTAAAGCGTATACCTCACTTGGAAATCAAAAGGATTTTAATGTCAGTATTTCACTTGATTTTTATACCGACTATATCTTTATAAACTCCGAAGCAATTCCTGAACAATTGGAAAATGAAATATTTACAGCCACCCTGAAGCTTAATAAACACTTTGTCTGGGGGCCGGTAAACCATAGGCATGATGTGCTTTTGCAAAAAGGAGCCAAAGATTATATTAATGTTCCTCTATTGGCTTATCAAAACTCTACCTGGTATGAAAACCAGGTGTTTAATAAAGTGTTAAAATTTAAAATCGGCTTTGATTTTTATTATTTTACTTCTTATTTCGCCGATTCATTTATGCCTGCAACCGCTATGTTTTATAACCAGAACCATTTGAAATTAGGTAATTATCCTTTTTTGACAGGATTTATTGATTTTAAACTGAAACGAACACGTTTTTCAATTCAATATACAAATGCGCTTTCAGAATTACTTCCAACCGCCAATTATTTTATGGCATACGGACATCCGAATTTTGACGGAACATTGAGATTCGGACTCGCGTGGACCTTTTATGATTGAGTTTTTCTAATTAAACACTTTGGTATACTTATTGTTAATATCTATATGCTATTGATTTTATTAGCATTACGTATTTTTAAGTTATGAAAAAAAACAGCCATTCCTATTCAATTATTGGCCTAATTATCCTGCTGGCATTCCCCGCAGTGTTGTCTTGCAGAAAACAGGAAATTGCCATGGTTGAAGAGGAGAAATTTGAACGTGATCTTGACGAAATACAAAAATCGGGAAAAATGATCGTTGTAACCGATTTTAATTCAATAAATTATTTTATTTATAAAGGTCAACCCCTCGGGTTTCAGTATGAAATGTTGCAGGAATTGTCCGATCATCTCGATCTCGAAATAGAGGTCAGGGTAAATAATGACCTGGATAAAAATTTTAATGATCTTGTGCAAGGGAAAGTAGATCTTATCGCTTCCAACCTGACCGTTTCAAGAGAACGAAAAGAAATAGCCGCTTTTACCGTGCCGCATAGTCAGACACGGCAGGTGCTGGTGCAAAAAAAACTGCAGGGTCAAAAACCATTCGCTGAAGTCAGGGAATTGATACGAAATCCCTTGAATCTATATGGAAAAACCGTTTATGTCCAGCGAAACTCTTCCCATGCAACACGGTTGAAAAACCTGGAGGAGGAAATCGGCGAAGAAATTAATATTATTGAAGTACCCATTGAGACTGAACAGCTTATTCGGATGGTTGCAAGAGGGGAAATTGATTATACGATTGCAGATGAAGATGTTGCAAGAGTAAATGGATCCTATTTCCCTAATCTGGATGTGGAAACCGTCATAAGTTTCTCTCAGAATCAGGCCTGGGCCTTGAGGGAAAACTCCCTTCAACTCAAAAGGGAAATTGATCTCTGGTTGGAAGATTTCAAACAAACCCGTACCTACGCCATACTTTATAATAAGTATTTTAAAAGTAAAAGAATGGCTGGCATTGTAAAAAGTGATTACTACTATCCCGAAACGGGAAGAATTTCCCCATACGATGAAGTTTTTAAAACCGAAGCAGAAAAAATCGGATGGGACTGGCGATTGATTGCCTCTATGGTATATCAGGAGTCTCGCTTTAATCCCCTGGCTGTTTCATGGGCCGGAGCTTTTGGATTGATGCAGCTCATGCCCGGGACCGCTGCAAGATTTGGAGTAAATCAAAATTCATCAGCCACAGCACAGATAAGAGCAGGGATAAGATTTATACATTGGCTTGATATGCAACTGGATGATTACATTGAAGATGAATCCGAAAGAATTAAATTTATCCTAGCCTCTTACAATGTTGGTCTGGGTCATGTGCTTGACGCTATGCGACTTGCAGAGAAATATGACAAGGATCCGAAAATATGGGAAGATAATGTGGATTTTTTTCTACTTAAGAAAGCAGATCCACAGTTCTTCACCGATCCTGTGGTACGAAATGGTTATGCCCGGGGTGCCGAAACGTATAAATACGTGAGAGATATTATGTATAGATACCACCACTACCGTAATATCAATATCAATCAAACTACAGATCTGGCTCAATCCCTTCAATAACATCCATGAATTCGCTTAGGATCATTGCGGTGGCACCCCAGATCTTATAATGGTTAAATGAATAGAATGGAACCCATACTTCCTCCCCGGAAAGATTCCATTTTTCCTTTTTGAGGTACTCCGGTTTTAATAAATGTTTTACAGGTACAATTATCATATGATCTACCTCAACAGGGTCAGGACAAAATTCAGGAGCATATTCCAGATAGCCAACAAAGGGCTGGACTTTGAATTTACTCACAGGAATATATATGGGACTTAGTTTTCCTGCAATCTTAATGTCTTCGGCTTTTATTCCGGTTTCTTCGGAAGTTTCTCTCATGGCGGTGTGTAAAAGATCCCTGTCTGAAGGTTCTTTCATACCCCCGGGGAAACTGATCTGCCCACTATGAACACCCTCGTATTCAGTTCTTTTTATAAGGGTAATATGGAGCTCTGAATCATTCTCAAACAATAAGATCAGCACTGCCGCATTTTTTGGTTTTACCTGGGTTCTAATCCTACCCCGCATCGAAGGTAACATCTTACGGTGTGAGCGTTCACCGGGTAATTCTGATTGGAGAAGACAGAACAGGGTATCTGAGATTTTTCTTAAGCTTTTTGCCATTAACCAATAATTCTGCGTTTTATAGCACGTATTTTTTTTAACAAAAAAATTATTAACATGTTTCTTCTCATGTAAGCATGAATAATAGCTAAAAATAGAGGATTAAATAAGACTTATGCATAGATAAAATTTTATTTTTAATTTTCCGCTAATAACTTGCCGGTAAAAATGAGTAAAATTCCTCTCCTTCTTTTGGCCTTCATTTGTTTCCCCTGCTTTCCCCAGTCGGCGAGTGATTCTGTAGTTTCTCCGGAAATCCTCAGAAATATAAGGAATGACTTGCATGACGTGACCCGGAATTACAAACAACTGGAGGATGCTTTTGAAACTAATGCTCGGAAAAATCAAAGTGAACTTGAAATCCTCTTTCGTGAAGACAGCATCAAAAGGCTTGTCGTGAATGAATTGAATCTGAAAATTGATAGCCTCAGGACTGCATTGCTCCATACACGGGAAATTTTTTTTGAAGAAAATGAAAAATGTAAACAGGAAATATTTCATTTACGCAAAACCAGGCTAAGGCTGATAATAGTTTTACTTTCTTTATTGCTTATTAACTTTCTTTACTTACTCTACAGAAATTTTCAATTGAAGCTTTATCTGGACAAAGAATTAATAAACACTTCGGTTAAAATTGAGCGAAAGCATAATAAACTCCGGAAAAAGCTAAAAGAGAAATTTCGCGATTATTCCGTTTTAATGGATAAAAGATATAAAAAATGGAAGAGAAAAAGGAAATGAAGCCGAATATGGATTTTTTGTTTTTTTCCTGTTCCTAATTAAAACGGATTACTTTGGCTGGCGAGATTCTTGCCACCAGGATGGAAGGTAGCACAAGAAACAGCATAATTGCCAGCATAGCTCCCAGATTGATGAGTAAAAGATGAAGCAAATCAAGATTCACAGGAACAGTGGTTAGGTAATAATTGGTCGGATCAAGCCTGATGATTTCATATTTCTTTTGCAAGAAGCTTAATCCGATACCCAAAAGGTTTCCCCAGAACAATCCCCTGATGATTAAAAAGGACGACTGGTAGAGGAATATTTTTCTTATCATTAAATTTCTTCCGCCCAAGGCCTTAAGAACTCCAATCAGGTAAGTCCGGTCAAGGATTAATATCAATAATCCGGAAATCATATTGAAACCCGCAACGATCAGCATCAGCATTATAATGATGGAAACATTGAGGTCCTGAAGTTCGAGCCAATCAAAAATCTGGGGATAACGTTCCACAATATTCCTAACCTTAAACCTTACATCTTTGTTGAGTACAGTGATTGCGGTAATATCTCTTGCCTCCCAGGTAATTTCTTCAATATCATTAAAATTATCAATGCGTATCTCCAATCCACTTACCTGATCTTGCTTCCAGTTATTCAACCGCTGAATATGTTTGATGTCGACCATGGCAAAGGTCTCGTCAAACTCCGCGAGACTGGTTTCATAAATGCCTTTGACAGTAAAATTCCGCATTCGTGGAGTTTTATCAACAAACCACATCCGGATAGTGTCGCCTGTATCTAAGTGCATTTTATTGGCAAGAAATGAGGATATTAAAATATCGTTAACATACCTGTCATCAGGTACGGTAAAGCTATCTCCTTTTATCAGTGAGGACTCAAAAAAGGACCAGTCGAACTGATGGTCAATTCCTTTTAGCACCAAACCCTGAATTTGATCGGTTGTTTTGACAATTCCAGCTTTTATAGCAAAAGGCTGTATATGAGTTACCCCTTCAATATTTTGAAGCTCATCAAGAAAATCGGGGTTCTTTGGGATGGGTTCGGTCTGGTAACTCAGATTTGAATCAAAGTTAAGCACCTGTATATGAGACCCAAAGCCAATTACCTTATTTCGGATTTCCTGCTTGAAACCTGTTACTATGGAAACTGCGGCAATCATTACCGCAATGCTCAGGCTGATGCCAATTACCGCAATGCCATTTATGGTGTCCGTGAATCGACGTTTTCCCGATCCTGACCTTGCAAGGGTTTTTGCTATGTAATACTCAAGGTTCAATAGGATTTTTTTAAGTACAGCAAAAGTAATAAATTCGCAGACTAAGCCCATTAAAGCATGAAAATTTTCTGTCTGCTCATATCTTTTATTCTGATAATTGGATCAAGCAATGCCCAGGACAATGAGAAGATCCTCCCCGGAGCGGAACGGAGTGAAATCTATCTTAAATACCTGGAGGGAAATAAGGTCGGCCTGGTAGCCAACCATACCAGCCGTGTGGGCGATACTCATCTTGTCGATTTTCTAATTTCAAGAAAAATACATATTGAGAGGATCTATTCACCGGAGCATGGCTTCAGGGGAACAGGTGATGCCGGAGCAGAGATCCGGAGTGGGATAGATAAAAAAACCGGTATACAGATCGTTTCTCTTTATGGAGAAAAGAAAAAACCTTTACCTGCAGATCTGGAGGGAATCGAAATAATGATCTTTGACCTTCAGGATGTAGGAGTAAGATTTTATACCTACCTGTCAACCCTGCATTATGTAATGGAAGCTTGTGCAGAAAATTGCATTCCCTTAGTTGTGCTTGACCGGCCAAATCCGAATGGCAACTTTATCGATGGGCCTGTTCTGGAACCTGAATATAAATCATTTGTAGGCATGCATCCTGTGCCTGTGGTCTATGGAATGACCATTGCAGAATATGCTCGTATGATAAATGGGGAGAAGTGGTTAAAGGGTGGATTACAATGTGATTTGCGAATAATCAAATGCCTAAATTATACATACGCCTCCATTTATCAACTCCCGGTCAGGCCCTCACCCAACCTCCCCAATTACCGCTCGGTAAGATTATATCCTTCCCTTTGCTTTTTTGAGGGTACAGTTATCAGTGTTGGTCGTGGCACCAATTTCCCTTTCCAGGTATTTGGCCATCCGGATCTGCAAACCGGGGATTTTTATTTTACCCCGGAAAGCAGACCCGGAGCAGCGGTTAATCCAATATTGAAAGGGGAGAAATGCCGGGGAATTGATCTGAGGGATTACCAAAATCCTGAATCCCTGGACATGATAAACCTGGATTTTCTATTACTGGCCTATCAAAATTATCCGGAAAAAGAGTCGTTTTTTAATTCCTACTTCAACTCTTTAAGCGGCAATAGCAATCTGAAAAACCAGATTATCGAAGGCAAAACTGCAGAGCAAATCAGGTCCTCCTGGTCAGAGGATCTTGAAAATTTCCGAAAAGTGAGAGAGAAATATCTATTGTACGGGCAATGAGACGGGATGATTGGTTGAATGATTTAAAAGTTGAAAGGTTGAATGGTTGTGAACTCACCATCAATCACTCGGATTAGCTATTCCCTCCCCGGATAATTGTTTAATCCTTCCTCCAAACACGTCATGGCTTTTTCCAGATCATCTTTCTTCAACACATAGGCTATCCTTACCTGTTTTTTGCCTTTTACGGGATCAGAATAGAATCCGGAAGCCGGCGCAAGCATCACCGTCTGATTCTCATATTCGAATTCGCTTAGCATCCATTCCGAGAATTTATCCGCATCATCGACCGGAAGCTGGGCAATGGTATAAAAAGCTCCGCCGGGTACAGGACATTGGACACCTTCCATTTTATTCAGGGCATCCACCATAAAATTCCTTCTCTCGATGTATTCATTATAGACCTCATTGAAATAGCTTACCGGGGTGTCAAGTGCTGCTTCTCCTATGATCTGACCGAGGGAGGGGGGACTCAATCTGGCCTGGGCAAATTTCAATGCGGTTTGAATGACCTCTTTGTTTTTGCTTACCAGGGCTCCAATTCTCACCCCACAGGCACTGTAGCGTTTTGATACCGAATCAAACATGATAACATTGTCTTCAAGACCTTTAAGATGCATGACCGAGAAATGTCTATGGCCATCATAGCAAAACTCACGGTATACTTCATCAGAAAACAAGTAGAGATCGTGCTTCTTTGCGATTTCACCAAGTGTTCTGATTTCATTCTCAGCATAGAGATACCCGGTGGGATTATTCGGGTTGCATATCATTATACCCCGTGTTCTGGGTCCGATCAACTTTTCAAGGCTTTCAATAGGCGGAAGAGCAAAATTGCCTTCAATATAGGAAGTTACCGGTACAATTTTCACTCCTGCCGTAGTAGCAAATCCGTTATAGTTGGCATAAAAAGGTTCGGGAACAATAACTTCATCACCAGAATTTAAGGTAGACATAAGGGCAAATAAAATCGCCTCCGACCCCCCGGTGGTAATCAGTATTTCCGAATGGTCCACCGGAATTTCGAGTTTGTTATAGAACCGGGCCAGTTTTCTCCTGTAACTTTCATTTCCTGCGGAATGACTGTATTCGATTACTTTCTCCTTCATGTTCTTCACCGCCTCAATAGCAATTTCCGGCGTTTTGATGTCAGGTTGGCCAATGTTAAGATGATAAACTTTTCTCCCTTTATGTTTAGCTTCCTCAGCAAAGGGCACCAGCCGTCTGATGGGGGAAGCCGGCATTTGTTTTCCTTTTTCTGATAACTCAGGCATGTTTTTTTGGTATGGTTTAATTGGTTTCTTTTTTAACGTTTCCTTTTATATAGAGTTTTACCGGTGAATTCTTTGCATTGGAATAAACCGTAATGCTCTTCTGGAATCTCCCTGTTATTTTTGTATTATAACTTATTCCTATTCTTCCATTCTCACCCGGCTTTATTGGCTCTTCCGGCCATTCAGGACGCGTGCAACCACAGGTTGTTTTCACCTCATTGACGATAAGCTCATGATCAGAGGTATTGACAAATTCGAAATAGCAACGACCGTAACCATCATAGGGTATAGTGCCAAAATCATACGTGGTATTTTCAAATGTGATTTTTGGTTTTTTAAGTCTGTTCTCATCTCCTGGTTGCCCGTTATTGCATGCATGGGTAAATACGATTGCCGTAAATAAAATTAAAAACTGTTTCATCAGGATTCCATAAAATTCACTTCACAACTCCTTACAAAAATACGTTTATTAATGAAATTTCTTTATGCTGAAGAAAACAAATTATATCGGGTTATTTGAGAAGACGCCAACTCATTCCAGGGGTTATCTATCCATTCTTTAATATTTCGCAAAAAATTCTTCATCAAAATTATGAAGCCCGGGTTTTCTTTCTCCCCTTTCAATCTCCTTTACCATTTCGATAACTTTTTGATTCAGGGAGACATCGATATTATGTCGGGCGGCTTGACGCGCAATGAAACCATTGAAATAATCAATTTCTGTTTTTTTACCCCTTTCGATCGACTGAAGGCTGGAGGATTTCAGACGTCTGAATTTAAAGCCCATCAAGCCAATGATTAAACTTCTTTTTATCGATCCGATAGTTCCGGGTTCGACAAACTGGTAATAATTGATTTTATTGGCGTAAGGTTCTATGGTGATATTCATGGCATTGGCTACTTTAACCGCCTCTTCCATGATCTGGTAGAACATTTTGCGTAACTTTTTTATTCTAAGCATTCTTCCAAGTCTAAGTCCCGAGATGGCTCCTAATGCGCTTATGCAGGAATTAATGATCAATTTCGAATAAAGGTCACCGTAAATGTTATGCGATATGTAGGTTGGTGCCAGATGGTTGAGGATTTCTTTCAGTTTGGTAATTCTATCCTCCGATATGCCATTCAAAGAACCAACAATGTTAATACCGCCGGAGGTCATATCGTACGTACCGGGTTCAATCATGGTAGCCCCCCATCCCACAATACATCCAACGGTGCGATGAATACCTACAATACAGGCGAGTTCATCTTCACATATCCCATTTTGCATGGAAACGACCATCGAATCTTCTTCCAGGAAAGGAAGAATATGCATGGCGGCTTCTCTCATATCATTGGCCTTTGTGGCGATCAGCACAATGTCAAAGGTCTCCGAAAGGAGATCGGAGGGTAAATAAGCATTTACTCTTCGGATATAATTACCATGATGCCCTGTAACCTTCAGCCCCCGGGTTTTTGCGAGTTTTTTTAATTCCGGATATTTGACAAGTAGATCGACATCGATATTTTTTTGAGTCAGCCGTGCTGCTGTTATTCCGCCGATAGCGCCGCCCCCGATTACCAATATATTTCTTTTCATACCATATTTGATTCCTGTTTATATTGAAAACAGGTTATTCGAAAAATAATGAAAAATAATTCTTCATTACTTGAAAATCCTATTCATTATAAATCTATAAATTAAATACCAAATTAAAAAAAGAATTTATGAAATCAGCAGGATTGCATAATATGAAATCATATCACTTTTGTTATTTTTGCACTTTGTTTTTACTAAAATCCAAGATCAAAGCAATGGAAATTCCCACTAAATATGATCCTTCCAAAACGGAAGATAAATGGTATAGTTACTGGTTGGAAAAAGGTTACTTTCATTCCGATCCGGATGAACGGGAACCATATACCATCGTAATCCCTCCTCCCAATGTAACCGGCGTGCTTCATATGGGGCATATGCTTAATAATACCATACAGGATATTCTGGTAAGGAGGGCCCGTATGCTGGGGAAAAATGCTTTATGGTTGCCGGGTATCGATCACGCTTCTATTGCTACTGAAGCGCGTGTGGTGGCCAAACTTTCAGCGGAAGGAATAAAAAAAGAGGAACTGACTCGCGCGGAGTTTCTAAAATATGCCTGGGAGTGGAAAGAAAAACATGGAGGAATTATTCTGGAGCAGTTAAAAAAACTGGGGGCTTCATGTGACTGGAGAAGAACCAGGTTTACGATGGATGATGATATGTCGGAAAGTGTGATTCGGGTTTTTATCGACCTTTACAAAAAAGGCAGAATATACCGTGGCGTGCGAATGGTAAACTGGGATCCAAGTGCCAAAACCGCACTTTCCGATGAAGAAGTACTGTATCGGGAGGTCCAATCCAAATTGTATTACCTGAAATATTTTGTTGAAGGTGAGGAGGATTATCTCACCATTGCCACCACTCGTCCGGAAACAATTCTGGGGGATACGGCGGTTTGCGTTAACCCAAATGATGAACGCTTTAAGAAATTTAAAAACAAAAAAGCCATTATCCCCATTGTAAACCGGGTTGTTCCCATAATCCAGGATGAATATGTGGATATGGAATTTGGAACCGGAGCACTGAAAGTAACCCCGGCACATGATGAGAACGATTATCATCTGGGCCTTAAGCATAACCTGGAAAGCATCGATATCTTCAATGATGATGGTTCACTAAATGAAAATGCAACGGTTTTTGTCGGAGAGGATCGTTTTGTGGTAAGGGATAAAATTACTGAACTATTGAAAGAAAAAGGTCATCTGGTTAAAATTGAAGATTATGTCAATAAAGTCGGGTTTTCTGAACGGACCGATGTGATTATTGAACCCAAGCTTTCCCTTCAGTGGTTTTTAAAGATGAAAGAGCTCAGCCAGCCTGCCTTGGAAAGTGTAATGAAAGATAGGGTAAAACTTTATCCTGGCAAGTTTAAAAAAACCTATCGCCATTGGATGGAGAACGTAAAGGACTGGTGTATTTCCCGACAGCTCTGGTGGGGACAAAGGATTCCGGCATGGTATTACGGACCCGGCCCAAACGATTATGTGGTGGCTGAAGGTGACCAGGATGCCCTTGAAATGGCTCGTGAAAAATCGGGAAATTCAAATCTTCAGATGGAAGATATTAAACAGGATGAAGATGTGCTGGATACCTGGTTTTCTTCGTGGTTATGGCCGATTTCGGTATTTGACGGTATCCGGAACCCCGATAATCCTGAGATGAAATACTATTATCCAACCAACGATCTGGTGACAGCTCCGGAGATTCTTTTTTTCTGGGTGGCCAGGATGATTATAGCCGGGTACGAATATATGGGTGAAAAGCCCTTTCATAATGTTTATCTAACCGGGATTGTCAGAGATAGTCAGAGAAGAAAAATGTCAAAATCTCTCGGAAATTCTCCCGATCCCATAGACTTGATGAAAAAGTATTCTGCTGACGGAGTGCGTATTGGAATGTTATTTGCCTCCCCGGCTGGAAATGATCTGTTGTTTGACGAAAGCCTTACCGAGCAGGGCAGAAATTTTGGGAATAAAATATGGAATGTCTTTCGCCTTATCAAAACCATGAAAGTGGATGATTCCATCAATCAACCCGGGGAAACACGGATTGCCATTGAATGGTTTGAAAATAAGATGAATCAAACCATTCTGCAGATGGAGAGACACTTTTCGGGATTCCGGCTTTCAGATGCTCTTATGAGCATTTACCGACTGTTTTGGGAGGAAGCCTCATCCTGGTTTCTTGAGATCATCAAACCGGGTTTTGGAAAAGCCATTGATGCAAAAAGTTATCATCAAATCCTTGATTTTATTGAAAAACTGCTCAAGCTTTTGCATCCTTTTATGCCATTTATTACCGAGGAGATCTGGCATTACCTGAAAGAGCGAAAAGACGGAGAAAGCATTATGATATCTTCATTGCCGGAAGCCGGAAAGGTCGATGAAGAAATCCTTGAGCAGTTTGAACAGATCAAGCAGGTGGTCACTTCGATCCGCAATATTCGCAATGAAAAACAGATTCCTGTAAAAGAGGCTCTTGTTCTGGGATATATCGTAAACGAAGGAGATTATAATCCGGATTTCAGCCCGGTGGTGATGAAACTGGCCAATATTTCTGATATTCATGAATTGGTGGAAAAACCCGAAGGAGCGGTTTCTTTTATCATTAAAAATGTTGAATACCATCTGGAAACTGGCGGTAAGATTGATGTACAGGCTGAAATACAGAAACTCACTGAAGAACTGGAATATACACGTGGTTTTCTAAATTCTGTATTGAAAAAGCTAAACAATGAACGATTTATACAGAATGCCCCGGGTGTTGTTGTTGAAAAAGAAAAAATAAAAAAATCCGATGCCGAAGGGAAAATTTCAGTTCTTCAGAAACAGATAAAAAATTTGAAAAAGCAGGAAGGCTGATGCAAAACAGGGCTATCATAAAAAAAAAGGCTGGAAAAATTAGGAAGATCAGGAAAATTCATCGTTTGACAGGACTTTATTTTTTATTCTTTGTAATCCTCATTACCCTGACAGGACTGCTTTTGGCGTGGAAAAAGAATACAGATTTATTGTCCATCCCGACACACCAGGGCAGTACTGAAAATTTATCTGCCTGGATTCCGCTTCATGAGCTTAAGGAGATAGGGCTAAATTATTATTATAGACAATTCGGGAGCAAAGAAGATGTCAAAATTGAACGCATGGATATCCGACCAGAAAAAGGAAGCTTGAAAATCCGTTACGAAAGAAGTTATTATGAAGTTCAGTTAGATGGAGGTACCGGAGAAATCCTCCATTCCGGATACAGGATAGCAGATATCATTGAAAACATTCACGATGGCTCGATCATTGACAGATTATTGGGTAGTCAAATGGAGGTGGGCAAGCTACTTTACTCCACTTTCCTGGGACTGGCCACTATGATCTATGCTCTTTCCGGTTTCCTTCTATGGTATGAACGAAGGAAAATACGGAAAATGATTTCCAAATGATACCTGTCATATAGTACTTCTCTTGATTATTAGCGAATTTTCGGTTCGTCAATTTTTATCCGATCTTTGTTATTAAACATATTATGCCCCTGCTTTAAATCATATCAGGACCATCCTCCCCATGCTATCTTTGTGTTTTAAAAAAAGATGGCATGGAAGACAGATATGTAAATCTAAATCCCAGTGAACTTGTTAAGTTTTTGAATAAGCCTGCATCAGAATTTCAGCGTGATGATCTGATACGGTATATTGAAGTACATGATATTGAAATGTTAAATTTCCGTTATGTTGCTGAAGACGGGAAACTGAAAGCCTTGAATTTTATCATTCAAAGCAGAGATCACCTTGAACAGATATTAAGCTATGGAGAACGGGTAGATGGATCAAGCTTGTTTTCTTTTATATCAGCAGGGTCAAGTGATTTGTATGTTGTTCCAAGATTTCGAACCGCCTTTTTAAATCCGTTTTCGGAGATTCCTGCACTTGAAATTCTCTGTTCATTTTATACCAGTGATGGAAAACCCCTGGAAAACTCACCCGAATATGTCCTGAAAAAAGCCCGGGAGTTATTCAGGAAAAAGACGGGGATGTCTTTCAAAGCACTCGGAGAACTGGAATATTATATCAACAGTCCCAGAGACGAACTTTTTCGGATCGAGGATCAGAAAGGATACCATTCAGCTTCACCCTTTTCCAAATGGGAACATCTGAGGGTTGAAGCCATGTCATTAATTGCAAGAGCAGGAGGAAAAATTAAGTATTCTCATAATGAAGTAGGAAATTTTAGTAATGATCTTGAAGATTTTGAACAACATGAAATTGAATTTTTGCCCACAGACCCTGAAGAAGCAGCAGATTCAATTGTAATTGCCAAATGGATTCTCAGAATGCTGGCCGATCAGAATGGGATTGAACTCAGCTTTGCCCCTAAAATTACCGTGGGTAAAGCAGGGAGTGGTTTACACATTCACCTGCTGGCTGAGGAGGAGGGGGAAAATGTAATGGAGGAAAACGGGCAGTTAAGTAATACCGCAAAAAGAATGATAGCGGGAATCCTGGATATCTCCGACGCATTGACCGCATTTGGGAATACCATCCCAACCTCTTACCTTCGACTGGTCCCAAATCAGGAAGCTCCTACCAATATTTGCTGGGGTGACCGGAACCGTAGTGTGTTAATTCGTGTTCCATTGGGATGGCTTGGAGATAATAACATGATTTATGATGCAAATCCAGGGGAATCCAAAAAAGCACTTTTCAAACCTGGGAAACAGACCGTAGAGTTCAGAGCTCCCGATGGTTCAGCTAATATACATAATTTGTTAGCCGGGCTCATTATCGGAGCCCTCAGGGGATTATTGGATGAAAACAGCCTGAAGGAAGCGGAAGAATTATATGTTGACGTAGATATTCATAAGGATAATGATAAGAAGAAAAAATTAAATCAGCTTCCGGATTCCTGTCATGACTCCGCTCTTGCATTAAAAAAGAAACGAAAAGTCTTTGAAGAGAACGGAATCTTTCCTTCCGGAATGATAGATAATATTATTAATAAGCTTCTGTCATTTGATGATAAGAATCTTTCCGAAAAACTTTATGGCAAGGATGAAGAAATCAGAAGCCTGGTTCTGAAGTATATTCATGTTATGTGATCAGGGAGCAAGACGTTCTTTCCTCCATCGTTTGCCTTCTTTCATAAAGATGATCCGGTCATTCATTCTGCCGGGTCTTCCCTGCCAGAATTCAAAATATGCAGGCTTTATTCGGTATCCCCCCCAATAAGGCGGGCGGGGAATGGGTTTTCCCTGATATTTTTGTTCGATCTCCAGGTATTTTTGATCCAGCTCATCTCTGGAGTCTATTTTTTCACTCTGCGGAGATGCCCAGGCTCCAATCTGACTGGCCCTCGGCCTTCCGCTAAAATAGGTGTCTGATTCCTCAGTCTTTGTTTTTTCCACAAATCCTTCGACTCTGATCTGTCGTTCAAATACCGGCCAGAAGAATAAGGCACTGATAAATGGATTATCTTCCAGGTCTTTTGCTTTTCGTGAATTATAGTTGGTATAAAAAACGAGTCCCTCGGAATTAAAATCCTTTAACAATACGATTCTTAACGAAGTTCTCCTATTATCATTCACGGTAGCTATAGCCATGGCATTGGGCTCAAAGAGGTCATTTTCCAGGGCTTCATTCATCCATAATTTCATAAGAGCAATGGGATCGTCCGGCAGGTTTTTTTTATATATGCTGCGATTCTGATAATCTTTCTTCAATTTCTCCAATTCTTTTTTCATCAATTTTATAACAGAGTGATGAAATGATTTGTTCAGGAAAGTTTTCTGAATTGCGCCGGCAGGTAAAACGCATATGAAGCGTTTTTTCCGAATAAAGTTTTGGTAAGACCTCCGGTATGCTTTGCCCGGGGTGTACTAAAAGATTGCTTTCAAACTGAGATCAAGGCTTTTTATCTGATGGGTTAAAGCACCAACCGATACATAATCTACGCCGCATTCACCATATGATCTTATATTATCAAGGGTGATTCCTCCTGAAGACTCTGTCTCTGCAATGCCATTGATCATTTTTACGGCTTCCCGGGTAAGTTCAGGTGTAAAATTATCCAAAAGGATCCGGTCAACTCCACCTTCCTTCAGAATCTTTTCCACATCTTCCAGGTTCCTCGCTTCTACTTCTATTTTCAGGGAGAGATTATTTTTCTCAAGATAGGTTTTGGTTTTCTGAATGGCCTTTTCAATTCCCCCGGAAAAATCGATATGATTATCTTTTATGAGTATCATGTCGTAGAGGCCTGCCCGATGATTTACTCCACCACCTAATCTTACGGCTTCTTTTTCGAGAAATCTCAAACCCGGAGTAGTCTTCCGGGTATCCAGGATACGGCTTTTTGTTCCCTCCAGTGCCTGAACGTACTGTTGGGTTTGAGTAGCAATTCCGGAAAGCCGCTGAAGAAGATTAAGAGACAATCTTTCAACCTGCAGGATGGATTGGACCGGTCCGTAAAGTTCAAAAACAATATCTCCATAGTGAATTTTCGCTCCATCCTTGAGAAATACCTGCAGTGATAAGTCTTTATCAAATTTCTCAAACACTTTTACCACGACAAAAAGTCCGGCAATGATTCCTTCATCTTTTACCAAAAGTTTAGCTTTTCCTTTTGATGAGGAGGGTATTGTGGATAATGTAGTATGATCACCGTTCCCAATATCCTCTGAAAACCAAATTTCTATGGATTTTTCCAGGAGATCGCTAAAATTCGGATTCATGCTCTTCATCAATTCTTAATAAATGAATATAGTTTTTTCCTTCCGATTTTCTGAAAAATAAATTTACCCTGTAGGTGGCTTTATTTGTGAAAAGGGTTCCGATAAGAAAATTGGAATTATCCTTTTCTCCTTTAAACTTTATTTCAAAGGCATTAATTTTGTGTTCGTTGAAAAATACCGTCATTTTGTCTTTTGCTTCTTCCCGGGAACACTGGATGTCTGTTCCGGGAATATTTAAGGTTAGTGTATGTCCAAAATAATTGCTTAGTTTCGCAGCATTTGCTGTTTGAAAAGCATTTTTAACTTCCGCTGAAACCGTTTGACCGGTAATCCTTTCAGCTGTTAAAGAAAGCAACGAAAGAATTAAAATAGTTGGGATGATAAGTTTCTTTCGGAGATTCATATATTTGAGCTATTTTGATGCAAGATAACAAAATTCTCTCAACTTAAACAGAAATGAAATTTCGCTTTGTCTTTACAGGTAAAACCAGGATATCTTATATAGATGCCGGAATCATGGATTATTTCAAGCGATTGGAACATTATGTAAAATCAGAGCTTATTGTTTTGCCCGATATAAGGAACACCAAAAGTATGTCCCGGGAAGAACAGATGAAAAGGGAAGGAGAGGGTTTGCTTAAGGCTTTTCCGGAAAACAGCCGGATAATTTTATTGGATGAAAAGGGAAAAAAATTTGATTCCTTATCATTTGCCGGATATCTTCAACAAAAAATGATGGAAGGGCGCGATATTTGCATGGCAATCGGGGGGCCTTATGGTTTTTCTCCAGAGGTCAGGAAAAAGTCCGACACACTTATTTCATTATCTTCCATGACATTTTCACACCAAATGGTAAGACTTATATTGTTGGAACAGGTATACCGGGCTTTTACCATTATGAAAAATGAGCCATATCATCATTCCTGAAAACAATGTTTATAAATGTTCGGGATAGGTAAGCATTTTTTCTTTAGATTTAATGTGGTCCAAATTCTTTATATTATTCTGCATTGCGATAATGATTATTTATGGATTTAATGAAATTAGAAAAAAGAATCATTCCTAATATTAAATGGTTGTTGCCTGCGATTCTTATCTTTTTTTCACTCGCTGTCTTATTTGAGAGCACCTATGAAAAGGCCGAATACAGCGCAAAAGATACCCGGGAATTTCAAAAAGTTCTTTTGGAAAAAGAAAGAAAACTGAATTCTTATCTTGAGCAAACCTGGAAAACAATCGATAGCCTTGAAAGAGAATCATTGGTATTCAAAGGATTTGAGGAAGAGTTTTTCCATTTAAATAAAGAATTGGGGATTTCCATTTTTTATTTTTCAGATAAGGAACTGAAATTCTGGACAGATAATCAGATTCCCCTGCCTTCTAATCTGGAACTTTTACCTTCAGGAAACATCGTCAGTCTGGGAAACTCTGTTTATCTCATGAAAAGAGTCTCCTGCAAAGAAGGATCTGTCCTTGGACTCTTATTGATAAAAACAGAATATCCTTATGAAAATCGTTTTCTTCAGAACGGTTTTCAAAATGATTTTGAATTCGGGGAAAAAGTTGAGATCGAATTTTCCACTTCTGATAGTCCCTTTCGCATTGAAAATCTGGAAGGAGAATATTTGTTTTCTTTAAACTTCGACGAAGCAGAATATAAACCTTCATCTTACCGGTCACTTTCACTTGTTTTTTATTTTCTTTCTTTCCTTCTTTTGCTGTTTCTAATCCGAATGATAGTGCATGGTTGGAGAGGCCGGGGCAAAAATCTGGGGGTTTTTCTCTCTGTGATTTTCATTGTCCTCTTGATGAAAATCCT
Organism: uncultured Bacteroidaceae bacterium; assembly: GCA_964595055.1. Lineage (GTDB taxonomy): Bacteria > Bacteroidota > Bacteroidia > Bacteroidales > CAYRTD01. Next base: position 8,749 of record CAZQOV010000026.1, on the reverse strand, counting down.
TAGTTTTTACCGGGTACCTGCTGTTTTATATGATTCTGACCTTTTCTCGGCAATAAAATATTCCAGTACATTTTTCTTTTTTTCCTCAATAGGAGATCTATTTACGGGTATTTTTGTTTTCTTTTTTATCGCTTATAATTTTTACGCCGATTATCAATTTCCTTACAAACGACTGAAATACCGGTCATTTTCCAGGATCCTTCTGCTTCTGGTCTTTCTGATGGTAACCATCACCCTTTATGTTTTTGATACTTATGTCTTTAAATCCCTGATGCTGGATTCTTCCATTTCTTTTGAAACCTATAAAGTACTTGACCTTAGCATTTTCACCTTTATCGGCTTTTACATGCTCGCCTTGTTATACCTGGCATATGCTCTGCTCACCGATAAGGTGTTATTAATATTTGCTAATCTGGGTATGAAAAAGCATGCGCTGAGTTTTATTATTATTCAAATGATATTTTTTCTTATCCTGTTTTTTATTCCCATTTTTCCGTATGTAAATTTTGAATCAATCTTACTGTTTGCCCTTACTTCTGCCTTACTTTTTTATTTTCGCTTTCTTACCCGGACTGATTACCCCTTTTCAAATTTTGTAGTTTTCGTTATATTATTCTCCGTATTTAGTCTTGCTCAGGTCATAAGGTATTCTGAGATCAAGCATCGTTCGGAAATGAAAATGCTCGCGGTAAATTTATCAGCTGAACATGATCCGATAGCCGAATTGCTCTTTATTGATATGAATAAAAAAATCCGGCAGGATCAGGAATTGAAAACCATAATCTATAGCCCGGCTTTTGATTTTGATTATCTCTATGCCACGCTTGAAAGAAAATATTTTAGCGGGTACTGGGATAAATATAATCTTCAGGTAACAATTTGTGAACCGGAAGATCGTGTGTATGTATCGCCTCCGGAAGATTCCTGGTACCCTTGTTATCCATTTTTCTTTGAAGAAATATTGTCGGATGGCATGCAGGTTCCGGGAACGGATTTTTATTACCTCGATAATTTAAATGGCCGGATCTCGTACTTTTTTTATATTACTTACAATCAGGGAGAAGATGATGAGGCAACCATGTTTATTGAGCTTGATTCCCGATTGTTTGCAGAAGGCCTCGGCTACCCGGGACTTTTGCTGGAAGATTCATTTGAGGATCCCTCAGCACAATATTCCTATGCCAAATATAACAATAACACCCTCATTACAAGTAATGGAGAATTCGCATATTCCACAAGCGCAGAGGTTTATACCACCAAAAACGATGGGTTTGAATCTTTTGAGTTCGATAATTATGATCATCTGGCTTACCATCTGGATGAAAATAATATTATTATCGTAAGCAAACCTTCTGTTTTCTGGGTGGATATTTTAATTTCCTTTTCGTATATTTTCAGCTTCTATTTTATTTCTTTGATCGTATTGCTATCCATTAGCTGGATTAGTCCGGTGACGATGCGGTTAAACCCAAGCTTTAAAAACAGGATTCAGTTGTCCCTGACTTCTGTTTTGTTTATTTCCTTTGTTCTGTTTGGGGCCGGAACGGTTTATTTCAGCATACAGGAATATAAGGAACGACAGTTTGAGATATTGGAAGAAAAAGTGCAATCGGTATACATTGAATTGATTCATAAGCTCGAATTTGAAACCGATTTAAAAGGCTGGTCTTCCGATGAATATTATAATCTCGATGAACTACTTCAGAAATTTTCCAATGTATTTTATACCGATATAAATCTTTTCTCTTCAGATGGCCAGTTAATGGCTACTTCACGATCGGAATTGTATGATATGGGCTTATTAAGCCGGCGAATGAATGCCCGTGCTTATAAGGAGATGACCGTAAATAAGCGTTCGGAATATATTGAAACGGAAACCATTGGCTCTCTTAATTATTTATCGGTGTATGTTCCTTTTGTAAATGCTCATAATGAGATGTTGGCCTACCTGAACTTACCCTACTTCACAAAGCAGGATGAACTGACCAGGGAAATTGCAAACCTGGTGGTTGCCATTATCAATATCCTTGTTCTTCTTTCTCTGCTGAGTTTTACCATTGCCGTTTTTGTATCGAATACGGTTACTTCGCCCTTAAGGCTGATACAACAGAAAATTGCCCGGATCAGTCTGAGCGAGAAGAACGAGAAAATCAATTATTCCTCCAGGGATGAGATCGGGAGCCTGGTGAATGAGTATAATCATATGGTAGATCAGATTCAAGAAAGCGCTGAGTTGCTCGCAAGATCGGAGCGTGAATCTGCCTGGCGGGAAATGGCCAAGCAAATTGCTCATGAGATCAAGAATCCCCTTACTCCAATGAAATTGAGTGTTCAGCATCTCAAACGAGCATATAAAGAACCGGGTAAAAATATGGATGAGCAGGTAGACAGGATCACTAAAATGCTTATTGAGCAGATCGATGATCTTTCAGCCATTGCAACCGAGTTTTCCAATTTTGCGAAAATGCCTCTGGCAAAAAATGAAAAACTTAACCTGGTGAAAAAACTCCAGAATGTCATCGATTTGTTTAAGGATTACGATCGATGCAGGATTAAGCTCCGGATTAACACGAAAGATCCTTTATATGTTCTTGCCGACCGGGAACAGATTTCCCGCGTTTTTATTAATCTTCTAAAAAATGCAATTCAGTCTGTTCCCGAATCAAGAACGGCAATAATTGAAATCAGACTGGACAGGAAGGACCAGACAGCTATTGTTAGCATAAAGGATAATGGGAAAGGAATACCCAGGGAAATCAGGGATAAGTTGTTTCAACCGAACTTTACAACCAAGAGCGGAGGAATGGGCCTGGGGCTCTCCATTGTAAGAAATATCGTCGGAAACACAGGAGGAAGGATCTATTACGAAACCGAGCTTTCCAGGGGAAGCACCTTTTTTGTTGAATTGCCTGTTATGGAAGAAAAAGCCATGGAAGAGGATTAAAATAGCAGGTTCACAAGTGAATAAAAAAAAATTTATTATATTTTTTAATTTTATAACTTTAAACTCGGAAAAAACGTATCCATGTTTTAGATGAAAACTAACCTTAATACCTGATTTTGAAGCAAAAGTTCAAGCATACCTGTTTGATTTTCCCAATTCTGTTATTTGGATTTCTGCCTTTGTCTAGTCTGGGCCAGAATGAGCCGGAAGTTGATGCCCGCGATGCGATTTATACCAAGGTAATCGATTATAAAGCGCGGATTGTGGGAGATGAAGATTCGGTTATCGTTGCCGATGCCAGCGGATTTTCCGTTGAAGATACGGTGCTTTTTTTTCAAACCATCGGGGGATTGCCCAATTCCGGAGGAGAAATGGATAATTTCTTTTATACCGGTAAATACGGGATAATGAAGATTCAGGAAATAAATGGGAATACCATCGTTTTTAACAGTACACTTCCCAATATGGCAGCAAATCCCAGACAGCCCGGGGAAATTGCACAGCTGGTTAAAATACCGGTTTATAAGAATGCCCGGATAACCAATAAATTTGCAAACGATTCAGCCTACTGGGAATGGAATTCTTCCACCAAAACGGGTGGAGTATTCCCCGTCATTGTAGGAAGATTGACGCTTGAGACCGATTTTTCTGCTAACGGACAGGGGTTTAAGGGTGGAGTGCCAGACGGGGAATATGGTGGAGTATGTTCTTCGGCTTCCGGAGATACAATATATTCTTCGGTAGGGATGTTTACAGATGCTGCCGATAGTGCAGGAAGAAAAGGTGAATCCTATGATAAAGAAGGTTATGGTTTTACCAGGGGTTTTGAAAATGTAGGTTCTGGTGGAGGAGGAGGCAATGGAAAATATGCCGGAGGAGGTGGAGGTGCCAATGTCGGTTATGGTTCTCAGGGTGGCTTTGAAAGTGAAAGCTGTTCTCCTGCACACGATATTGGAGGGAAGCGTGGCGAAGGCTTTCCCTATAGCAACTCCCCCGCGGCCATCGATTATTATAACAGAATTTTTCTTGGGGGTGGAGGAGGTACGGGAACTCAAAATCCATCTCTTAATCGCTTTGCAACCCCTGGTGGTGACGGGGGAGGGATTATCATCTTACTTGCCGATACGATAATAGGGAACGGTCACAGAATTACTGCCAATGGTGAATCAGTAACCGGACTTGCCACTGCCGGAGCGGGTGGAGGGGGTGGTGGAGGTGTCATTGTTATGGATGCAGGATTCATTCAGGAGGTCACTTTTGAAGCCAAAGGGGGTGATGGGGGTGATGTAAGCACCAGCTTTGAAAAAAGTGGTCCTGGAGGTGCAGGAGGAGGGGGTGTGGTATGGTACAATGATAATATTATTCCCCTGGGTGGTTTTGATGTTTCAGCCAGTGAAAGTGGTACCGTAAATGGCGACAAATACGGGGCTGATGCTACAGCCCTCTTAGGCAGGGGAATTCCCGATCTGAAACTTCCTATCCGTGGATTTATTATAAACCCACTGCCCGATGACCAAATTATTTGTGAGAATGAAGTACCTGATAAATTCATGGCAGCCAAGCCAAAGGGAGGTACAGGCAGCTATGCATACCAGTGGCTGAAATCTGAATATGTTCATCCCGATTCTTTTCAGGTCATAGAAGGAGCCACTGAGATGACCTACCAGTATCCCGATCCCCTTACAACCACCACATATTTTAAACGCAGGGTAACTTCAGGAACTGTTTCCGATGAGACGTTTTATATCACGGTGAATGTAACACCGGCTATTCTGAATAATACCATAAGTGCAAATGACACCATTTGCCGGGGACTGGTTCCAAACAGCCTGAGTGGTTCGAATGAACCTACACTTTCGGGAGGACTCGGCAGCGGAACGTATACCTTTCAGTGGCAGCAAAAAAGAAATGAAACCGGATGGTCTGATATTAACGGGGCTCTTTCTTCTGATTACAGTCCCGGATCCCTTAACGATACCATCTTTTACCGACGAATTGTGCAATCGGGCGTTTGTGTTGATAACAGTGATACTGTGGGTATTATCGTTTTACCTGCCATTTCAGGGAATGTACTTTCCACATCTCAGCAGGTCTATTGCAATAATCAGGAGACAGAACCCATTACCGGACAAGAATTGCAGGGCGGAGACGGATCTTATTCTTACCAGTGGCAAACCAGGATTGTAGGAGAAGAGTGGACAAATGACCAGGAAGATGAAGATTATCCCGGCGTTATTTTGACTTCCAATGGGGAAGCCCCCCAGGTATATGAGTACAGACGAACCGTTTATTCAGGTCCCGGAAATACCTGTGCCGATACCAGCTCTGCTGTTACCCTGACAGTATTGCCCGATATTACAGCTAACTCCGTTTCTGTTGAACAGGATACCCTCTGTTCCGGAATCCCTACCATAACTATTGAGGGATCAGATCCCGAAGGAGGTGATGGTTCTCCTTATGTTTATCAATGGGAAATCAGTCCTGACGGAAGTGGTTCATGGATGGCCGGACCCGGCGATTCAGACCAGAACGACTACCAGCCGGGGTCCCTTAATACAACCACCTATTTTCGCAGAATAGTAAGCGATGGTGCCGGCCAGGTATGTTCAAGCTCCAGCAACGTGCAGAAAATAACCGTTCTTCCGCTGATCTCCGGAAATACAATTACAGATGACCAGGCACAATGTGTCGGTGAACTACCAGATGAATTGCAGGGAAGTGTTCCCGCAGGCGGAGACGGGGAATATGATTATCTCTGGCAGCAAAAAATTAATGAAGGAAACTGGATTGATCTTGGTGGCTTTGATCAGAATTATGCCCCTTCAATTATTGATGATGCAGGAGAGTATAATTACAGAAGGATTGTTTTTTCCGGAGAAAATAATACCTGCACTGATACATCCAATCAAAGAGCTGTTCTTGTAGAAGCCATGATCACCGGAAATGAAGCAATCCAGTCTTTGATCGAAGCCTGTTATAATTCTCCTGTTTCTGTTTCTGCAGAGGAAGCAATGGGTGGTGACGGTCAGGTTCCGCTCTATACCTGGCAGGATAGCCTGGATGGTGGATCCTGGGGAACTGCACCAGACGATTTTGCAGCAAAAGATTATGTGAACCCGGCACTTACCGACAGGATCTGGTACCGCCGTCTGGCACAATCTCAGAGTGGTTTGTGCAGCAGTGCTTCAGATGTTGTAATGGCCGATACCCTTTCTCTGCCTGTATTAATGAATCTTGCAGGAAGTGCAGACACCATTTGTGATGATCAGCCATTTACACTTTACCTTGATTTTCAGAGTAATTTCTATGGTCCTTTTGATATTGAGTTTACCAACGGGAAGGAAGTCCTCTCAGAGAATTCAGTAAGCGATAGCATCTATTTTTCACAATACGACCGGCCTTTTGAAGCCTTTAATTTTAGAATTTTAGGTATTGAAGATGCGAATGGCTGTTTTGCTATCGGCAATTTTACTGATGAGGTTTCTTTATGGGTTAATGATGCCCCCTCTCCCTCAATTGTAAAACCTGATCAACCTTATGAGATATGTGGACCACAGTTTAGCCTGGAATCGGATCCGGATACAAATCCCGGTGTTTCAACAGGCTGGTGGGAAACCGGTGCTTTTTCCCAATTAACAATCGACAATCCGGATACCACTACAGGACAATTTCAGATTGCTCTTCCTTTCGATAGGTATTCAGATACCGTATTCTTTAAACAAACCACCACCAGCTGTGGGATGAGAGCCGATACTTTGCTTGTTAAGCTTTATGAACAACCGGAGGAACCTGTGATATACAAAGGAGAACAAACTATTCTTTATATCATCGATTATGATACCCTATCCGCCAGTCCTCCTACAGCCGGTAACTTTGAGTGGAGGCTGCTTAGCGAGGGCGCTGTTATTAACAATCCGGATCAAAATCCTGTTCTGGTGGAAAACATTCCCCTGGAAAATCAAACCATACTCCAATATGCCGTTACCAATGGGGTTTGTAATCCGGTTTCCGATCAGATAGCGATCGACAGAAGAGAAGTGAATGTGTACGAGGGAATTTCCCCTGGTAACCAGGATGGTCTAAACGATTTTCTGGTTGCAGAAGGGCTGGACGTAGAGGGAGCTAGATTTACCTTCCAGCTTTTTTCTACAACAGGAATGCTTGTGAGGGAGATAAAAACAGAGGATCTGAGCGATCTGGGATACCAAACCGGTTTGTCCAATAACGGGCTGGAATTATGGGATGGTAGAGACAGAAACGGAAATAATTTTGTTCCCAAAGGCACGTATTATTATGTTTTAACAATTGAATATAAGGGGCTTGAGTTTATTGATAAAGATTTTGTACTGGTAAGATAGAATGAAAAGATTTATTTATGCCATACTGTTGCTGATAATTTCACTGACTTCTTATGGTCAGTTTGAAGTTCCCCGTCTTAGCCAGTACCTGAATAACGGATTGACGGCCAACCCTGCATATGCCGGCAGCCGTGAAGCTTTTAGCTTTACAGGCGTTCATAGGTCTGTTTATACCGGTTTTGAGGGACATCCAAGGGGGTTTCTGACGGGAATACATTCTCCGCTTAAAGAAGGGAATGTCGCTTTAGGATTGAGTTTGGAAAATTCCCGAAACCCGGGCATCTCCAATACCGGAGTATATACTCATTATGCCTATAGGGTCTGGCTGGGAAAAACCCGGCTAAGTATGGGCTTGAGGGCCGGGGTATATAATTATAGCTTGAATATGGGAGATTTGAACCTGCGTGATCCTGGTGATCAATCTTTTAACAGCAGGAGTGGATTTGCTCCGAATTTTGGAGCCGGACTTTATCTTTATAATTCTGATTTTTTCCTTGGCTTCTCTATTCCTTATTTTTTGAATCTGCCTGATAGTACCGGATTTGCAGGAAAATTTGACCCGCAAAGTTATCATTATCTTTTGATGGCCGGATACCTGCTAAGCCTCAGCGACAATTTTAAGGTTAAACCTACCACTCTGGTGGAATATTCTATAGGGACCGTGGATATTCAGGGTGGAGTCAATTTTATTACCTTTCATGATAAATTATGGATTGGAGCCTTATATCGCAGCACCTCAAAAACACTGACCTCTGTTTTGGAATTTCAGGTATCGAGTCCATTAAGATTTGGGATTGCCTATGATTATTCCTTTACAAACATAAGCCAGGTCACGAATGGATCCTTTGAAATTATGTTTCGTTATGAACTCAATTATCAGACTAACGTAAAAAGTCCAATATATTTTTAAAAATGGGTAGAGCAAAAAATACCGTTTTGATTGTCATATTATTTACCCTTGTCGCATTCCCAATGCAGGCTCAAAACCTTTATAAACATAAGCTCCACCCTGTGTCTACTCCTGTATATGATGAGCTTGCCCCGGTAATGATCCGTGAGGGACTTATTTATACCACCAACAGACCAACAAATACCCTGACCAATAGTACAGATGCCCGGGGAAAATTCCCTTCCGACATATACCTGGCTGTTCAAGATGAAGAGGGAAAATGGAGTGACGGAGAGATATATTCAGAAAAATTACATTTTCCACAGCACGATGCTGTTGCTAGTTTTAGTTTAAATGAAGATCTTGTTTTTTTCACACGAACATTCGAAGCATTGCCTCCAAAAGGCATTAAGTCAATATTAACGGGAAAAATCACCACCCCAAATCCCAATTCAGGTCTTTTCTTTTCCACCAGAGAGGGGGAAGAGTGGAGTGAAGTTCAGGAGTTTCCGCATAACCAGGAAATGACCATTCACCCCGCACTTAATCCTTTTGGAG
>CAZQOV010000025.1:0-27713 GCA_964595055.1 uncultured Bacteroidaceae bacterium | reverse complement strand
TATCCCTTGCTCCGGCCCATAATGCGGTCTTACCCAGACGGGAATGACCCAAAACCGCGATTTTGTTTTCATCAATCTGGGTATCAGTTTCCATATAATCCATTGCCAGAGAAAGTCCATAAGCCCAGGCTGCAATCGATCCGGCTCCATCTTCAGGATAGAGGCCATCTTCCCTGAACAAATTGTGTAATCCATTTTGAAAATCATCATCATAATCAGGATCGATGTCACCATAATACATCGTTGCCAATCCATATCCCCTTGAAAGGATATATTCTACCGGCCATCTGTGGTTTCTGACCCCACGGGAACGTTCATCTGCCCGGAAACCTTCAGTTCGAAAATCCACATTATTCAGAACCCAGCTATCAGAAATCATGATACCCGGATCAGCATGAATGGTGTGATTTCCGTAAAAATTAAGTCCCAGAAAAACCGGAATATCCCTTATTTCCCCTGATGGCAGATATATTAACAGGGGAATTTTCATTTGCTTATCATTCTCTGGATTTTTAACATGAATGATGATTTGTTTTCTTATCCCTTCTCCATTTAAGGCATGGTAATCAGTGCTTACTTTTTCAAAGCTGACCTCAGGTTTAAAATCAGCAGGAAACCATCCATATACTTCATCCCTGAATAAATCCAGGATCTCAGGCTTTCGACGATTTTCCCAGGTATCCACATCTGATATTTTTTTACCCGCATCGGTGGACAGAATTTGCGGCAGCTCTTCGGGTATTTGTGAAGAAACCTGGATATATCCAAAGCCTAAGAACAGAGCCAATATTCTATACATACTTCTTGCGTTTAAATGAATACAGGTTTTGAAGATAACATTTTTTTAACACATTCCGATCGCTCATCATAAAACATTTTTAACCTTGGGTTTGTTTGGTTAATTATAATTTCTAGTAAATATGCTTAAAAATATTCTTACCATATTTCTCACTCTTCATTTCATAAGTACAGGGGCTCAAGATATAAAGAGGATAGATACGGAAGAACTTGAAAAGATTTTACAGAATGAGAATGATAATTTGAATGTTGTAAACTTTTGGGCCACATGGTGTAGCCCATGCGTAACCGAACTTCCTTATTTTCAAGATGCTTCGAATAAGTTCAGTGAAAAGGAGGTTTCTTTTCTTCTCATAAGTCTGGATTTTCCAAGTCAGGTGGATACAAGATTAAAACCATTTCTTAAAGAACAAAATATAAATCTCCCTGTAGTCTTGATGGAAGATCTGGATTATAATAAATGGATATCTAAAGTTGATCCGACATGGAAAGGAAGTTTACCCGCTACCCTGATTTTCAATAATCCCAAAAATATTCGGGTTTTTATATCGGGTGCTTTGGAAAAAAACGAATTAATGGAATTTATCGAAGAAAATTTAAATTAAAACACAAATGATTATGAAAACACAAAACTTTTTATTCCCCTTCTTGTTTCTGCTATTCTTTTCTTTTTCCTTATCAGCTCAGTATAAGGTTGGAGATAAGGTCAAGGATTTTAAGTTAAAAAATACTGATGGCGAATATGTTTCCTTGTCAGACTATGAAGATGCGAAGGGCTACATTGTAGTTTTCACATGCAATACCTGCCCTTTCGCTGTGAAGTATGAGCAACGTATTATTGATCTCGACAAGAAATACGCCCAAAAAGGCTATCCGGTTGTGGCACTTAATCCGAACTGCACGAAGAAACAGCCCGGAGATTCTATGGAAGCAATGAAAGAGCGATCCAGTGAAAAAGGGTATAGCTTTGCCTATCTCAGAGATGATGGTCAAAAAGTTGCCAAAAGATTCGGAGCAGAAAGAACGCCTGAAATTTTCCTGCTTGATAAAAGGAATGATGGATTATATCTTGTTTATACAGGGACTATCGATAATAACGTAGATAATCCCTCCAAGGCCAATGAGCATTATGTGAAAGATGCAATTGAATCATTAATGGCAGGCAAAGAAATCGCAATGGCGAAAACCAAAGCAATTGGATGTACCATAAAATGGACAGAATAAAACTATTCCTGACAGGGAGCATATTGAATATCCACTTTTTGGGGTGAGATATTCAGTAAAAGATGAAAGTATCCTGGTTAATATCTTACTGCTCCCTGCCAGATTTTTTACCTTACCGGTAAAAATCTCCCGGTTTTATATTACCTTCGTCAATCATATCCATACAGTATTCAAGGAAACCATGGTCGAACCCGGTATTGATTGTACCCATGGAAAACTTAACCCCGGCACCTTTGGCACGCTTAATAAATTTCGCTGAAGGAATCATATATCGGCATTGATCTCAATGGCAATTTTATTATTAACGGCAGCCGAAATAACCCGGACCATGTGTCCCTCTGTCCATAATTCATCATTTTTATTACTTATTACCTCCTGCAAATAAGTGGCATTTACATAAATCCGGATCGGTTTATGTCTGACTTTGGCTGAAATAGAAAACCGGGTTTATAAAAACTGAAAAACCATGGCAACACTCTTCGGTTGCTGGTTAAAATTGGGGGTATCAGCCCAAATCGCCGGAATCAAGACATTTTTTTCCTTATATGTAAATTTGATCCCTTTTTTTCATTATTTTTATAAAAAAGACAGATTGAAAAAAATGAAACTTATTATCGTCAGACACGCGGAAACTATTGAAAACAGTCAGGGCATAATTCAGGGACACCGCCCGGGAAAACTTTCTTCAGAGGGAATGGAGCAGGCAAAAAAATTAGCCAGGACCTTAAGATCGGAAAGAATCCGGAATATTTATTCCAGTGATCTGGCTCGAGCTGTGGATACAACAGCAGAGATCGTTAAATATCATCCGGGAGTGCCGGTCCGTTTTCTTGAAATAATGAGAGAAAGAAATCTGGGTGAACTGGAAGGAAAAAAAAGAGATGAACTGATTCATCCTGAAAATGAAAAAAAGCCCCTTATTCTTCATACCGAAGAAGGCGAATCGGTTGAAGCTCTTTTAAAGCGTGCAGAAAAAATACTCGAGTTAATGATTGCAGCCCATCCTGATGACACCGTCCTTCTTGTCCTGCACGGAGGAACAGGTAAGGCATTGATTTCCTTACTTGAAAATTCTGGTCATGTGGGTTACACCAGCCTTCCAAGATTAATGAATGCAAGCATCAGTATTTATCAGGTATATGAAAACGGGGATTTCGAAAAAATAACCTTCAACAATGTTGAACATCTTAATCAACATTAACCAGTGACAGCCCATAATATCCTTAACTTTCCCGCTAGTTGACGAAACAGACACGAACAAAATCTTTGATGGATAAAATATGGCAGAATCCTAACCTGATTGTTATAATAATGACCTTACTATTTTCCATCCTTCCTATTTTTGTTATTTTTGTCAACAGGGAATAGCCACCATGAATTACACCTTGAAAAAAAAAATTCTTTTATTTGGAGCCGGTCGAATGAACCGATCCCTGATCGCCAAATTATTTTATTCTGCAGGTTATGATATTTGTTTTATTGACAGTGACAAAACACGGATAGATCTGCTTAAAGAAAAAAATTCCTACAAGATAATTGTAAAAGGCCGTACAGATCAAATCACGGAGATTAAAGAATTTAAAGCTTTTCATACCCATGAAACTGACGCGATTGAAAATGAAATAATGGGAGCGGATCTGGCAACAATTTCCATTGGCGAATCCAATCTCAAAAAAGCATCTGACCTGATTGCTAATGGCTTGAAAAAGAGGGTCGAATGTAAATATCACACGCCTCTGGATATCATAGTTACCGGAAGCTTGAAAGATACACCACGGAAAATCCGGACCCATTTGAAAAGCAGTCTGCCTCCCGATTTCCCGTTAAGTAACTATCTAGGGTTAATTGAAAGCAGTATTGGAACAATGCTCCCGCAGATGACACGGGAAGAGCTGGAAGAAGATCCCCTTCGAATATACGCAGAATCGTTTAATACCCTTATTCTGGATAAAAACGGATTTCTGAATCCAGTGCCGGATATTGAAGGACTTGTACCCAAAGAAAATATTAAAGCCTGGGCGGACAGAAAATTTTTTATCCAGGACCTTGGACATACTGCATTGGCGTATCTTGCCTATATTAAAAATCCGAAATCCAGATTTACCTGGCAAGCCATGGAAGATAATGAGATCCATAATGCCGTATCCAGAGCAATGCAGGAAGCCGCCCATATTTTGATGCATATGCATCCGGAAGAGCATAGCCGGTCGGGTTTAACAGACCATATCAATGACCTTTTGATACGATTCGCCAACCCGGCTTTAAAGAACACCCTCCTTAGTGTAGGTTGTAACATAGGTAAACAGTTAGGAACCGCTAGCCCGCTGGTAAAAATTATCACATACGCCGCCAAAAACAAATTGCCATGTAAAAATATCATGAAAGTACTGATCTCCGGAATTTATTTTGATGCTAAAGATGAAAATAACGAGATGCCTAAATCTGACCGGGATTTTTTAACTAAATATAATCGTGATTTGTCGCGTATACTTACAAAGCATTGTAAATTTGATCCAGACAAAGATAGTGATCTCATTTTCCTTGGAATGAATATGAATGAACGAATAAAAGAAAACCTGATAAAATGACAAAAAACATTGACCTTAAAGAACTAAGAAATAAGAAAGGCTTTATCTGTGATATGGACGGAGTCATCTATCACGGAAATATGCTTTTACCCGGGGTTAAAGATTTTGTAGACTGGTTGAAGAAAAACAATAAGCAATTCATTTTTCTTACCAACAGCAGTGAGCGTACCCCAAAAGAGTTACAAGAGAAACTTTTCAGGTTAGGAATTTCTGTTGACCGAAACCATTTCTATACCAGTGCCCTCGCAACCGCATCATTTCTTGCCAGTCAAAAACCCAAAGGCAGTGCCTATATTGTAGGTGAAGCGGGGCTTATCAATGCCCTTTATAATGTTGGCTACACCATGAATAACGTAGATCCTGATTATGTTGTGATCGGAGAATCGAAGTCCTATTCTTATGAAAGAATCGAACATGCAGTCAATCTTGTTTTAACTGGTGCAAAGTTAATTGGAACCAATCCCGATGTTACCGGTCCTATTGAAAACGGAATTGCTCCGGCAACAAAAGCCCTCATTGCCCCTATAGAGCTTGCTACAGGAAAAAGTGCATATTTTGTTGGTAAGCCCAATCCCCTGATGATGAGAATTGCTTTGAAAAAACTGGGCTTACGCAGAGAAGACAGTGTAATAATCGGGGATCGTATGGATACGGATATTATTGCCGGAATTGAATCTGAGATAGATACCTGTCTGGTTTTAAGCGGCATAACCAATGAGCGAACCATGGAAGATTTTGCTTACCGTCCTCACTATGTCTTAAATGGAGTAGGTGAAATTGTAGGTGAAAGAAGTTAATTTGGAAAATCAGCATCAGTTTAGAACAAGCAGGAGAATTAATGGTTGTATTTTATAAACTACAAATACAATATTAGAATAGAACTGCAATATGCCAAAGGATAAAAATACCTCAGGAATGATCAAAGCGGTATTATTTGACATGGATGGGGTACTTCTGGATTCTGAGGAATACATTACGCGTGCCGGGATGGAAATGTTCCGTGAAAAAGGATATGAAGTGAAATATGGAGACTTCAAAGAGTTTACAGGAATGGGAGAAAACCGGTTTCTTGGCGGCGTCGCTGAAAAACGAGAGATTCCTTTTCATTTGAAAAAAGATAAAGCCCGAGCCTATGAAATCTATGCAGATTTAATTAAAGGAAACCTAAGCCCTCTACCCGGTGTAAATGAATTTATTTCTCTATGCAAAACAAAGGGCTTAAAAATAGCAGTAGCTACATCGGCTGATAAAATTAAGATGGATTTAAACCTGAAAGAGATCGGATTTTCTGAATCCGACTTTGATGCCACCATTAACGGTCTGGAGGTGAAAAATAAAAAACCGGATCCCGAGATCTTTATCAAAGCTGCTGCTAAACTGGGGGTTGATACAGCCTCATGCCTGGTAGTTGAAGATGCGGTAAGCGGAGTTAAAGCCGCGAAATCGGCTGGTTGCAAATGCCTGGCATTAACAACAAGCTTTCATTCAGCGAGTTTTCCTGACGCTGAATGGGTTTCCGGTACCTTGGCCGATGCCCCGGGAGAATGTCTTGAATGGTAAATTAATATATATTATGGACAAAAGAAAAATAAAGAACACAGATTTATTCATCACTCCTGTAACATTTGGAGCCTGGGCAATTGGAGGTTTCATGTGGGGGGGTGCCAAAAGAAATGATGCACTCGAAGCAATAAATACCGCCATTGATAATGGAATGACAAGCATTGACACAGCCCCGGTTTATGGAATGGGCGCCAGTGAATTACTGGTAGGCAAAGCCATAAAAGGGAAACGAGATCAAGTGGAAATTCTCACAAAATGCGGTTTAAAATGGGGAGAAAATGCAGGTGAGTTTTATTTCAGTACTGAGGATCCCAATGGTAAATCCATAGATATTTATAAAAATGGAACAAAAAAATCCATTATTCGTGAGTGTGAAGATAGCCTCAGAAGGTTAGGCACGGACTATATAGATCTTTACCAGCTTCACTGGCCTACTTCTGATCCCCTTGAGGAAACCATGGAAGCATTTAATGTATTGATAAAGCAAGGTAAGATCAGGCATGCAGCTGTATGCAATTATGATGCTGAACTACTGGCTGAGGCCCTGCAATATGCTCCAATTGTTTCTAACCAGGTACCTTACAGCATGGTCAAAAGAGATATTGAAAATGAAGTCGTTCCCTTCTGCAGATCCAATGAGCTTGGAATCCTTGCTTACTCCCCCATGCAAAGAGGATTGCTGACGGGTAAATTTTCTCCCGATCACGATTTTAACACCGGAGATTCCCGGGCAGATTCACCCTACTTTAAACCCGATAATATAAAGAAAGTAAATGCTTTCCTGGAGGATATCAAAGAAATTGCAGGGGATAAAAATATAACCCTGGCTCAGCTGGTATTACGATGGACCATGGAGCAGCCGGGTATAAACGCAGTACTTGCAGGAGCCCGAAATGCTGATCAGGTGAAAGATAACATTGGTGCCACTGATTTTCTCCTGGAAAAAGAAGAAATAGAAATCATTAATTCAAAACTCGATAATTTAAATTTAGATATCTAACCTGAACTTTTTATCAACATACAGAAATTCCTAAGCAAATGCAGGTTAGCCCAATTAGTTTGATAAAAATATTCATGAATGAATTAGGCTAAATGGCAAAAATATTCTTTCAGAATTCCCCTCGGCACCGGAATTAATTGATTGGTACAAACTCATGTTCATGGGACTTTTGAAAGAAGAGCAAAGTAATGAGATCAGGATAAATGATCCCGGTAATCCCGGAAGGATGTATTTAAGTGGAAAAGGACTGGATTACCCGGTATCTTGGGAAGGCCCAAGCCTCAAAAAACTGGAGAATGTCAGGGAGGAAAGCGAAATGCACCAGTTAAAATCCCTTTTTCTCTGTTTACGACAATACTTTTGACGCAAACTCCCTGGAAATATAGTTATCATATTGCATGCATACATCCGCGGCAAAGGAAATACCATTTTTCACAATTTCCCTCCATGCATTTGAAGATAAGTACTTTAGGTCAGGTGCATGGTATTTATTTTTCAAAAGAGAATAAACAATACCGGCATTAAAACTATCTCCGGCTCCTATAGTACTCAAGGCTTGAATTGGGGGTACATCGACCTGCAAGCTTACTTCAGGAGTATGGATATATACATCTCCTGCTCCTGTTGTATAAATAATATTATCACTTCCTGCATTTTTCACCTGAATATAGGCTTCATCAGGATTATGGATACTGAAGATTAATTTGAAATCCTCATCCGATCCCTTTACAATATCAGCAAACTGAATGTTCTCCAAAATCCAGGGCTTCACTTTGTTAAGTTCATGTAAATGTGGTCTTCTGAAATTAGGGTCATAAATAATCGTTGTTCCCGCTTCTCTCGCTTTATAAAGGAGTTTTAAAAGACTCTCCCTAAGTGCATCAGTGATCGCAAAAAAACTACCAAATACCAAATAATCAGTACTATGAAAATCTACCGACAGTCCCTTCAGTCTGTTTTCCGGAAAATCTTTATAAAAAGTATAAGACGCATCATTATTCCCATCTAAAAAAGCAAGAGCAAGAGCAGAATTATGGTGATCAAACCTTACTACCAGATCGGCATTCACATTATTATCTCTCAGAAAATGATCAATTAGATCTCCCACCTGATCCTTACCATAATCGCTGATAAAGTTCACATCCACCCCAAGACGCCCGAGACTAACCGACGAATTTAGCATGGAACCTCCTGCTTTTGCGGATATAGGCAGATTGTCCTTAAAAATGATATCCAGGACCGTTTCCCCAATCGTATAAACTTTCATATTATTTTGTTTATTCTATATTTTTCTTGTTTAAACTGGTATATAGACTTTTCGTAATCTATTACCATGCTGTTTTATACACTTTCATAATTGCTTTTTCCTCACCTGTATTTATAAGTCTTTTTACAGTCCCTATTAGAAATTTAACCGGGCTCGTCCCTATTTAACCAGTTTTGAAATCGCTTTAAAACTATCTGTACCGCTTATCCTGGCAAGTTCAAATAAAATGGATTCATAAGTGGTAATGATCGCCCCTTCTTGTCTCATCCTCTCAATAGCTATTCTTTTATCATTTTCTTTCCTTGAGGAAACACAATCATCTACCACGACAGGATGATATCCGGATTCAATCAAATCCACCACAGTTTGAAGTATACATACATGAGCTTCAATACCTGCCATAATCACATTCTTTTTATTTAGCCGCTCCAGTTCAACCTGGAAATTCTCATTATCGCAACAGGAAAAACTCATCTTTTCAATGGATGGATTCTTCAGCAAGGCATTGCTTACCGACGCCAGAGTTGGTCCCAAACCCTTTTTATATTGCTCGGTAACCATTATGGGCAGATCGAGTATTTTCAGGCCTTCAATAAGAACCCTGGTATTTCTCTCAATCTTTTCATGCTCAAAAATATGTGGAAATAACCTTTCCTGTAAATCAACAATTAGTCCGACTGATTTTTCTTTAAGAATTCTCATGATGATTTGCTTTATATCTTGATATCTGTCCAAGGTATCCACCATGATGGCGCTTAGCGTAATCGGCGGGAGTAAAATTTATTCTTTTCATTAATAATACTACCAGGACGTCTCCAATTACAGTCATCGCGGTAGTAGATGTAGTTGGTGTGATTCCAAGGGCACATATTTCTTTTGGATTTCCGGTATAAATAAACACTTCACAGGTTTTAGGGAGTTCTCCCTGTGGATTTCCGGTAATGACAATTACGGGGATATCGGGATATAGATTATGGGTAAGGGTTACAAGCTCTATGATTTCCCGGGTTTTGCCAGAATTAGAGAGCACAAGAAGTACATCATTTTCACGAATAAGTCCCAGGTCACCATGTTGTGCCTCCGAGGGATGAAGAAAAGTTGCTGGTGTCCCTGTGCTGCTAAGGGTTGTCGCAATATTGTTAGCTACCTGTCCTGCTTTGCCCATACCACTGGCAATTACCCTGCCTCCATTTTTATGGACACAGGTATGGATTAATTCAACCGCTTTCTCAAAACCATCATCAATGGGAATATTTTGTATTGCCTCAGCTTCCCTGTCGAGAAGTGTTCTTATCTGGTCTTTTAACATGAAATTAAAGATTTTATTATTTTAATTAGAGACTAAGCGTTTATCCTTCTGAATGACCAGGAAAAATATTTTATCTATAGATTGAATTAGCTTTCTGTTCATTGGGCCTAACCATTCTTGCCAAAAACAAAGTCCAAATTTACACATATTTTTAAGAATGGCAGAAGGCTTTTCTTATAGTTATCAATTATCTTTACCGAAGAAATGAGGCCAACAAGAAGTGAGAATTAGAAGAAAGAACTGAAGAGTCCGCTGATTCTGCAAGAATTCCTTTTTTTATAGCTAAAAACGCTCAAGATATGAAAGTAATGATGTTAACCGGTATCAGAGAAATGGAAATAAAGGAAGTGCCAAAACCTATGATGGTAAATGATACCGATGTGCTGATCAAAATGAAGACCCTTGGAGTTTGCGGATCTGATGTCCATTATTATACCAAAGGGAAAATAGGAAGTCAGGTGGTAAAATATCCTTTTCCTGTAGGTCATGAAGGTGCCGGAGAGGTTGCTGATGTAGGTAAGGCAGTATCCAGGATAAAACCGGGTGATCGTATTGCCATTGAACCCGCAATGCCCTGCTTTAGGTGTGATCAGTGTCTGGAAGGTCGTGTTCATACCTGCAGAAACCTCAGGTTTCTGGGTTGCCCCGGTCAAGCCGATGGCTGCCTGAGTGAATACATTGTCATGCCGGAATCATCCTGCATTCCTATATCAAAAAAATTAAGTTATGATCAGGCTGCCATTTCCGAACCTCTGGCAATTGGAGTATACGCTGTTAAGCAATCCATAGCAATGAAAGGAAAAAAAATCGGAGTGCTGGGGTTTGGACCTATTGGAATGAGTGTTCTTTTACCTGCTATTGCTCAGGGCGCCAGGAAAGCTTACGTGACTGACAAAATTACAGAAAGACTTGAAATTGCGAGGAAAGCAGGCGCAGAATGGGCCGGAAACCCGGATGAAATGGATGTCGTCGGGGAAATTACTAAAAAAGAACCCCGGATGCTGGACGTTGTTTTTGAATGTTGCGGCCAGCAGGATGCTATAGAAAATGCCGTGGACCTTCTCAAACCCGGCGGCAAACTGATGATCATCGGAATTCCCGAGTTCGACCGCTGGTCTTTTCCTGTAGACAAGCTAAGGCACAAAGAGATCACCATTACCAATGTAAGAAGACAGGTAAATTGTGTTGAATCCTCACTGAAGATGATGGAAAACGGCACCATTGATGTAAGCCTGATGCCAACCCACCGCTTCAAATTTGAAGATACCAAGAAAGCGTTCGATCTCGTTACTGAATATAAGGATGGGGTGATGAAAGCTATGATTGATTTTGAATAAAAAGTAAACTCAACACCAATATAATTTATTTTTACTGTATATTATACCCTCTCATCGAATTGTTCATTTTATCAAATTTTGTGTCAGTTTGAAATAATTGTATATTTACCTTATGTTATACAAACTGCCCGATAAAGGTGATCCATCCGATGTATTACAGCACTTCCCACAGTTCAATCTCCAGCTTTTATGCTGTCGGTACTGGTGGTTGAAAAAATGGGAATTCAGTGAATTATCTTATCCATACTGGAGAATTTATTGGAATGCATTACCTGGAGCAAGTATCTACCATAACAAACAGGAAACAAAATTAGATGAAAAGAAAATCGTTATGATTGCCCCCAACACTTCTTATTCAACAAGAATACTTGATCATCCGATTCCTGATTTCGGGTTTTCACTTGAAGGAGGGCGAATTGCCAGTGTAAAGGATGAGAAAAACCGAATCGAAAACAATGCTATCCCTCACTTATTTATCCATTTTAATATTGGAATACCCTATGATAATTTTCAACCACAGGTAATTGAACTGGAAATTTCAAATCACTGGTTTGAGAAACTGACAATTATCATTCGTTCATTAATAACCGACCATCGTAAGTTTGATTTTTTTACTGCACTGAATATTCGATCGCTAATCCTTGACCTGCTATCAACCATCCCCGAAAAAGAATGGGAATTAATATCAAAAAACGAACGGATTCTGAAAGTACTTTCTTATATAGAAACCCACCTGAATGAGGATTTATCAAATGGATGTCTGGCGGAAAAAGCCAATTTTGCCACCAATGCATTTAATCGGCTCTTCAGACTGGAGGTCGGAGTAAGCCCTCAAAAATTTGTTAAAAAGAAGCGGATTGATAAAGCCTGTACCTTGCTGGATCATTCTCAAAATTCCATTGAGCAGGTGGCGGAAAAAACTGGGTTCTCAGATCGCTATCACTTCAGTAAGATCTTCAAACAGGTAACCGGTGTTTCTCCGGCAAAATACCGAAAAGAATTCAGCATTTAGGATTTACGAGCAGTTTTTCGGATATTCTTACCGCTAATATTTGTTTCAATCAGATACAAAATAACAGGAGTTTTTCATTTTCAGTTACAGTTTAGTATAATATTTTGGTCATGTAAAAAACAAACCGTATGACTCTAAAATCCAATACCTCTACCTGTTTGGCCATTGATATGGGAGCAGGCAGTGTCCGTATAATGTTGGGAACATTAAGCGATAATAACATTAAATATGAGGAAATTCATCGTGTAACAAATGAAATCGTTCAATTTAACGGGCATGAACGATGGGATATAGATACATTATTTAAAAATATCCGGGAAGGAATACAGAAAGCTCTGATTATAGCCGACCCGGTTCCTTCAAGTGCTGGCGTTGATTCATGGGGTGTGGATTATGTCTTGCTTGATAAAAACGGTATGCTGATTGATATGCCTGTAGCCTACCGGGATAAACGGACGGAAGGCATGATGGAGAAATGGAAGGCGGAATTATCTGAATTCGAGACATTTAAACGAACCGGCATCAACTTTTATATTTTTAACACTCTGTTTCAGCTCCTATCCCAAAAAGGAAGTGCACACTTAGAAAAAACACAACAGATCCTGTTCATTCCTTCCTATATAAATTATCTGCTTTCGGGAAAAAAAGCCAATGAACAAACCATTTCCTCCACTTCACAAATGTTACACATTAATGGTAAAGAATGGGACAAGCTCATCCTGGATAAACTGGGTCTCGATGATAAATTGCTAAACCCCATTGTACTTCCCGGAGAAAAATTGGGCAAAGTAAAACCTGAAGTCGCACCCAGAGCTTCATTAGAGAATATTGCGGTGGGATGTCATGACACTGCCTGTGTTGTGGCTTCCATACCGGCTAAAACAAAGAACTTTGCCTATTTGTCGGCAGGTACCTGGTGCATCGTAGGGATTGAGTCCGATCAAGCTTTGATTACCGAAGAGGCATTTCAGGAAGGATTTACCAATGAACGCGGATATGGGAACACCTTCAGAATCTTGAAAAATATTGTAGGATTGTGGATAATACAAGGTTTGAAAAGGAGTCTTGCCGAAAACATTACCTATGCTGAAATGGAAAAAATGACAGAATCGGGAAGTGACCCTGTTCAATATATAAATCCTGAAGATCCCCTTTTTTACAATCCTGATGATATGCAGGAGGCTTTTAAGCTCTTTTTTGCCAAAACGGATCAGCCTCAACCGGATAAAAATGAGGATTACATAAAAATAGCCTACGACAGTTTATGCTTCTCATTCAAATACTATATTGAAAGACTTGAACAATTATCGCATAATAAGTTGGATACAATCCATGTGATCGGTGGAGGAAGTCAGTCTGATTATCTCAATCAGCGAATTGCAACCATCTGCCGGAAAGAGGTCATTTCCGGACCCGTTGAGGGAGCTACACTCGGCAATATTATGATACAGGGGATTTCTATGGGATACATTAAAAACATTGAAGAAGGCAGGAAAATGATCGGAAATTCCTATCCAGGAACAAGGTATAAGCCAGGTGAAGAGAACAAAGGTTTAACAACCAGGTATGCTGATTATTTAAAATCAAAAACCTCAAGCTTATCATAAGCCAAAAGCAAGGGAGCGACACCAGTTGAGTCCCCGATTACCATGGATTCTTCATATCATCAGGAGAAAATACATGGTTTCTGTCGTGATAATAACTTTTATCTCTCTTTTTCAACATCATGAAATCTTTGCGGAATAACTTTGATAATGCTGCAACAGGCAAGAGAATAAGAAGAAAAGTCAGACCCAGCACGATTCTGGATACCACAAATCCAAGCTTTTCAGCAATCCAGAACCAGGCGGTATGAATGTACCGGGAAAACAGTGGGGAGAGAAAACTCAGGAACAGGATTCCAAGGCTTACATGGAGCATCCATTCATGCCTCTTATCAAAAATCATAAACAATACCAAAAACCCCGCAGCAATTACGATGATAGTATCTTTATGCTTCAGCCTTTCCATAAATTAAAAAAGTGTATAAATAAAAGGGGCAACCGCAGAATTACCACCAAATACCAATAAAACGCCAATTATGATAAGAAAAAGAATAATGGGAATTAACCACCATTTTTTTCTTTGCTTAATAAACTGCCAAAGGTCTTTTATAAATTCCATTTTATAAAAATATGGTTAAGAATGAAATGGGAATTGGGGAGTGTGGGGGTCTCATATAAATCAGTGAAGAAAAGGGGCCGGACTTTACCAGGATTTTCATGTGAGAATATTTGTTTTTGTAATTAATAGCCAATTGTTTTTTACCATTTTCTTTTTCCTTTTCTTCTCTAACTCACAACCTTTTCCTCATTTCCATCTCTTTTTGATATTTGTTTTATTTATTTATTCCACTGATTGTATTTGGTTCTGCAGATTGACTGTTTTCGATCTATTTCCTGTTTAATTCTTATACTTCATCTTTCGAGTTCTCACAAAATGTCAGTTATCCAGATAGCAGGCAGGTCAATGGCAAGTTTAAGCTGTTACCGCAGATACCCTCAATCCATTCCTACTTTTTCTCTCCATCCTATCTCCTTCCACTCTGGCTGGTCTTCTTTGTAAAATATAAAATCATGAATAACAAGAACGTCCATTTCTGTTCGCATGAAACAAATATACGCGTCTTCCGGAGAACATACAATAGGCTCTCCTCTTACATTAAAACTGGTATTTACCATTACAGGACAACCGGTTTTTTCTTTAAACGCAGATAGAAGCTTCCAGAAATCCGGATTGATTTCCGGGTGAACCGTTTGTAATCTTGCTGAAAAATCCAGGTGTGTAACAGCAGGAATACCCGACCTTTTAATATACAAACGTTCCATAAGGGGCAAATCATAATAATTAACCGGAAGGCTTTTCCTGTGTTTGGTACAAACATCCGCTACCAGGAGCATATAGGGTGAAGTTACGGCAGGTTCAAAGAAATCAGCTACATCTTCAGCCAGAACTGCGGGAGCAAAGGGTCTGAAGCTTTCCCTGTATTTAATTTTCAGGTTTAGCTTTTTTTGCATATCGGGGTTTCTGGCGTCGCCGAGAATGGACCGGTTCCCCAGTGCCCTGGGTCCAAATTCCATCCTACCCCGAAACCATCCTATCACGTTTCCTTTGGCGATCAAACCAGCAGTTTTAATGCATAAAGCATTATAATCAGAAATCTTTTCCCCCTTTGCAGAATATTTTCGAATCATTCTCAGAATCTCTTTCTCGCTAAATGAAGGTCCCAGCAGAGCCCCTTTCATCAAATCTTTAGTTGCCGAAACCTTCCTTTTTTTATGAAAAAAGATAAATTCAGCAGCAAGTGCAGCACCCACTGCACCACCAGCATCTCCGGCGGCAGGTTGAATAAATATATCATCCACAACTCCCTTTTTCACAAGCCTGCCGTTAGCCACGCAATTGAGTGCAACCCCTCCGGCCATGCATAGATTCCGCTTGACAAGTTTTCCCTCTGTAAGCTGGAATCCATGTAATACCATTTTTTCCATGATCTCTTCCGTAAGCTTTTGTATGGCATAAGCCAGGTTGCAATGGTGCTGTTCCGTTTTATCGTCTGGTTTTCTACGAGGAAAACCAAATAGTTTCTCCCATTTCTTATCGGGCAACATGCGAAGCCCGGTAGCATAAGAAAAATAATTCTTATTCAACCATAAAGATCCATCTTCTTTAAGGTCAATGAGATGACTACGAATACTTTCCTCAAATTTTCTGACCTCTTCGGAATGAGGAATGCCATAGGGAGCAAGGCACATTAGCTTATACTCCCCCGAATTAACACTGAAACCAAGATAATAGGTAAATTCAGAATAAAGAAGCCCTACAGAATGTGGAAAACGAAGCTCCTTCAAAATCTTGATTTCATTTCCCTTTGCCAGGGATATTGAGGCAGTAGACCACTCACCTACTCCATCTATAGTCAAAACAAGGGCTTCAGAGAAAGGAGAAGCAAAAAATGCACTGGCAGCATGAGAAAGATGGTGTTCTGGAAATAAAAGTTTCTGTGCAGGAAAATGATTATTTCCAATTTTTTTTAATTCATTTCTTATAAGATTTTTAAGAAAGAGTTTTTCTCTTATCCATATTGGTATAGAAGTAACAAATGAGGCGATACCCTTAGGTATAAAATTGTAATATGTTTCGAGTAAACGCTCAAACTTCAAAAAGGGCTTATCATAAAAAACGATTGCATCAAGTTCGGATAGATCCATGCCGGCAAAATCGAGGCAATATTTAATGGACTGGGAAGGAAAAGAAGGATCGTGCTTTTTGCGGCTAAACCTTTCTTCCTGGGCAGCAGCGATAATCTCTCCATCAATTACCAGGCCGGCAGCAGCATCATGATAAAAAGCAGATATTCCGAGAATTTTCATTTTAAGCAGTAAAAAAGCAAATATAGTATTTCTGACGAATTCATCCCTCCTTTTAGATTGGATTCACACCCGTCATTTTTTAAATCCTTCAATTGCATTGGCTAATGTAAATGTATATGGCAATCCCTTAACGGTGGATCCGCATATCCGGATATCCGATATTAACCGGCGGTGCTCAACGTAAAGATAACCTACTCCTCCGGTCAACTCCAATAAAATCAAAACAAAAAAATTTAATATATTATATATTTTTTATCACCCCCCCCCTATTTTTTTATTTATACATAATATATTTTAATATTTATTTAATTTTACCCCCTCTTTTTTTATTGCATATTAAATTTTTTACATACTTTTGTAGCGTTAACCCCTATTTATTAATCTAATTTTTTAACAGATGAAAGCAACTTTAAAAAATGGTAGAGTAATCTTATTTGCTCTGTTAATTTCTTGTGTAAGCATCGGGATGGTGTCTGCACAAGAGGAATCAGAATCTCCGTTTAGCGTGGGAGCTGATTTTGTAAGTCGGTATGTATGGCGCGGACTTGATTTTGGAAATGCTCCGGCCATTCAGCCTACCCTTGAGTATTCTGCCGGAAATTTCAGCATTGGAGCATGGGGTAGCTATACCCTTAGCGCCAGTCCGTACCTCGAGGCAGATCTCTATGCCGGATATGCCTTCGATTTTGGCTTAAGCGTACTGATTACTGATTATTATTTTCCGGCTGCCGAATTCGGTGCATTGACCGACAGGTCATATTTTGATGTTGATGCACACACTTTCGAACTGGGCCTGAGTCAGGAAATAGGTGATTTCTATATTTCAGCCTTCTATTTTCTGAATGCCAATGATGATCTCTATTTTGAAGCCGGTTATTCTTTTGAGCATTTCTCAATTTTTACCGGTGCAGGAAATCAAAGTTACACTTCCGATGGTGATTTTATGTTAACCAACTTCGGTATATCCACTTCTAAAGATATCGAGATTTCGGAGCGCTTCTCGCTGCCTGTATCGGGAGCCTTAATAATTAATCCCGATCTTGAGCAAATACATATGGTATTTGGATTCTCACTTTAACCAAAAACGGGAGATCTAACATAATGTGCATTAAAATTTTACACTATGAAAAAAATTGAAGCTATAATCAGGAAGACCAAATTTGAGGAGGTCAAAGAAGCTCTTCATGCTGCAGGAATTGACTTCTTTTCTTTCTGGGAAGTAAGAGGCGTGGGGAAAGCGCGCGAAAGTCGTGTCTACAGAGGCATAGCCTATGATACTGGCTCCATTGAAAGGCTATTACTTTCCATTATTGTAAGGGACATAAATCTCAAACCTACCATTCAGACGATTATCCAGGCGGCAAAGACGGGTGAGATTGGCGATGGCAAGATCTTCGTTTCCGATATCACTGAAAGCTACCGGATAAGAACTGAGGAAAAAGGAGATGAGGCTCTTTACATCAAGGAATAATTAATTAAAATCTGAGATCATGGAAATAAAATCATTATACATTATTATTGCGGATGCGGTTAGCGGACTAACCGTTTCAACAGATACGATGTGGGTTCTTTTGGCAGCTTTTCTTGTTATGTTCATGCAGCCCGGATTTGCTATGGTAGAGTCGGGTTTCACACGCTCGAAGAACACAGCAAACATATTAATGAAAAACTTTGCGGATTTTTCAATTGGATCCATCGTTTTTTGGTTTTTGGGATATACCCTGATGTATGGAGAAGACATCGGGGGATTTATCGGGAGAATAGATCCATTTTATAGCAGTGATGAGATCAATGGTATTCCGGATAAGGCGAGTCTATTGTTTCAGACAGTATTTGCCGCTACCGCAGCCACTATTGTCTCGGGAGCAATGGCTGAAAGAACCAAATTCGGCTCATACCTGATCTTTTCACTGTTTATTACTGCCTTTATTTATCCTGTTTCCGGGCATTGGATCTGGGGCGGAGGATGGCTTTCCAATCTGGAAACTCCATTTCACGATTTTGCCGGCTCCACTGCAGTACATTCAGTGGGGGCATGGGTAGGCCTTATGGGGGCATGGCTTGTGGGGCCAAGAATTGGCAAGTACGATACCAATGGAAAACCCAAGGCTATCCCTGGTCATAACCTGGTATTGGGATCACTTGGTGTTTTCATCCTGTGGTTTGGATGGTTTGGATTTAACCCTGGATCACAGCTGGGAGCTGCCGGAGAGGAGAATGCCAGTGCCATCGCACATATTGCAGTAACCACCAATCTGGCGGCAGCAGGAGGTGCATTAACTGCTCTTTTCATCACATGGATAAAATATAAGCGACCCGGCCTCAGTCTTACCTTGAACGGTGCACTGGCAGGATTGGTTGGTATCACAGCCGGCTGCAATATTGTATCCCCCGGAGGAGCCATTGCTATTGGTGTAATTTCGGGAACGGTTCTGGTATTTGGCGTAAGCTTTATCGATAAAATTTTGAAGATAGATGATCCTGTGGGAGCAGTTTCTGTTCATGGACTGGCAGGTGCTACCGGAACCATTTTGGTAGGCATTTTTGCTACCGAAGGGGGATTGCTGTATGGTGGAGGAGCCGCTTTGCTGGGAACCCAGGTAATAGGTGTACTTGCAGTTGCCGGCTGGGCAATGGGTACAGGATTTATCCTTTTCTCCATACTTAAATATGTTACCGGACTTCGTGTATCCAGAACCATTGAAGAGGAAGGACTGGATGTATATGAACATGGAGAATCAAGTTACAATATGTAATACTTTTTCTTTCCCCTATACCTGTACATCCGTAGTTAGATACTACAAAAAAGACCGCCTTTGTGAAAAGGCGGTTTTTTTTTGATTATATAATCTGCTCCAACTGACTGATGCTATTCTCGATTTCCAAATCCGTAACCTCATGGTCCTCAAGTTCTCCTGCGAAGTATTTATCATAGGCAGCGAGATCAATAATGCCGTGTCCTGAATAATTGAAGAGAATGGTTTTTTGTTTCCCTTCTTCTCTTGCTATTTTTGCTTCTCTTATCACTCCTGCAATGGCATGGCAGGTTTCTGGAGCCGGGATAATTCCTTCTGTCCGGGCAAAAATCAATCCGGCTTTAAAGGATTCAAGTTGTTTTACAGCCTGTGCTTCAATTAGATTATCTTTTAGTAATTGACTAACAATGGTGCCGGCACCGTGATAACGCAAACCTCCGGCATGAATTTTTGCCGGGATAAAATTATGTCCAAGTGTAAACATTGGCAACAGAGGGGTATGTCCAACGGTATCTCCAAAATCATACTGGAACTTACCCCGGGTTAATTTTGGACATGAAGCTGGTTCTATGGCTACTACCCGTGTATTTTTATGTTCCCTGAAATTTTCCCCAAGGAAAGGAAAAGAAATGCCCGCAAAATTTGATCCGCCACCAAAGCAACCCATTACTATATCAGGATAGTCTCCAGCCATTTCCATCTGTTTTTGAGCTTCCAGACCAATAATACTTTGATGAAGTAAAACATGATTCAAAACACTACCGAGAGAGTAATTGGTCTCCGGATCTTTCGCAGCCATTTCAACAGCTTCGGAAATAGCAATACCCAAACTGCCGGGAGAATCCGGATTCTCAGCAAGTATTTGCTTTCCGGAATCAGTTAAATCTGTAGGTGATGGATAAACGGTGGCATTCCAAACATTCATCATCGATTTTCTGTAGGGTTTCTGATTATATGATATTTTAACCATGAATACTTTTAACTCTATGTCGAAGAAACTGGTTGCAAAAGCGAGAGCACTGCCCCACTGGCCGGCACCGGTTTCGGTTGTCATCTTCTTTACTCCCTGTTTATAATTATAATAAGCCTGAGGCACTGCAGTATTAGGCTTGTGTGAACCGGCAGGACTTACGCTTTCGTTCTTATAATAAATCCTGACAGGGGCATCAAGATACTTTTCCAGTCCATATGCCCTTACCAGAGGCGTTGGTCGCCAAATCTTATAAATATCCAGAACTTCTTCCGGAATTTGAATATACCTTTCAGCAGAAACTTCCTGCTTGATCAGCTCCATGGGGAAAATTGCAGATAGATCTTCCGGCCCAATGGGTTGCTTTGTCCCGGGATGAAGCGGAGGAAGTGGTTTATTTGGCATATCGGCAACCAAATTATACCATCGGGTGGGCAAGTCTTTTTCTTCCAGTAAAAATTTAACCGTTTTGCTCATTTTTCTTTTTTTAAGAGGTTTGACTTAGGTTGATAAAAACGAAAAAAGGCAGGTCGTAATCAACCTGCCTTCCATATTCTGTTTATAACATATATATACGTTGCTTACGACCCTTCCTGATAAAAGCACCACCACCAACGGGTATATGTTATAGTTATATTCATGATTTGTTTTCAAAAGTAATAATAAATTTAAAAAACACAAGCATTGCAAAAAAATTTTACTGATGTTCTGTTAAAAATTGATGAATATGTTTTGCTGCCTCACGACCAGAATGAATTGCACTAACCACGAGGCTGGCTCCAAGAACAGAATCACCTGCAGCAAATACCTTGTCCACACTGGTACAGTAGTGTCCATTAATTTTTATATTCTTTCTATCAGTATAATCCAGTCCCAGCTCATTGAGTAATCCTTCATGCACGGGATGCACGAATCCCATAGCAAGCAGGACAAGACCGGCATTCATAATTTCTGTTGTGCCGGGAAGAATCTTCATTTCCGGTGGTGAAAAGCCATTCGATTTCCATTCCACCTGGTTCAGTTCTATGTATTCAACTCGTTGCTGTTTTCCTTTAAATTGTGATGTGGCCAAACTCCATCTTCTTTCACATCCCTCTTCATGGGAAGAAGAAGTTTTTAATGTTTTCGCGAAATAAGGCCAGGGATTATTATCTTCCCTTTTTTCAGTGGGTTTGGGCAATATTTCGATCTGAGTAACGCTTTTTGCTCCCTGTCGGATAGCAGTTCCAACACAATCCGAACCGGTATCCCCCCCACCAATCACAACCACATTACGCCCTCTGGCATTTATTTGCTGATCGTAAGGGATCTCCAGCCCTCTGTTGATTTTATTTTGCTGAGTAAGATATTCCATCGCAAAATGAATGCCATCCAGATCGCGTCCTTCCACAGGAAGATCCCTGGGTTGCATTGCCCCTACTGCAAGACAAATTGCATCATATTTCGTCAGCAGTTCTTCACCGGAAATATCCTTGCCCACTTCCATGCTCGTCCGGATCTGTAAACCTTCTTCCATCATCAGGTTTACCCTGCGATCTACAAAAACCTTATTTAACTTGAAATCAGGGATTCCATACCTTAAGAGGCCTCCAATCGCATCATCCTTTTCGAACAGAGTGACGGTATGACCAGCCTTATTCAACTGATCGGCGCAGGCCATACCTGCAGGTCCGGAACCAATAATGGCAACCTTTTTACCTGTCCTTATCTCCGGAGGTTGTGGAACGATGTAGCCTTCTGCAAAAGCATATTCAACAATAGCTGCTTCATTCTCGCGAATGGTTACTGGCTCCTCGTCAATATTTAACACGCAGGAATGTTCACAGGGTGCCGGACATATTCTGCCTGTAAATTCAGGAAAATTATTGGTAGAATGTAAAAGATCAATGGCTTTTTTCCATTCTCCTTTATAAAGCATATCATTCCATTCAGGAATAAGGTTATCGACAGGACATCCCCAGTGACAGAAGGGTATTCCACAATCCATACACCTTGATGCCTGTAGCTTCCGGTCCTCTGAATTCAATGTCTGTTCAACTTCTCCAAAATCAGATATCCTTTCACTAATCGGACGGTTACCTGCAATTTTTCGTTCTATTTTCATGAATCCTCTGGGATCTGCCATGGTATTAATTTTTATAATATTATCAAATGAACTCAATAAAAAGAAAATTGAAAACTGTTCTTTTGTCTCAGTTTACCTGATTATGTTCCACATCTTTTTCCATAAGATCAATTTTTTGCTGGAGTTTAGCGATCTTTTCCTCTTCAAGCACTTTTTTGTATTCATAAGGAATAATCTTAATAAATTGATCTATATAATTATCCCAATCGTCCAGAATTCCTCCGGCAAGCGGACTTTGTGTATATTGGTAATGCTGGGTAATAAGGGATTTCAGCTCAATGATATCGCTTCTGTTTTCGACAAGCGAAAGTTCAACCATTCCCATATTGCAGAAATAATCAAAATTTCCATCAAGGTTCAGAACGTAGGCAATTCCACCGCTCATACCTGCGGCAAAATTTCTTCCGGTTTTCCCTAAGACCACCGTCCTTCCGCCGGTCATGTATTCGCAACAATGATCTCCTACCCCCTCCACCACAGCAATTGCACCGGAGTTTCTTACACAAAATCGCTCACCTGCAACCCCGTTCACGAATACCTCTCCTCCTGTGGCTCCATACAAAACCGTATTGCCAATGATAATATTCTCTTCAGGTTTGAAATTTGATCCTTTCTCTGGTACCACAACAATTCTTCCTCCTGATAGACCTTTCCCCAGATAATCATTCGCATCTCCTTCAAGCCTGAACTCTACTCCCTTTGCCAGGAAAGCTCCAAAACTTTGTCCGGCAGAACCATTGAATGTACATGCAATGGTCCCGTCGGGCAATCCTTCGGAACCATATTTTTCCGAGATCTTCCCTGAAAGCATGGCTCCGGTTGTTCGGTCCGTATTGCTGATAAGGGAATGGATAACCGACTTTTCTCCCTTTTCAATCGAATTTTGAGATTGTGCAATGAGATCCTTATCAAGAACATTATCAATTTTATGAATCTGGGATGAAGTATTTCTCACCGGGAATTTTTCTGCCTCTTTGGGAATGTACAATACAGAAGAAAAATCCAGATTTTTAGTCTTCCAGTGATCAATATCCCTGCGCCTTTCGATTAAATCTGCACGACCAATTATATCTTCGAACTTTTGGAATCCCATTTCTGCCATTTTCTCCCTTACCTCTTCAGCAATAAAAGTGAAATAATTGATGAGGTAATCTACCTTGCCTTTAAATCTTTTGCGAAGATCCGGGTCCTGGGTGGCCACACCTACCGGACAGGTATTCAGATGACATTTCCGCATCATAATACAGCCAAGTGATATCAATGCTGCGGTAGAAAAACCAAATTCTTCAGCACCCAGTAATGCAGCATGTACCACGTCAACACCAGTTTTCAGTTGCCCATCGGCCTGAAGAATGATATTCTTTCTCAGGTTATTCATCACAAGGGTCTGCTGGGTCTCCGAAAGACCTAATTCGAGGGGCAACCCGGCATGTTTAATGGAAGAAGAAGGGCTAGCTCCCGTCCCTCCTTCCATACCTGATATTGTGATCAGATCGGCCCTGGCTTTAGCGACACCCGCAGCAATGGTACCTACCCCGGTTTCGGACACCAGCTTGACACTCACTTTTGCCCGCGGATTGGCATTCTTCAGATCAAAGATCAACTGCGCCAGATCTTCAATGGAATATATATCATGATGCGGAGGGGGAGAGATAAGGGTAATGCCCGGAATGGAGTAACGGGTTTTCGCAATGATCTTATCAACTTTATGTCCGGGAAGCTGCCCCCCTTCTCCTGGCTTCGCCCCCTGGGCAATCTTGATCTGAAGTTCATCCGCATTGACCAGATAATGCCCGGTGACACCAAATCTACCTGAGGCTACCTGTTTTATTGCGCTTCTGGCACTTGTTCCATCCTCCCTCAACTTGAATCTTTCGGGATCTTCGCCTCCTTCACCGGTATTGCTCCTGCCTCCAAGAATATTCATTGCCACGGCAAGTGCTTCGTGGGCTTCCCGGCTAATGGAACCATATGACATGGCCCCTGTCACAAATCTTCTGGTTATATTTTCAACAGGCTCCACCTCACTAATATCTATGGGATTGGATTTCAATTTAAAAAAACCCCGGATAAATCCCGGTGCGGCATTCTGATCCTGGACGATCTGACTGTATTCTTTGTATTTCTGATAATTTCCTGTTTTTACAGCCCATTGCAAAAGTGCAATGGTATCAGGATTCCATGCATGATGCTCCCCATATTTACGATAAGAATAAACACCAGAAAATAGCCTGTTGTCTTCTACGTTACCCGTAAAGGCTTCAATATGAGGGTGCAAAACTTCCTCAGCAATTTCCTCCAATCCAATGCCTTCAATACGCGTGAGTGTTCCGGTAAAGTATTTTTCCACCACCTTGGTATTGATTCCAACAGCTTCAAATATCTGTGCCGCTCTATAACTCCTGAGGGTCGAAATGCCCATCTTGGACAAAATTTTCAATAATCCCTTGTTTACTGCTTTAATATAATTCTGTTCAGCTTTCTGATAATCCTGCTGAATTAATTTTTCTTTAACCAGCTTATCTACTACTGAAAATGCCAGGTAGGGATTAATTACCGATGCCCCGTAACCAAAAAGTAGTGCGAAATGATGAACTTCACGAGCCTCGCCGGTTTCTAAAACAATGTCCACCTGCATTCTCTTTCTGGTGTTGATGAGATGATGATGAACCGCAGATACTGCAAGCAAACTGGGAATTGCAGCTTTGTCCTTATCAATATTCCGGTCGGTAAGAATGATATAATTTTTCCCGCTATCTACCGCTTCCTCAGCATTTTTGCAGAGCTGATCCAGACTTTCCTGTAATCCGGCTGGTCCCTTTTTAACATCAAAAAGTATCGGGAGAACAGCATTGGAAAATCCCTTATATGTCAGGTTTTTTATAATCTTGAAGGTGCTATTACTCACCACAGGACTTTTAAACTTCACCATTTTCACATGATCAGACATTTCATCCAGAAGATTATCCTGTACAGAACCGATATAACCGGTAAGGCTCATTACCAGTTCTTCCCGGATGGGATCAATGGCAGGATTTGTCACCTGAGCGAAAAGCTGTTTAAAATAATTAAACAATCGCTGTGGCTTTCGCGATAATACCGCAAGAGGAGTATCATTTCCCATGGAACCGATCGGCTCCTGCCCTACTTCTGCCATGGGCTTAATCAGGGTTTCAATATCTTCACGGGTGTAATTGAAAGCCCTGAGATAGAGTTCATATTTATCATCGAGATCCGGACTCACCGCCTGTCCACTCTCAATTTCATCGAGGGTAACCATATTCTTTTCAATCCATTCGGCATAGGGATTTTGGTTAGCCAGCCTTTCTTTTAATTCATTATCGCGCTGAATCAGGCCTTGCTGGGTATCAATCAATAACATTTTCCCGGGACGCAAACGACCCTTTTCCCTGATCTTTTCCGGTTCAAAGCTTTGGACCCCAACCTCAGATCCCATTACGATAATATCCTCTTCTGTAATGACATAACGGGATGGACGCAATCCATTGCGATCAAGAGTCCCCCCAATATATCTTCCATCTGTAATGATCAGCGATGCAGGTCCATCCCAAGGCTCCATAAGGGTGGAATAGTATTCATAAAATGCCCTGAGCTTGGAAGGAATAGGATTCTTTGTATTCCATGATTCCGGAATGAGCATGGCAAGTGCGTGAGGAAGTGATTTCCCGCTCATAACAAGAAACTCAAGCACGTTATCCAGTGACGCAGAATCGCTCTTTTCCGGCTCAATAATCGGATAAATCTCCTTCAGATCCCCTAACACATCAGATTCCAGTACCGACTCCCTGGCCTCCATCCAAAACCGGTTTCCTTTTATGGTATTGATCTCACCATTATGAGCCAGCATTCGAAAAGGTTGGGCAAGATCCCAGGAGGGAAAAGTATTGGTACTGAATCGAGAATGTACAAGAGCAAGAGCACTCTGAAATCGTTTATCCTGCAAATCGATATAATATTCCCGTAACTGCCCGGAAGTAAGCATTCCTTTATATATTAGTACCCGCGTAGAAAGAGAACAGATGTAAAAAAGATGCTTTTCTTTCAGTTTTGAATCTCCAATCAGCTTTTCGGCTTTTTTCCTGATAATGTATAGCTTACGCTCAAATGCATCCTGATCCATATCAGCTCCAAGCAGAATCTGTTCCATAGCGGGTTCAGCAGCCTTTGCTACTTCCCCGATAGTGGAACTATCCCTGGGAACCTCCCGGAAACCTATAACTTCAATATTCTCCCTGGTAATCAGGTCAATCAGCAATTCTTTACATTTGGAAGCCTCCGCTTCCTCTTTCGGAAGAAAAATAATACCCGTGCCAAACTGACCTTCAGGCGGAAGTGAATACCCCTGGATAAGATAAAAATCACGGGGAATTTGAACCAAAATCCCGGCTCCGTCACCGGTTTTACTATCTGCACCTTCTGCCCCCCTGTGTGTCATGTTCTCAAGGGTCTCCAGTCCCTTCTGAATAATTGCGTGGGACTTCTTTCCTTTGAGATGCGCAACAAAGCCAATTCCACAATTTTCATGTTCAAGTTCTGAACGATAAAGTCCCTGTTTGTCAGGTCTCTTAAGATTATTCATGTTTCCCTTTTTATGTAAATAAAAAAAACCGTTCTGAGTATGCTGAGAACGGTTTTTATCTTCCACCTTATGATTTACCATTCTCATGTAAGATTGAGAATCTTAATCAATAACATTAATCTGGTGTAATTTTTATTCATCACTATAAACTAAACTTTCCTGCAAATATAGCGGTTTAAATTACAATTCAAAAGTATAAACATATTTTTAACGATAATTTATAAGCATTTTACTATAACCACTGCTTGTCCTTTCAGAATAAAACGTGAACAACATAGCTTTAAGGACTTTAAGGCTATATTTTTTAAGCTCTCCCGCCGGACTGTACGGGTGGAACGATCATCTTTCAAGCTCTCCAGGCACCAAATTTGCAAAACTGCCCGCAACCCGTTGCCATAAAAGGAAAGTCTGAAGATGCAGGACTCAATTAAAAAAACGATCTGCATTGGCCATGGAAAAAACTTTCTTTATTTATAGAAAAAACTTAGTTTTAGGCTCGATTGAAAGCCTGTACCAGGTAAACAGGCTTTATAGCTTTAACCTTGCTATTTGCTTTGTTTTGTGAGCTGCAGAACCTGGTATAGTTTCCTGAAAAATGAAAAGGGACATAAGCCATTTTAGTTTTCTTAAAAATATTCATTATTTGATGACACTAGTGTCCGGTTAATTTTTAAAGAATCTGCTGTAAGCCTTTATGAATAGGTATTACAAGAGGTCAAAAGTTTTTTAGATTTAAATTTAACTAAATGTAT
>CAZQOV010000024.1:0-27745 GCA_964595055.1 uncultured Bacteroidaceae bacterium | reverse complement strand
TTTATATTGAAGGAATAAGTGATACCGGTCAGGTATTGACCTTTACTGCCGAAGAAGCCCTTTTATACAATTATAACGATGGCATTGCTGAAAACATCACGGAAGTAATTGAACTTGCCGGTATCAACGAATATGAATTAATTGAATATCAGCCTACAGGTCTGGACCGCTTCATAAACTTACTGTTGAACCCCATTGCGCAATCCATTCTGATTATGGTGATCCTTGGCGGACTCTATTTTGAATTACAAACACCAGGTATAGGCTTCCCTCTCGGAGCCGCAATTCTGGCAGCAGTTTTATATTTCGCACCTCTGTATTTAGAAGGACTTGCGGATAATTGGGAATTAATTGTCTTCGTTCTCGGAATTGTCCTTCTTGCCGTTGAGATTTTTGCCATACCGGGATTTGGTGTAGCCGGAGCAACAGGTATGCTGTTAATTGTGGGGGGACTTACCATGGCTATGGTCGACAATGTTATATTTGAAACAGAAAACATTCCCCTGATCCTCAACACCATTTTTCGTGCCCTTATGATCGTCTTAATTTCCCTTCTCATATCCCTTGTCGGATCCTTGTATCTGGGGAAAAAGCTTTTAACCTCAAACGCTACCTGGTTTTCCAACATAGCTCTTCGTGACACTCAAAAGCTGGAAGAGGGTTTTCTTGGAGTTACCGGACAATACAGGGAACTGGTGGGCAAGACCGGGATTGCACATACGGTCCTCCGACCTTCGGGTATGGTTGAAGTAGAAGGCGATATATATGATGCCGTTTCTGATTTTGGATATATTGATAAAGGTACGGCAATAAAGGTAATATCATATGAAACCGGGCAACTGCATGTAGAAGAGCTTGTAGAGTAAGCTATGGTAGTAAATATCAAAAATCGAATACGTTTCCGGAATTTTTCAAAGAAAGACTTTCATGAAATTCAGAAGCTCTGGACATTGAACGATATGGGAGGAAGAGAAAGAGCTGATGATGCAGAAACCATCTTGCGCTGTAATCACCAGGGGGGACATTTTATTGTCATGGACCTTCCGGATGAAAACAAGATAATCGGTACCAGCTGGATGACCTGGGACGGAAGGAGAATTTTAATGCATCATTTCTGTATCCATCCGGATTATCAGCGAATGGGACTGGGTGAACTTCTGGGAATTGAAAGCCTCAGATTTATTCAAAAGAAAAAGGCTCAGGTAAAACTGGAAGTTCATAAAGAAAATCATGCTGCAAAGAAATTATATAAGAAACTGGGGTTTTTTGCGTTTGAAGATTATGATATCTATATGATCAGAAACTTGGGATTAAAAAAGGAATAGCGAATTAGAAATGAAAAATATCCTGTTAATAGTGCTCGGGATGATGGTGTTCCCGGTTTTAAAAGGGCAAGCAAGTATAGAAGGCTTCGATCTGGGAGAATGGGACAAAGAAATTCTTATCCGTGCCAATACAGCAAAAAATGCCGCATACCTTAATGAAGAAGAAAAAGCGCTTATATTTTTAGCCAATCTGGCAAGACTGGATGGTGAGCTTTTCTCCTCAACTATATTAGACAATTATCTTAAAGGGAAAAGTTCCAGTCGTTATATTCGCTCCCTCTACCGCGATCTCAGAAAGATAAAAGACTTACCCCCTCTCGAACCTCAAAAGGATCTTTCCTCTGCATCAGAGGAACATGCCAAAGAACAGGGAAAGAGCGGAACTACCGGTCATCAGGGATTCGCAAAAAGATATGAGTCCTTAATGGACAGGTACAATGAAATCGGTGAAAACCTTGCTTATGGATATCAGTCGGCTTCTGATATCCTGATTCAATTGCTGATTGATGAAGGGATTCCGGATCTGGGGCATAGAAAAAATAATCTGAATCCGAACTTTAATGCCATTGGGGTAGCCATTGAACATCATAAAAAATATCGATTTAACTGCGTAATGTCTTTTGGCAAAAAAGTAAATTAGCCTATCTTTAAAACAAAAACCTTTCATGGCCCATATCGAAGTTATTCAACCCTCTAATTCAGATGGTTACCTTAAAGAAGTGTACGATCAAATCCTTGAGAGCAGGGGTAAAATTGCAGAGATTCACAAAATTCAGAGTCTTAATCCTCGTACCATCCTCCGCCACATGGATCTTTACATGACGCTCATGTATGGAAAATCACCCCTCAGCCGGGCGGAGAGAGAAATGACAGGAGTGGTTGTCTCCCTGGCTAACCGTTGCGGATACTGTGTAAAGCATCATGGAGAAGCGCTGAACCATTACTGGAAAGATGATAAGAAACTAAAGAACTTTATTCAGGATTTCCGTAATGCTGATTTGGATAAACGAGATCTTTTGCTCTGTGAACTTGCAGATATTTCTACCCGTATCCCTGATAGTAAAAAGGTACATAAATATGTAAAAGAACTTAAACAGTCAGGCATAACCGACCGTGCAATACTTGATGCAACATTAATTATCAGTTATTTTAATTTTGTAAACAGAATCGTACTCACACTAGACGTTGAGCTTGAAAGTGATCCGGGGGGCTATAAATATTAGGAATCATGATGCGACATGAAAGATCCCATACGAAAATCATTGCTACCCTGGGGCCGGCAACCTCAGAAAAAGAAGTTTTAAAGAAACTCTATTATGAAGGTATTGATGTATGCAGGCTCAATTTTTCCCATGGAACCCATGCTGATCACCTGAAAAACATACACCTCATAAGGGAACTGAATCAGGAATTAAATGCAAGAGTGGCTATTCTTGCTGATCTTCAGGGACCTAAGTTAAGAATCGGAGACATTGAAACCAATCAGGTTTATTTGAAAGAAGGGGACGAATTCAGCCTTATTTCAGAAAAATGTTCCGGGACCAGACATCAGGCTTACATGAGCTACGAACTTTTACCAAAAGATGTTAAAAAGGGAGAAATCATCCTTATCGATGATGGGAAAATTAAGCTCGAGGTCATTCACACCAATAAAAAAGACAGGGTACTTACAAAGATTATTCATGGAGGTCCTTTATCTTCGCGCAAGGGAGTTAATCTTCCCTCCACAAAGATTTCTTTACCCTGCATGACAGAGAAGGATAAAGAAGATGCCACTTTTGCACTTAAGCATAAAGTGGACTGGATTGCTTTATCTTTCGTACGGTCCTCAACGGATATTATTGAGCTTAAGGATTTCATGAAAGATTTCAGGCACAAAGCCAGAATTGTAGCAAAAATAGAAAAACCAGAGGCTTTAAAAGAGATCGACCAGATCATAAAAATATCCGATGCCGTTATGGTTGCACGGGGAGACCTTGGGGTTGAAGTGGATTTTGATCAGGTTCCCCTGCTACAGAAAATGATAGTGGAAAAATGCATCCATGCTGCTACTCCTGTGATTATAGCCACCCAGATGATGGAAAGCATGATCAATAATTTTCGCCCAACACGCGCTGAAGCTACCGATGTGGCGAATGCAGTGATTGACGGGGCAGATACTTTAATGCTCAGTGGAGAAACCTCTATTGGTCGATTTCCGGATCTGGTCATCAGAAATATGCAAAAAATCATAGACTGGACAGAAGATCATGGTTTGAAATATTTCAGAGGTACTGCCCCTGTTGAAATCTCCAGAACATTTCTTCAGGATTCAATGTGTTTTAATGCGGTTCAGATGGCCCAGCAGATCAATGCTAAAGCGATTGTAACCTTCACACATTCAGGATATACGGCTTTCCGAATCTCCTCCCATCGTCCTAAAGCGGATATATTTGCCTTTACGGCAAATAAGAGTCTGCTTCCCATGCTTTCCCTCGTTTGGGGAGTTCGTGCCTTTCATCTCGAGAGTGGCAAAAACATCGAAGATTATATCAATGCCTCTATTGATTTTCTTAAAGAGAAAAAACATATACAATCGGGTGATGTTATAGTACATATAGGAAGTATTCCCCTGCAGAAAAAAGGGAAAACGAACATGATGAAGTTAAGCTATATTTAATATGACCCTGGAACATTGCATGAATAAAGTGGAGGACCAATGGCTTAGTCCTGCTTTCGAATTTCTCAAGACGAAGTTTACAGACTCTCCCCTGCCCTCCCACGATCATTTTCACCATTTGAGAGTATGGAAACATGCACGTTTGCTTCTCCATGAGCTGGAAAAGCAGGGACGCGAAATTCCCTGCTCTTTTGTGGAATCCCTTTTGCTGGCATGTATGTTCCACGATGCAGGTATGATAAAAGAAAAAGGACCCGAGCATGGCAGGATCAGTGCAGAAATATTTAAGGAATTTCTGAAGTACACGGCCATACAAACCTCAGATAAACAATCTGTTTCTTTGGCTATAAAACAGCATGATAACAAAACCTATTCCCTCGCGGGCAAGCTATTTGCCGATGGAGAGATCATGCTGCTTCCGGCATTAAATATCTGTGACGACCTTGATGCTTTCGGGAATATTGGAATTTACCGTTATGCAGAAATTTATCTTGTCAGGGGGATTCCCTTTGAAGATCTGGGCTTAAAGATAATTGCCAATTTATCCGGAAGATATGGAAATTTCATGACCAATTGTTCCCGGCTTCCTGAAATGATCAAAGTACATAGCATCAGGCATCATACTACTGAAAGTTTTTTCCGTTTTTATAATCTACAAATAAGAAAAATGGAAGAAACGGGAGAACAACCGGAATCAGGACCAATAGCTATAATAAAACATATATACAGGGAAGTATTAAAAAACACCCACAGTATTAATAGTGTTATAGAAAACATACTCAAATCATCGGATGATCAATACGTGAATGATTTTTTTATAGCTTTGAAGAAAGAGCTGGATTTTTTTTAGTATTCTTCATGTGGAAAATTCAGATTGGATGTACAGAGAGAAAACGGATATCCCCAATTCCTTTTTTTAAGGTTTTGCAGCGGGAAAATGACCTGAATTTGCTTATTTGAAAAAAAGAAGCCGAATAATTTGCGCAAGCCCATAGCGATATTGACAAAGCAGGTAAATATGACCACATATCCATTTTTATATGAATTATCCGGCAAAGATTTTTATCATGTAAAAAAT
Organism: uncultured Bacteroidaceae bacterium; assembly: GCA_964595055.1. Taxonomy (GTDB): domain Bacteria; phylum Bacteroidota; class Bacteroidia; order Bacteroidales; genus CAYRTD01. Next base: position 22,683 of record CAZQOV010000024.1, on the reverse strand, counting down.
AATTAAGTTTTAAATGGGTTCTATAGCCTGAACGTTTAATTCCAAAATATGATGATGTTAAAATATTTCCTGGTTCCAATGATTATAAGTTCCTCCTGCTTAAACCTGTTCTCCCAACCCCAGCTAAAATTTAAAGAAAATCAAAGCCTTACATGGGAAGAAACCCTGGAGTACTATCAATACCTTGATGCCAAATATCCCGAAGCCCTGCTCATGGAAGCCGGGCTAACCGATGTTGGGAAGCCTCTTCATCTTTTTCTCATTTCAGAAAATGAATATTTTACACCGGAATTGATCAGAGAAAATAACAAAACGATACTATTGATCAATAATGGTATACATGCCGGTGAACCCTGCGGAATTGATGCGAGCATTCTTTTTGCAGAAGAGATCTTATCCCATCAAAATAAATATCAGGAAATTCTGGATAATGTTGTGATTGGGATTGTTCCGGTTTTGAATGTCGGGGGAGCACTCAACCGGGGAAAATACCACCGCGCCAACCAGAATGGCCCCATAGAACATGGCTTTCGGGCAAATGCTAAAAACATGGATCTGAACAGAGATTTCATTAACCTGGATACAGAAAATGTTAGGTCGCTGGTCAGACTGCTGCGGATCTGGGATCCGGATGTTTTTATCGATACCCATACCTCTAACGGTTCAGACTATCCATACACACTCACACTTATTACCAACCAAAAAGACAGGTTAAATCAACCGCTTTCTGATTTCCTCCACAAAGAAATGCTCCCTCATTTATATAAGGAAATGAAAAAAGGTCCCTATGAGATCATACCTTATGTTCAGAACCGGGATTATCGTAATCCCCAGAATGGGATCCTGTCCTTTCTTGATCAACCCAGATATACCATCGGATACGCTTCTCTTTTTAATACCATTGGGTTTACTACGGAAGCCCATATGTTAAAGGATTTCAAAGGCAGGGTACTGTCAACCTATCAGTTTATTCACAGGGTTTCAGATTTTATGGCAAAGAATAGTGAAAAAATTGCCCTCACCAGAAACCTGAGCCATTCATTCTTAATGAAAAAAAACGAGTTCATATTGGAATGGGAATTAGACACCAGTAAATATGAGCCGTTAATCTTCAGGGGCTATAAAATGGAAGCCGGGATAAGTCCCCTTACCGGACAACCCAGTTACTCTTTTAACCGAGAATCGGTCTGGGAACAAGAGATTCCTAACTACACCAGCTATAAGCCTGTAAAAAAAGTCATTGCCCCTGATTTTTACATCATTCCTCAGGCATGGTCTGAGGTAATCGAAAGACTCAATATCAATAAGGTCGAATACACTACCTTGATCCGGGATACCAGTATTTTTGTCGAATATTATTACATCGAAGATTACAAGACCTATAATAATCCCTATAACGGTCATTATAAGCATTATGACATAAATGTTCGACCTGAAAGGGGATTAATGAAATTTTACCGGGGTGATTTGCTTATTCCGGTAAATCAGGATGCCAGGGAATATCTGGTGCAGACTCTTGAACCCGAGGGAGCAGACTCTTTTTTTAGCTGGAATTTTTTTGATGAAATCCTTTCCAGAAAAGAGTATTTTTCCCCCTACATTTTTGAAGCAAAAGCGATGGAAATACTTGCTTCAGATAAGGAACTGCAAAAGACATTTACTACAAAAAAAGAACAGGACCCGGATTTTGCAAGCGATCATTACGCTCAGTTGAAATTTATCTATGAGCGTTCGCCTTTTGCAGAAAAGACCTATAGAAGATACCCTATTGCAAGACTATTTATTGACAACTAGCACATGAAAAACATTTCAGCATTTTACTCCGACGAATATTTCAGGCAGCGGAGCATTGAAACGATTGAACAATTTTCCGGATACCTCAGGCAGGTATGTAAAAAAAACAACCAAATACCTGTATTGCCCAATCATTCTCCCGATGCCCTTTATCGGAAATATCAGAATTTACTGGAAGAAAATATGGATCTTGCTACCTTCACAGAGGAATTAATAAAAGATTCCAATCATCTTCATCACCCACGCTACATGGGTCATCAGTGTGCAGCTCCAAATCCTCTTGCCTCCATAAGCGCCATGATGGGAGGCTTATTAAACAACGGGTCGGCGGTTTATGAAATGGGGCCAGTAAATGTGGCCATGGAAAAAGCAGTGGCCCGTTTCTTTGCTTCGGAGTTTTCATTCCCTGCCGAGTCGGATGGTCTCTTCACCTCCGGTGGAAGCCTCGGAAACCTGACCGCTCTGCTCGCTGCCCGTCAAAATCAAACCGATTATGACATCTGGGAAGAAGGGGTACAGAAAGACGACCAACCTGTATTCATGATATCGGAGGCAAGTCATTACTGCATACCCAGGGCGGTAAAAATCATGGGACTTGGAGAAAAGGGAATCCTGAACATTCCGGTGAACGCGGAATATCGCATGCGGCATGAACTCCTGAATGAAATGTACCATAGAGCCATCGATGAAGGCAAACGGGTGGTTGCGCTTACGGCAAACAGTTGTTCTACAGCTACCGGCAGTTACGACAATCTGGAAAAAATCGGGGAATTCTGTAGAAAAAATAACATCTGGTTTCATATTGACGGAGCTCATGGTGGAGCCGCCATTCTTTCAAATACTTACAAGCACCTTCTCAAAGGCGCTGAACTCGCCGATTCCATTGTCATCGATTTCCACAAAATGCTCATGACACCGGGGCTAAATACTCTCATACTGTTCAGAGACGGAAAAAAATCCTGGTCCACATTTGCCCAGAAAGCTTCATATCTGCTAAACGAAAATGAGGACCAAGACTGGTACAACTTTGCCAAAAGAACCCTGGAGTGCACCAAAAGCATGATGGGGCTAAATGTGTATATACAGCTTCTTCTTGGTGGGAAAGCCCTATTCGCAGAAAATATCGATCGCCTTTACGGACTGGGACAGGAGTTTGCCGACATGTGCAAAAAGTACAAAAGCATTGAACTGGCGTTGAATCCGGACGCAAACATTGTGTGTTTTCGTTTCAATAATAAAAAAAAGGAGGATTTTAATGCAGTTAATCAGAAAATCCGAAACACCTTACTGGAAACCGGTGAATTTTATATTGTTCAGACAAAACTCGGCAAAGATTTGTTTCTCCGGGTTTCCATTATGAATCCTCTGACGACAAAAGAAGAACTGGAGAGACTACTTGAACGGACAGTTGAACTTGGAGAAAGCTTTGCATGAGCTCCACCCGTCCCCGGTTTGGCCTACAAAATAGGGTTCTGCCCAGCGAAATGAATTCTGTTTTTCTCCCACGCTCCAATTTCCGGCCATTCCCTCTTGCCCTTTGCTTATTATGGCCTGATAACCAGTAGTTTTGATACGGCTAAACTTACTTCACAAAAAAATCCAGCATTCTTTCCCCTTCTATATAACCTTCCAGGTGATCACCAATCTTCACTGGCCCTACCCCGGCAGGAGTTCCGGTATAAATCAGGTCTCCGGTTTTAAGGGTCATAAACTTTGATACATAGGCAATGATTTGTGAAAAAGAAAAAATCATATCCTTTGTATTTCCTGTCTGTACGGCTTTTCCATTTTTATAAAGACTGAAATTAAGATGGTTAACATTCTTAAATTTATCAATATCAACAAATTCACTGACAGGTGCAGAATAATCAAACCCTTTTGCAATTTCCCAGGGTAATCCTTTTTTCTTACATTCCGCTTGCAGATCCCGGGCAGTAAAATCAACACCCAGGGCCATCTCCTTAAAATACCGGGGGGCAAACTTTTCTTCTATCGATCTACCCAAACGGTTTATCTTGATTACGATCTCGATTTCATGATGAACTTCTTCTGAAAAATCGGGATAGAAAAATGGCCGGTTTTTGATCACAAGAGCTGAATCCGGCTTCATAAAAAAGACGGGGTTTTCGGGCACGGGATTTTTCAACTCTTTCGCGTGATCCATATAATTTCTTCCTATGCAAATAATTTTCATGATTCAATATCCTATAATGAGTTACACAGTTACTGAAATCTCCTCACACTTAACCTCCCTCCATTTGCCCTTACCTAAGCGAACCATTTTTATTGATTGAAAGAACGGAGTTTGATATTGGTCAAGACCTTTTTTGTAAATAAAGGAAAATCCCCTTGCATCATCCAGCCATAATATCCAGGATCTTTCTCAAGGATCTCGGTAACAGGTTTACCCTTGTATTTTCCAAAATTAAAAACTTCTACATTATCTTTATTGAAAACGATTCTTCCGGCAAAATCGACATTCTTATTATGCGAAGAAAACTCAGAAAGAAAAGCCATATCATTTTTCAGATTATCATACCGGTCGAGCTGAGCCTGTAATACTTCATATGTCGCTCTCGTATCAGCTTCTGAACTGTGAGCTTCTTTCAGGTCTTTATTACAATAAAATTTATAAGCAGCTTCCAGGGTTCTTTGCTCCATTTTCATAAAAATAACCTGGACATCAATAAATTTTCTCTTCATCAGGTCGATTTCCACTTCAGCCCGGATAAATTCTTCCGCAATAAGAGGAATGTCAAACCGATTGGAGTTATAACCTGCAAGATCACAACCTTCAAATTCTTTGGCCAGGTTTTTCGCGACCTCCTGGAAACTGGGAGCCTCTTTCACATCCTCATCCCTTATCCCGTGAATGTTCGTTGCCTCTTTGGGTATAGGGATACCGGGATTTAGCAGTAGGGTTCTGTTGCTCTCCTTTCCATTGAGGTCAACCTTGAGCCAGGATATTTCAATAATCCTGTCGTGAGTAATATTTATTCCCGTGGTTTCCAGATCGAAAAATATAATCGGATTATTTAAATTCAGTTTCATAGGCAGGTTTTTGTCGAAAAAAATTAACCGCATCAGCACCCTATTCTGGATTGCTGATGCGGTTAGAGGCATTAACAAATTATCTATCAAACATTAATCATCATTGGCATTAGAAGCATGAGCACATCCTCGTTTTCATCCTCTGTCTCTGTAGGAAGAATCAATCCGGCCCGGGTTGGATCAGAAAGCTCCAGAAAAACATCACCAGAAGAAATATTCGATAATATTTCAATTAAAAATGTGGACTTAAATCCAATTTCCATTTCGTCCCCTTCATATTGACAGTTCAGCCGCTCATAGGCTGAAATGGAAAAATCAATATCCTGAGCTGAAACTGTCATCTGATTGCCTTTCAGTTCGAGCTTTACGAGGTTGCTGGCCTGATTGGAAAATACAGAAACCCTTTTCAAGGTATTATACAATTCAACCCTGTCTATGGTGAGGCGATTGGGGTTATCGTTCGGAATTACCGAGTTGTAACTTGGATAATTCCCTTCAACAAGTCTACAAACCAGTGTATAATCAGGCAATACAAATGAAGCATTTTTATCATCAAATTCAACCTTAACCGGATGGTCCTGACGCGGCAAAATATTCTTCAACAGGGAGGCGGGTTTTTTGGGGAGGATAAAGGAAGAAGACACATCTGCTTTGCCATCGGATCTGCGATATCTTACGAGCTTATGGGCATCGGAGGCAACGAAAGACAGACTTTCTTCTGAAATCTCTAAAAAGATTCCATTCATAACCGGACGAAGTTCATCATCGGCGGTAGCAAACAGAGTCTTGGAGATCCCACTCAGAAGAAGAGAGGAATCCATATTTAACGAGACTTTTTGATCATCTTTAATTTTGGCTATTTGGGGAAATTCTTCACCATTCTGACCCATCACGGTAAACTGACCGTTTTCCGAATTGATCACCACATTCTGATTATCCGTATTTATCTCGAAGGTCAGTGGTTGTTCCGGAAATTCTTTAAGGGTATCGGTCAGGATTCTTGCAGGAATGGCAATCATTCCGGATTGGGAGGCATTCTCCAGGTGAAGGGTTGTGATCAGGGTAGTCTCGAGATCTGAAGCAGTGATCTTAAGGTCATTTCCCTCAAGAGAAAAAAGAAAATTATCCAGAATGGGAAGGGTATTCTTTGAACTGATAACCCTGCTTATTGATTGTAAATGGCCAAGTAATTCCGTACTGGAAACAACGAACTTCATATTTGTATTGTATTTAAATTAATGGATAATTGTTACTATTACATTAATATTTAAGCAGAAGCAAAGTAAATACATTTTTTACTTTGTCATACCAATTATACGAAAAAAAATTATAGTCTGAACTATGGTAAAGGTTTTTATTCAATAGTAAAATAGTCAAGATTCTGAAAAAGAAAATCAAGATTTGCATAATTCACCTTTAATATGGATTTTTTGCCCTGGAATTTTACCGCACCATAAAACAGTTCCTCCTCACCATCCCGGGCATACAGAGGAAAAACACCAAAACTGTAGCCTGCATCACCCTGAGTTTTGATAAAGAATTCGTACAGGGGAGTGCTGTTTACAATTCTATCCATAACCGTATCTTCCCTAATCTCTTCTGTAAAGAAGATTTCATCCAAATAACTCACATAAAGCAGAGTTTTCTCCCTATCCACTGCTTCTTCCGGAAGCTCCTTGCCACTGAGATCAAAAACCCGGAAACCGGCGCTGTCTTTTCTCATCACAAAACCTTCACCAAAGCTCCCCTGTGGAATTACTCGTATTTCCTGAAGTTCATCTGGAACTATACTGATAAACTCACGTTTTCGCCATTCAGCCGGATGATCAGAAAACACCGTTTCAAGATCTGCATCAGGAGCTGAGATGACCCCAACCCGGTATATTCCCTTTTCACCCTGCTTATTTAATAAATAATAATCTTTTGCGCTATAAAAATTAAACCTGAAAAGTTTATGATTTCTTTTTACAATAATTTTTCTTGGGATTAGAGTATCCAGATATTCACCGGTGGTAGCTCCGGTAATTTCAATATTTTCAAAAGCATAAAAGAAATTTTCTATGGCAGTAGGATCCGCTTCCAGATCAGAATTTAGACTCCATCCGGTTTCAGATTGCTTAAGTTCTACGGTATCTCTTCCAAAAATACCAATATAATCGACCTTTTTCCGGTCTCCAAGTGTAAAATCCCTATCTCTGCGAAAATTGGCACATCCGGAAAAAAGGAAAAAGATATATACAATAAGCCAAAGGTATATGAAGCTTAAATCAAAACGAAATACCTGTTTTAATGGTTTGCTCATGTAATTTCGTTTTTTGAAAATTTCCTTCGCCTCATAAAATGGTAAATAAATCCTGCTAAAAGTACCAGAATAACAGGGCCTGCAGTGTTTATCAGTATCCATTTTATTCTTTCCCCTTTAAGACGGATCCGGTTTCTATCAAGTAAGCGAAGTTTAAATTCTCTGGACCTTAATTTGATAAGGCTTTTGTCTCCAGTCATATAATTGACAACATTCATTATAAAATCCTTATTCCCAAATGTTTGTCGAGTATCCCTGTCGTAGCCCAGGGCTTGCGGGTAAGGTTCCTGATTACGGATCAGAACCGGGTTTTTTATCATATCACCATCTCCGGCTGCAAAAAGAATTCCTTCGCCCTTGTCCCTGGGTGTCATACCCGCAGTTTTAACACCTTGGGGTATACCATAATTTTTGAAAAATGAAGGGAAAGTACCTTCTGCGAGTATAGCTACCGGAAGATTTGATTTATTGAATTGTTGCCGGTCGGGTGCACGTGTAACTTCTTCCATGGAAATATAAACCGGATTTTCAATTAATGCCGTAGTATCCGAAGTGGAAAGCAGAACAGTCCTTTTCACATCCTCCATTGGAGCCGGAGTGGTATCAATGGCCGAAACATAATCGGTTTTGATATAATTTAGTCCGTTGGTGAGAAAGTGATCCTTTGGAGCCGTTAAAAGGGGGGAATACCACCAGGGGAAAATCCGGGTGACAGGTTCCTGTCTGTTTATGGAAGTCTGTATTCGTTTATAATTACACTGCAAATCCTTAACCAGGTTATTGCTGATCTTAATGCCATATTTAAAGAGAAGGTCATAAATGTTCAATTGCCGGAAAGAAGTATAGGTACGACCGCGAATCAGGCTGTCTTCATTGGCTTCAACCGGATCGAGAAAAAATAACAGATTCCCACCATTAAGAAGGTATTGATCCAACACAAACTTCTCTTTCTCACTAAAGGGCATTTCAGGCTGGGCAATAATCAAGGCTTTATAATCCATTACCTGGGCCAGATCGCCTGTTAGCTGCCCCCTGTCTACCTGGAAAAAAAGACTTAGCTCTGACGATATATCATAGGTTTCATAAAAACTAAGTTCTCCATGACCTTCAATAAAGGCAATCTTTTCAACTTTTTCGGAAGTAATGCTTTTGATGGCACGGATAAACTCATATTCAAGTGATTCAATTGAATTTCTTAAATTTTCCTGATAGGGCAGAGCCGGATTATTTTTTAATAGATTTACCGGAAACTCAATGTTCCTGTAATTTACCAATGCTCCCGGAAAAATAATTTTTGTGCTAGTTCCTCCTTCCTCATCCCTCACCTGAACATCTGTAATCCGAAGCCCCTTATCCGCCAGTTCTTTCATTAACTCGTTGCGAGCTTCTGCGTTTTCAACATCATAAACATTAATAAATTCGTAATTAAGAAAGTGACCTGCGTAGGCCTCCAGTTCCAGCAAATGTTCTTCAACGCTTTGTCGAAAACGAATCAGATCTGCGGGAAGATCTCCATCCAGATACACCCTGATATAGACAATATCCTCCAGATTGCGCAATAATTCTTTGGAACCTGAAGAAAGTGTATAACGGTTCTCAGAGGTCAGGTCAAGCCGGAAAAATTTAATACCGGAAAGATAATAGATCAAAACCACGCTTAGCAAGACCAGCGCAAAATGAAGTTGATATTTCCTTTTAAGGTTTTTTCCTGTCATAAATGTTACCATTTTCTGCTAAGTAGTACATAACGGGTCGCATATAGGAAAATAAAGATAACCGCTGAAAAATAGATCAGATCGCGACTGTCAATAACTCCTCTCGATATGGATAAATAATGATACTGTATTCCAAGTTTTTCAACCAGATGGACAAACTCACCCCGGGTAAATACCGTAGATAAAAGATCAAAGCCCAGGTAAAAAAGAAACGACAGCAAAACGGCCAGGATAAAGGCAACAATCTGATTATCGGTTAAGGAAGAACAATACACACCCAGAGCAGCATAAATGCCTCCCAAAAATAACAATCCGATATAGGATCCCCATGTACCACCACTGTCAATATTTCCCTGTGGAGCTCCCAGCAGATAAACCGAAACAAAATAGACCAGGGTCGGGAGAATGGATATCAAAACAAGTATCCAGGCAGCCAGGAATTTGGATATGACAATCTGCCATTCCGTTACGGGTCGGGTCAAAAGTAATTCAAGCGTTCCTGATCTTTTTTCTTCTGCAAACATCCGCATGGTTAAAGCAGGAACCAAAAACAAAAATATCCAGGGTGCCAGGGCAAACAATGAATCCAGGCTGGCATAGCCACTTTCAAATACATTATTGTCTCCTTTAAATACCCACATGAAGGCACTGTTCAATAACAAAAAAACAATGATGACCAGGTAACCCGTTACCGAGCTAAAAAAAATATTTATTTCTTTTCTGAGAAGTGAAAACATAAAACAAACTCTTTAATATTCCGACAAATCTACGAATCTTTTCATCATCTGAAAACTGAAGGATAGGCCGATTTAGGCATCTCAAAAAGATTTTTTATTTGCACCTCATAATAATAAAAATTCAATATATCCATATAGGAAAATCCTTGCCTGGCCATTTCCATGGCTCCTTCCTGACTTAACCCTATGCCGTGACCATAACCCCGACCCTCGAAAACGACCTTGTCGTCATCCAGATGCATATCGAAGAAAGAAGATCGTAATCCGAGGTCCTCACGTATTGCGTTAATTTTCAGCGTATCCTCATTTATAATAAAATCTACTTTCCGGTGATCCTGCCGGATAAGCAGCTTATCCGCTTCAGTGTCTTTAAGTTCAATTCCCCTGGCTTCCAGATAAGAAACCCAGGTTTCAAAACCAAGGATTTCGGTCCATTTATAGCCCGGTTGATTTATGGAGTAAGGATCGATAACGGGCAATAAGTAATCATGTTTTCCGGGCCATATATCGGAAGCTCTTTGGGTTTCTCCCCCTGAATTGCTATGATAAGCCGCAGAGATCAGATTATAATTTTTATCTGCTACAATAATATTGTGGGTACTTAAAACGGCATTGAGAATATCCGGATTATCATCAGCAATTCCATGAAAGGCCTGACAGTGAGTATCATCACAAAGATTAAACCCTTCATTAGAATGCCTTTCCCAGTTTCTTATAGCATAAGTTCGGCAGAGTACCGATTGTGCCTTAAAAAATTCTTCCGGTGCACCAGGTCCAGCCTCGGCCTCAACTACACCCGCAAGATAATCTGCAAATTCCATCTGATTAATTAATTTCAGGGCATCATGATTTACAGAAGCATATAAATCTCCTTTATATAATCTCTGGTCGGATACAGGACTTACCGTCTTTATCATAAAATGCCCATTAAAGAAAACATCCTTAAAGAACAATGAGGGGTACTCGCCAATTGTTCCAGACTCATCACTCAAGCGAATGTTCTTACCTGCTCTTTCCAGAAAAATAATATCTCCTTCAGCAATCGTAATTAATTCTCTATCCTCAAGCATTAGCAAATATTCACCGTTAACACAGTGAAATGTGAAAGCCTCAGTGAATTGATCATAGAACAGACTTATCCTGATATCCTGAGCAGTTATCTGAATGAACCAGGATATGAGAAAAATAAGTATACCTGTTTTCAGCCAATTGTTTTTCATCTTTCCTTAACCAAGCTAGTTATTCTAAAGGCTATTCGTTCCGAGGAACCGGGATCTCCCAGCGTATGAATTATACCCTCATATTCTTTCAACATCTTATCACGGTATTTTTTGTTATCCAGGATTCTGCTTAATTCTCTCCGAATCTTTGCCGCAAGATTGAACTGTAACAATTCCTTAACCACTTCTTTATCGGCAATAAGATTAACTAGGGAAAAAAAGCGGATGTTAATAAAAGGTTTGCCGATGGCAAAATTAATCCTGCTAGTTTTATAAATAACAACCTGGGGAACCCTGAAAATTGCTGTTTCGAGGGTAGCGGTACCTGAGGTAACCACCGCAGCAGTCGCTGCATTCAGCAGCTCATAAGTCTGATCAAAAATAAGATCTGCATGATGATCATCGATTATCTCCTGGTATACTTCTTCATGAACAGCCGAAGTGCCCGCAATTACAAATCGATGCTCCGGAAAAGCAGTTGCTGCTTTTAACATCTCAGGCAAACATCGTCTGACTTCCTGCTCTCTGCTTCCCGATAATAATGCAATGATGTTCTCCTTCCCCAGTTCATTCTTTTCCCTGAATTTTTGTATTGAAGGTCTTTTTCGCCTGAAAGCAGAATACGAATCCATCAGGGGATTGCCATAATATTCTACCTCAAGATCATTCTGCCGAAAAAAATCTACTTCGAACGGAAATATAACGAAAATCTTATGAGTGTATTGCCGCATCTTTTTAATCCGGGACTTTTTCCATGCCCAAACCTTGGGAGAGATGTAATAAAAAACCGGGAAGCCTGCTTTGTGGGCAAACTCGGCAATTCTGAGGTTGAACCCTGCGTAATCCACAAGTATAACAGCATCAGGATTAAAGTCATGAATGTCCTTTTTGCAGATTTTAAGGTTACCTGTTATTGTTCTGAGATGGGCAATGACATCGACCAGCCCCATAAATGCCATTTCCCGGTAATGCCTCACCAGGGTCCCTCCTGCTTTTTGCATACGATCTCCTCCGAAAAAACGAAATTCAGCCTCATTATCAAATCTTGAAATTCCTTTCATCAGATTTGATGCATGAAGATCGCCGGATGCCTCGCCTGCAATTAAGTAATACCTCATTAAAAACAAATTTCGCTTACATTATTTTTAACAACCCAATCACCAGACCAGCGATAAACATGGATAAAATAACACCCCTTGCAGATCGAAGTCGGTTGGTCCATATAAACACAAAAAACAGCAATAAATTGGGAATCAAACAAATGCTTATAATCTTAGACAGCACATTTACATTGTACAAAGAACTCAGGTAATCAAAAAAACCATTATCCTTCATCCTGACCAGAATAATTATTACCAGAAAAACCGCAGGAAGTAACAGGCCTGGTATGAGACCTTTAATCATATTATCATGGGTTTTACTGTCCATTAAGATCCCAATTATTCAAATCTTCAATTGACTTATAAGCTGTAAGATCAACCTTCACCGGTACAATGGAAACATAGCCATTACGAAGAGCACTTTCATCCGTATCGGGAGAATCAGGCTCATCATTGAAAAAGGATCCTGTTAACCAGTAATACTCACCATTGTGAGGATCGGTACGTTTATCAAATTCTTCTTTCCAGTATCCTCTTGCTTGTCTGCAAATTTTTATGCCATTTATCTCTTCTTTCGGTATAGCAGGAATATTGACATTCAGGCAAATCCCGGGTTCAAGTCCTTTATTTAAAATATTAGAGATCACTTTTCTCACCACTTCTTTGGCATAACTGAAATCAGCATCCGGATCATAATCCAGCAAGGAAAAGCCTGCAGAAGGAATAAGATTGACACATCCCTCCATTGCCGCAGCCATAGTTCCGGAATATACCACACTGGAAGAAGAGTTTGAACCATGATTGATCCCGGAGAGAACAAGATCAGGCCTGCGTTCCATCAAACTGTTAAAAGCAAGCTTGACACTGTCGACAGGAGTTCCCATAATGCTGTATTTTTTCAGCTTTTCATTTGAAGGAATTTCCCTGACCCGTAAAGGGGTTTTGATGGTAATTGCGTGAGACATCCCGGACATCGCCTGTGAAGGTGCTGCCACTACAACCCTTCCGAATTCAAGCGCCACTTCTGCAAGCGATTTCAATCCCTTCGCATCAACCCCGTCATCATTTGTCACCAAAATTAGTTTTTCGTCTTTCACTTTCACTCTGAATTAAAGATTTACAAAAATATTGAATTACGGATAAACTGCAAGGATAGGGGGAGAAATTTAGACCCTGGAGGCTATGTTATAATCTAATGATGACACTTTGCTATTTGAATGCGCTGTATTTCTTTGAAATTCAGCAGAGGTCTCTCCCTTTGGTCGAGATGACAGGTCATTAAGGTAAAACGGAGCTCAGGGTTTAGGAAGGGGGGTTATGGCTTGCGCCCTGGCGCAAGCCATAACCCCCCTTCCTAAACCCTGAGCTCCCAAAAAATGCCAGGCGTTGTCATCTCGACCAAAGGGAGAGACCTCTCTCTATATACTCCCGCATAAAATCCATCCAATTCAATGAACGCATTGTAGAGAAAATTCATAAATTTTCTCCACAATACCCCTGATCCTTATACCTCCTTTCAATAATTCCTGAATTTTCATACTTTTGTCCTTCATTTATAAATCCGTTGATCGATGAAAATTTCCTATAACTGGCTAAAAGACTATATTTCTGACCTTCCTTCACCGGAAGAGACTTCCAGAATCCTGACCGATACCGGCCTTGAAGTTGAAGGACTGGAGAAATTTGAAAGCATCAAGGGTGGACTCGAGGGAGTTGTGATCGGAAAAGTTTTGACCTGTAAAAGACATCCCAACGCTGACAAACTAAGTGTTACAACTGTTGATGTGGGTGAAGAAAAGCCCCTGCCAATTGTTTGCGGAGCTCCCAATGTGGCGGAGGGGCAAAAAGTTGCTGTTGCCAGGGTGGGAACAACCCTTTATATGGGAAATGAGAACCTTACACTCAAAAGAGTGAAAATAAGGGGTGAAATTTCAGAAGGAATGATATGTGCCGAAGATGAATTGGGCATCGGAACCGATCACGAAGGAATAGTTGTCCTGGATGAAAATGCAGAAGTTGGTGCCGCCGCCAGTGAATATTTTAAGGTAGAAAGTGACCACGTTTTTGAGATCGGCCTTACACCCAACAGGATTGATGGAGCTTCTCATATAGGAGCAGCCAGGGATCTGGCCGCATTTTTCAGCCTGAAAAAACCAGTTCACCTGAATAAGCCCGATGTAAGTGATTTTAACATCGATAACACTGACAAAACTTTTCAGGTTCATGTGGAAGATAAAACCGGCTGCATACGGTATTCCGGAATTACGATTTCAGAGCTTGAAGTAAAGGAATCGCCGGAATGGCTAAAAAACCGGCTGAAAGCCATTGGACTCAATCCCATTAATAATATCGTAGACATTACCAATTATGTGCTTCATGAAACAGGCCAACCCCTTCATGCCTTCGACGCTGAGAAGGTAAAAGGTGAAAAAGTGAGGATTAAAACCCTGCCGGAGGGAACCGTCTTTAAAACACTCGATGAAGAAGAAATAAAACTCAGCCGGGAAGACCTTATGATCTGCAATGAGCAGGAAGGCATGTGCATTGCGGGTGTTTTGGGCGGAGTTGATTCCGGGGTCACCTCCTCAACAAAAAGCATTTTTCTTGAAAGTGCATGTTTTAATCCACTTTACATCAGGAAAACCGCTAAAAGACACCTGTTAAATACCGATAGCTCGTTCCGCTTCGAACGGGGTTCGGATCCTAATATTACCCTCTATGCGTTAAAAAGAGCTGCTCTCCTGATAAAGGAAATTGCGGGTGGAAAAATTAGTTCGGAAATCGTAGATATTTATCCTGAAACGGTTAAAGATTTTGAAATTAAGCTTGAATTCTCTTATCTGTATAATCTGGTAGGAAAAGAGATTGAAAAAGCCAAAATCCGGATTATTCTCGATCATCTGGATATTAAGATTGCCCGGGAAACAGAGGAATATCTCCAGCTTTTAGTACCGCCTTACAGGGTAGATGTTCAAAGACCCGCAGATGTAGTGGAAGAAATACTCCGCATTTACGGTTACAATAATGTTGAATTTGGGGAAAGGTTAAACTCTACCCTTTCTTTTGTTGAAAAACCGGACCGCGAGAAAGTCAATAACCTGACTTCCGAAATGCTGTCAGCAAACGGTTTTGCAGAAATGATGGCCAACTCGCTTACCCCGGCGGAATATTATGAAAACAATGACCAAGACCTTGTGAGGATCTACAATCCGTTGAGTAACGATTTGAATGCCATGAGAAAGAATCTCCTTTATGGAGGACTCGAAGCCATTCAATATAACCGGTACCGCCAGAATCAGGATCTGAAACTCTATGAATTCGGAAATGTTTATTTCAGCGATCCGAAAATAAAATCCGAAGATCCTCATAAAAAATACCGGGAAGAATTTCACCTGGCATTATTCATGACAGGCAGAAGAGAAAAAGAAAACTGGCTCAGCTCGGATAAGATGGTCGATTTTTATTCGTTGAAAGCCATGGTGAACCTCATCCTGCAAAAGATGGGTAAGAATCCCTACGATCTTGACATTAAACGATTTGAGAATGATCATTTCGATTACGGACTAATCCATAACTGGAATGGCAAAGAATTGCTGAAGGCAGGATCTGTGTCATCCGAATTGCGTGAAAAATTCGATATACCCATCGATGTTTTTTATGCAGAGTTTCATTGGGACCTGATGATCGAATCATTGAAGGGCCATAAAACCCGATATGAGCCTGTCAGTAAATATCCTGAAGTCCGCAGAGACCTGTCTATGTTGCTTGATCATAAGACAACATTTGAAGACCTGAGAAAAACCGCCCTGAACACCGAAAAGAAAATCCTGAAAGATCTGGAAATATTTGATGTTTATGAAGGTGATAAGATTGAAAAGGGAAAAAAATCCTATGCCCTCAGTTTTATTCTCCAGGATGAAAACAAAACCCTCACCGACAAACAGATTGACAAGGTCATGAAGAAGATCTCCACAGCGCTTGAGAAAGAGCTGGGGGCTCAGATAAGGGCTTAGTGATTGACTTACTAAGGATATCTAATAGCTACCAAATGCCTCTTCCGGTGCAGGTTGATTATTTCTCTAAAAATTGGCATTTTTTTATGATCTGCAATAGATTTATCGAAGGCAGGCTTTTATTGAAGTCTTTAATCCGATAATGATCGGAAGAAAAAAAATTCTTACCGTTTTTCAGTTTTTTCAATTGAAAGAAAAAAGCTTGTTTTTTAGAGGTTTGCCGGTTTGCAGGATCGGGTTCCTGTTCCTTACCAATTTTTCACTTCTTTTTCCAGGTCTTGCCTTGAAAAGATCGAAGGGATCTTTAATGGTAAAGTGATCAACCGCACTCCATGAAGAAAAGCCGGAGTATGGGTGGGTTGTTAATAAGTATTGAACTTAAATAGTAGTATGGGAAGATGGTTATCGAAATATTTATTAGTTTTATTTGACAAAAATGGAACTTAGCTTCAGAATTTTGTCTATCAAAAAACTATACTAAACCCGAGTGCCATGAACAGGATCGAATTACTAAAAGGTGATATTACCAGCCTGGAAACCGATGCCATAGTCAATGCGGCGAATTCAAGCCTGCTGGGCGGTGGCGGGGTGGATGGAGCAATTCACCGGGCTGCAGGTCCGGAATTACTCGAAGAATGTAAAATCTTAAACGGCTGTGATACAGGTGACGCTAAAATCACCAAAGCCTATAAGCTTCCCTCTAAATATGTAATTCACGCCGTGGGGCCTAAGTGGAAAGGAGGAGATCAAAATGAAGATAAGTTACTGGCATCCTGCTATAAACGCAGCCTCAAAATTGCCAGTAACCACAGCTTAAAAGATATAGCTTTCCCAAATATCAGTACAGGAATATATGGTTTCCCAAAAGAAAGAGCTGCCAGAATAGCATTGGCGACTGTGGAATCATTTCTCGAAAATAATGAAATGCCCGAAAAAGTGATTTTTGTATGTTTTGACGACGAAAATTACAACATATATAAAAAGCTTATCTAAAAGGCTACATGATCGTTTTGAACTAAATTATCAGTATTTATTTTTTTACAACCCTAAACCTTACAAAAATGAAACAAATTATTTTTCTCCTAAGCATTGTATTTATATGTTTTTCATGTGCTCCTGAAGCAGGAGAATCAAATGATTCTCAGCCGGAAACCTTACAGGAAGAAATTAAGGATGGTGTTTTCATACACCTGAGCCATGGACCTGAAGATCCCCACCGTGTTCTTATGGCCCTTCGTATGGCTGAAATGATGTCAGAAGATAAAGATGTTATGGTTTATTTTGATATTGAAGGGGTTCACGTGGTTCTTGAGGATTCTGAAAACCTAAGCATGGAAGGAGATTTCCCGAATTCACATGAACAGCTTCTAAAGCTGATGGAAAGAAATGTTACATTACAGGTATGCCCGGGATGCCTCAAAGCTGCCGGGAAAACTCCTGAAGAGCTTATGGAAGGTATTGAATTAGCCAATAAAGATGATTTTTTTAATTTTACGGATGGTAGAATTCTAAGCATTGATTATTAATAATTCAAAGAATATGAATAAGCCAGGTCTTATTACCCTTCTTGTTCTCATAAGTTTACAGGTGTTCTCCCAGGATGATCCCTATCTCCTTGAAGAAATGAAGACCGGTAAAGAAGCCAATACCGTCTGTTATTTTCCCGATGGAAAAAAACTCATTGTGGGGCTTCTCGATGGCACAACGGAGCTTATTGACCTTGAAACGGGTAAAACTGAACTATCTTTTACAGAGCATTGGAAAGGAGTAATGGATATTGAGGTTGATCCAAAGGGGAAGTTTTTTATTACAGCCGGTGACAATACCATAAAAGTATGGGATTTGGAAGGAAATGAAATTAACCGGATGCCGGATCATACTACAACAATTTACTCCTTATCTATTGATCCGTCTGGGAAATATCTTGTCTCGGGGGCAATCAATAAAAATTTTAATTTTTGGGATTTGAAAACGGGAAAGATCCTTCATTACATGAAAGGTCATACCGATGTTACAATGGCTGTATGCTTTAGTAATGATGGAGAAAAGATTGCCAGCGGTTCGGGTGATAATACCATTCGCCTCTGGGAAACAGGGACCAATAAGGCAATTCAAAAACTGGATGCTCATTTTAACGATATTTACGATGTTGAATTCAGTCATGATGGGAAATACCTTGCCAGTTGTTCGAAAGATAAAACCATAAGAATCTACGATCTGGAAAAGGGCGAATTATTCAAAACCCTAAGTGGTCACAGGAATTTCGTCATGGACATTGAATTTTCTCCCGACGACCTTCACCTGATATCCTGTTCATTCGATCAGGAAGTCAGAATATGGGAAATACCAACAGGAAAATCACTCTATTCCTTTATCGATCATAAAGCTGAAGTAATTGATGTTGCCTTTGCTCCGGATGGAAAAAGTTTTGCCTCGGCTTCTCATGATAAAACTGTGAAAATCTGGGATTTTAATCCCGAAATATTCGTCGATTTTTATTATCGGGATGAAATTGTGGAAGAAATGGATGAAGATGAAATTTTCCTTCCCAGACAAGACGGAGAAAGCAGGAAAGATTTTAAACTCAGAGAAGAACAGGCAATCGGGAAAAAGAAGAAAATCTATCAACGTTATTATGAAAGATACCGGGAAGAATTGAAGAACGGCAATCTGGAATAAGATCACAGTACTCTCAAACCGGCACAGCTAAATAAATCAATAAATGCTATGCAACAAGCGTAATCATTTTACATCAACTCCCGGAATTATTATTTTTGCACTATACCTTAAAGTAAGGTGCTATGAGAATGATGATGTTACTTTCCTTCAATAAAAAGCTTCTTTACCGGAATGTAAAGAATCGCGATTCCTATTAGACCACAATTTATGTCATGCATGCCTTGCATGGCCAATCCTGTTTTTCCGTCATATTACTATTTGATTGACATAAAAATATCCTGAAGCAAAAAGCTTCACGTTTCACTGTGGACACCCGATTATAAAGTGAAGAGACCTGTAAGCAGAAAGCTTTTTTAAGAATTTTTGTATTGTGACAAATTTTTTAAATGACTAAGCAAGTACATGCCAGTGAGCCGTTACCAGGCGCCTGGACTGAGGCCTTCACCCGAGGCTTTTGCCATTGAAGAAAGTTTCATGCTTAAGGTTTTGGCGCCAGAGACTGACGCTAAAAACCATTGAATATTAGACGGGTACGATTACCTGCCCGCCGACGCGAAAGCCAGTGCAATGGCAGGCGGGAACAATTAAACAATTAAACAATTAAACAATTAAACAAAAAATGAAACTCCCATTCGCCGAGCCCTATAAAATTAAAATGATTGAACCTGTAGAAAAGAGTTCAAGGGAAGAAAGAAAGAAATGGATTAAGGAAGCGGGATATAATGTTTTCAATCTCAAATCATCCAGTGTTTTTATTGACCTCTTGACAGACTCAGGCACGGGTGCTATGAGTCAGGCCCAGTGGTCGGCCATGATGAGCGGAGATGAAAGCTATGCAGGTTCTGCTTCCTATTATAAGCTGAAAAACACCATCAAGGAGGTTCTTGGGTTTGATCATTTTTTACCGGTTCACCAGGGACGTGCCGCAGAGAATGTATTGTTTTCCGTGATGGTGAAAGAAGGGGATCTGGTACCGGGCAATGCCCATTTTGACACTACGAAAGGGCATATTGAATTTCGAAAGGCCTGCGCCGTAGATTGCACTATTGATGAAGCGGGCGATCCAAACTCACTGCACCCCTTCAAAGGAAATATTGACCTTCAAAAACTCGAAAAGGTATTTACGGATAATCCCCCGGAAAAAATTCCCTTTGTATTAATTACCACAACCTGTAATACAGCCGGAGGCCAGCCGGTTTCATTGAAAAATATGTGGGCGGTGCATGAATTGGCTTCTAAATATGACACGCCGGTATATATTGATGCAGCGAGATTCGCTGAAAATGCATGGTTTATCCACAAAAGAGAGAAGGAATATGAGAATACCCCCGTGCAGGATATTGTCAAAGAGATGTTCAGCATTGCCGATGCAATGACAATGAGCGCTAAAAAAGACGGGGTCGTTAATATTGGGGGGCTCATTGGATTCAGGGAAAAGGAATTGTTCAAAAAAGCCTCCACTTACAATATATTGTTTGAAGGCTTCAATACCTATGGAGGGATGGCCGGCAGGGATATGGCTGCCTTGAGTGTTGGATTGAATGAGGTGATCTGCCCTTCTTATTTAGAATCCCGCATCCAACAGGTAGAATATCTCGGAAATAAACTCATTGAATATGGAATCCCTATTCAAAAACCCATAGGCGGCCACGCGGTGTTTATTGATGCTACAAGCTTTATGGAACATATTCCGGTTGAGGAATTCAGAGCCCAAACCCTGGTAGTGGAATTATACATCGAAGGGGGGATAAGGGGTGTGGAAATTGGATCTCTGCTTGCCGACAGAGATCCGGTAACCCGGGAAAACCGATTTCCAGCTATGGAGATGGTTCGCCTGACGATTCCAAGAAGGGTTTATTCTCCCAACCACCTGAATTATGTGGCAGCTGCAGTTAGAAATGTTTATGAAAGAAGAAAAGAAATAAAACGTGGCTTTAAAATTGTTGATGAAGCTCCAATCATGAGGCATTTCACTGTTGAGCTGGAAAGAGCCTGAGAACATTTGGCAAAGGCATTTGTTAAGATTCTTTGTGGTCTGTTATTTATTTAAGACCTTTGCAGCCTTAATAAAATTTGGATGAAAGATCTCACGGAAGGTAAAGAAGGAAAAAGAATCCTCTCTTTTGCATTACCTTTGTTGATTGGCAGCGTTTTTCAACAATTATATAACGTCGTAGACAGCATTATTGTAGGTAGGGTAATAGGAAAAGAAGCCCTTGCAGCAATCGGGAATGCCTTTCCTATCATGTTTACGCTCATTGCTTTAATTATTGGTGTGGCTTTTGGAGGAACCATTGTCATCTCCCAATATTTTGGAGCCAGGGATTATGAGCGAGTAAGACGAGCCATAGGAACCATCTATGTACTAATGTTTTCAATGGCATTGGTCTTATCTGCCATAGGTCTCATATTCATTGATGAAATTTTGGCCCTTGTGGATATCCCTGAGGAAGTGTTACCGGAAGCCACAGCATACTTAAAAATTATCATTGCGGGCATTGTTGTTTTTTTTGGTTTTAATGGTACTTCGGCAATTCTCAGGGGGCTTGGGGACAGCAAAACACCTATGGTATTCATTATCATCTCGACCTTCTTCAATATTTTCTTCGATATTCTTTTTGTTCTTTGGTTTGGCTGGGGAATCGAAGGTGCTGCTTATGCCACTATTTTGTCTCAGGGTGGTGCTTTTCTTTCTGCAGTTATTTACCTGAACAGAACCCATAAGCTGATCTCTATCCGAATTAAAGATTTTGTTTTCGATTATGAGATTTTTCGACAGAGTATACGCATCGGATTGCCTACAGGATTTCAACAAACCTTTGTAGCCCTTGGAATGATAGCCTTGCTGAAAATCGTTAATCAATTTGGTACAAATGTTATAGCTGCCTATTCAGTTGCCGGAAGAATTGACTCCATTGCCATGCAGCCCGCAATGATATTCAGCCAGGCTTTAGCAGCCTTTGTTGGACAGAATATCGGAGCAGATAAAAAGGAAAGGGTAAGAAAAGGTCTCATATACACTTTTTTTATTTCAGCAGCTGTCTCTGTGATCCTCACCACCAGCATAATCATCCTCAGAGGACCGCTTATCGGACTTTTTAACCGGGATCCAATGGTAATCCAAATTGGAGCAGAATATTTAATCATCGTTAGTTCATTTTATATCCTTTTTTCTGGAATGTTCACCATAAACGGAGTATTGAGGGGTGCTGGTGACACACTGATTCCGATGTTCATTACCCTTTTCGCCCTCTGGCTTGTAAGAATTCCGGGAGCCTGGTTTCTCTCGGAAAGAATGGGAGAAAAGGGCATCTGGTGGGCTGTTCCTATCGGATGGGGAGCCGGATTGGTTTTATCCTATTTTTATTACCTGACCGGGAAATGGAAAACCAAATCGGTAACAGGAAGTAAACCTAAAATGAAAATCAAAAGAACTACCCGGGTTTAAACAGCAACATAAGGTCTCCTTTCTTTTTCAACGGATATTTAAGCATTGTGATACGCGTTATTTTTTTTTAGCTTTGTAACATTCATCCAAAAAGATTTCATGTTATACTCTATGACCGGTTTCGGGAGTGCAGAAATAAGCCTGCCCGATAAAAAAGTAACCATTGAGATTAAATCACTGAACAGCAAAAACATTGACACTAATGTTAAAATACCTGTTTTTTACAGGGAAAAGGAAATTTTCATCAGAAAAATTCTGCAGGACAGGCTAAAAAGAGGGAAAATTGATTTTACGGTTTTTTATGATTTAAATGAAGGATTTACAGGTAGTTCAATAAATAAAAACATGTTCAGGGAGTATTTTAAACAAATCAATGAGCTGAAAAATGAATTAAGCCTGAATTCGGAAGAAATTTTAGCTTCAATATTAAGACTTCCCGACACGATTAAAACGGAAAAAATCGAACTTGATGAGAAAGAGTGGACTGAGGTCGAAAATGGGATATATAAAGCACTGGATGAACTGAATCAGTTCCGCCAACAGGAAGGTTTCACAATGAGGAAAGATCTGCAGGAAAGAGTGAATAATATTACCCATCTGCTAGATTCAGTTGAACCCTTTGAA